>NZ_JBMPZU010000029.1:0-172557 GCF_049463095.1 Neobacillus sp. 19 | reverse complement strand
GTAACCCTACTCGTTCAGTTATGAAAACCGACTAACTTCCAGAAGGTAACAACCTAGATAGGCGTTTTCGCATTTATCGTGAAACGCTTTCGCGTTTTTCGTGCGCCGCTTCAGTGGATGACATGGAACGTGCTAAGAAGTTTTATGGAGAGGTATTCGGATGGTCATTTCAAGATTGGAGTGAGTATGCAGGAATGCCATACTTTGGAGCAGTGACCGGTGATGAAAATGAGCCTGGAATCAACGGTGCCTTGATGCAGCGCCAAAGTGCTCCGCCTGTAACAAACCAGGCTATAAATGGATATGCCTGTACAATGGGAGTAGAAGAGTACGATTCAACGGAAACGAAAATTATTGAGAATGGCGGCAAGGTTGTAATGCCAAAATACGCCCTGCCTGGCATGGCCTGGCAGGGATACTATGTGGATACCGAAGGAAATGTCTTTGGAATTCATCAACCAGATGCCAACGCAAAATAGACCAAGGGTAGAACATGAGGACGGTTTTAGTGGCTTTTTTGGACAAGGAAAAGTGAATAAAAAAGGCATGAGCACCGTCCCTGTGGCATTCCCGTTAGGCGAGTTTAAAAATGATATAGAATACACAAAACACGGTTAGTAGAAAAACGAAAATGAGATAGATTACCATGCTCCGTCTAAATGTAGAGAGAGAAATGCCGGAAGCTTGTGTATAATGGGAAGCTGTTAAGCCGGACAAAATGCCCATGATAACAAACCACGGCTCATAAAATAAAAGACTCCATAACGCCAGGCTTTGTACATCAAGTGAAATCCAGCCAGTGAAATGAATGGTAATGACATCTGCTAGAAGAAGGGTTTTTGTAATGATTCCACTGATTCCATGTGCAAGTAAATAAGCAGTACAGGAAAGGGTAGGGATTAATATAATGAGACGGTGGATATGTCTTCCGCCAATTAACGGCACCCATGTCGGGACCACTCGTCCCCATGGCTTGACAAGGGCAATTAAAATGAACCCACAGGTCATGATTAAGACGCCTGCAACATAACTTGCCATGTACATTCCTTTAGGATCCTCTAGCTGCCCCGGGAGACCTAAAGTTCCACCTGCAGCTTGATAAAATCGGACGAAAACGGCATACATGACTGCCCAAAGGCAACCGAGGTAAGCTGGCCATACCGCTTTCTTTGTCAATTTTTCAAAGGCATTCAGCCTTTCCGTTAGATCTTCCACTTTGTTTGTTTTTTCGTTCATGGTCACATAATCCTCCTCTTTTTAACCTCGTTCACACCTGGAACATCGGCCACGCCGACGATAATAGTAGGCGATCGCAGCCAGCCCGAGAGCCACTCCCCATGGCACCCAAAAAATCATCGGTCCCATAGTACCCCAGCCCTGACTGAGTATGATATTGTCCACCGCCACGAGTTGAAGTGCCAAGGCGAATATCCCAAATGTAAAGACAAAACCTGCTGCGGTTACAGCAATGGCAACAATAGAAGCAGGAATCACTGCAAGCAGGATGGGAACTCTTTTGCCGCCAATGAACGGGAACCAGTGAGGAAAGACTTCCCCCCATTTTTGGACTAAACCAAGTGTAAGGATCCCCCCACCTATACAAACAGATCCAAAAACCCATTCCGTCACTTGCGCCATCGGATTTGCGCTCGAGAAATCCTTAAGGAATTGCGGATCAACCCCTAATGGGATATCGAGTGCCCACGCGAAACGAACGAGGGCATAGGGAACAGGCGCCAGGGCTGCGATAACGGTTAATAAACGCCCCCAACGTACCAAGAAAAAGGGTTTTTTGTCCTTATTACGCCCGCAATATTCACATGCATGACGAGTTTTTCTTTGGTAGATAACAGCGGTCATCATCCAAAGAAGCGCGCCAATAATGCAAAAAATTTGATTCATCATTTGCCAGTTAAAGTCGAATTTAAATAAAAAAGCGTATGCCATGGCTGCAATTAACTTGGTATCAGGAACAAAGAGGAGCAGCGCAACAGAGAAACCCCATGAATAGGCTATAGCAAACCACCGAGAAAATGCCTTAAATTGTGGCTTTTGCATGAAAAGACCTATTCCAATGCCCATGAGACATAGAGTGACGAAAACAATAGAGCCAACTTCTGCTGGAAGATGGGTAACTATTGCTGCGAACAATCCCATACCTTCATTTTTAAAAGGATATCCAGCTCCACCTAATAACCAATAAAGATGTAATGTTCCATACAGCGCCGACCATAACATAGCAGCATAACCAATCCATGCGGGCCAACGATACCCGCTTTTATCCTCTTTATTCCGTAATAACGATGTGAAATTCAACGTAATCATCCTTTCTTTTTTTTCAATAGAAATAACCTCACTTTCATCCTAATCAGTAAAGGTTAAAATGAAGGTGAGGTTTCGTTTAATTTTTGTTTAATTGTTGGTTTTCTTATTCCGGTTATTAATTTTCGTACAGATATATTTGTGTACCCTTTGACGAACTTGTTATTTCCCATCCTAATTGCATTTCCTGTAGCATGAGTGACACGATGGAGAGGCCGATGCCGGCTCCCTTTTTGTCGGTTGTTACATCCAAGCCGGGGCCTCTGTCTTCAATCAGAATGGCTGTTTTCCCGTCATAATCCACGATTCGGACACTGACATACAATCCCGAGTTAGCGTGTCTCACCACGTTTTGGTAAAGATTGTCCAGGATGCGCATGAACCAATGGGGATCGATAGTCCAGATCAAAGCTTTTTCGGGCAGACTAACATCTACTTTAAAGCCTTTTTTTTCAAATACAGGATACCATCCTGCCATTGATTCACGAATGAACCGTATAATATCTATTTCTTTTCTTTGCAATGTGTATTTTCGCGCCGATAATAGCGTGTAGGATAGGAGATTTTCTAGTAGATGGCTTAAGAGATCTACCTTGTTTTCAATTAAATGAAGCGAATCTTTCCCTTTGGGAGATAAAGGTTCTGCTTGTAATGAATAGGCATGCCAGCGAATGGCGGTGAGAGGTGTCCGTAAATCATGGGATATATTAGCAATCAACTGTTTGCGCAGTGCTTCTTCTTCTTGTTCATGTTGCCTGCTTTTTGTCAGTTCATCGATCATATAATTAAACGCTTTGCCTAATTCACTGATTTCGTCTTTTTTATTGACAATGATTTTTTCAGGAATCCCGTTTTCCTTTGTTTCCGTCATGGCGGTTTGAAGGTGAACAAGTCGTTTACGGATCTTGAAGAAAAATAACCAGGAGACAAATAAAAAGAGACCAAATACGAGAAAAGCATATATCGCCAAAAACTTGTCATCTATAAAGGACAGGGTCGGAAGTTTTGAAACTGAAGGTGGTATTTGGAAAACCATAAAACCGTTGCTCTGGCCTTTGCCAATATGTGACACAAAGGTAATGGGATCACCATCGCTTTGATTCATAAACTCAATACTGTTCTCTAAGGTCCATTGAGCCGGAATATTCTTTTGTTTGGAAAGTACTAGTTTGGTTTTTCCTGCTCCATCCACCCAGAACATCGAAGCGAGCGGATATTGTTCTTTTAATGTGTGGAGCTTCTTATCTACCTGTTCTGGATTGGCTCCGTCCAGCTTTGCCGCTTCATAATGCCACATTTGCTTTAAAATGTTCGTATCAACATACTGAGCTTTTTGTTGAAGTTCCTCGTCCAGAAGATAGGACGGTATGAAATAGGCAGGTAAAACAAACGGCCATAGGATAAGTGCTACCATAATGATCAGTAAATATCTCGCCAACAGAGAATGTCGAAATCTCATTGTTTCACCCTATATCCGATTCCCCGAATCGTTTCAATAATTTGCGGTTGGCTCGGATTCTCCTCTATTTTTTCACGTAAATGGCGAATATGTACCATCAACGTTTTATCCCCCGCTATATAGGGGTATTCCCATACCGCTTCGTAGATTTGTTCCTTTGTAAGAATCTGGTTCGGATGACGAAGCAAATAAGTGAAAATTTGAAATTGCTTTGCCGTTAGGACGATTTCACGATTCGATCTTGTATCGACAATGCGATTTTGGTCTAAATAAATGCTAAGATGTGAAAGTTGAATGAGCGGTGGTGACATCTTTCCGAGCCGTCTTAACAGCACTTCCACACGTGCCGCCAACTCCTCGGGATGAAAAGGTTTCGTCACATAATCGTCGGCAAAATGAAGGCCTTGCAATTTATCGTCAATAGAGGTTCTAGCAGAAAGCATAAGAATTGGTATCAGCGGATATTCTTTTTTTAACCGCTGGCCGATGGAGAATCCGTCCAGTCCAGGAAGCATGATGTCAAGGATGACTAGGTCGATGCCCTCCATGTGATCGGGCGCGCCATCCCCCGAGGTCAGCCAGGTCACATGATAGCCCCGACCAGTTAAATCTTCGCTGACCCAAGTGCCGATTTCCTTATCGTCTTCAATGTATAAAAGTTTATTTATCATTTTCCCCACCCAATGGATTTTTTTAAAAAAGGATCAAATAGAGATGCTAACCTCATCCGTCCCAAATAAAGAAATTTTCCTTTTGAAAAATATTCGTCAATCTATCCTATTAGTAATCCATTCCACGCTTAAGTGGATTTTCCTTCTTCGGACTTACTAGCTCTCTTATATCCTATATTGGGTTTTTGAGGAAAAAAGTCGAGCGAATTTCGACATTCTTTTTTTTAATTTCCTGGGGAAAATCAAATGCTAGAAAGACTTTCCTTGTTTTAATCAAATGTTTAATTGAAAGAGAAATTTAGGTGTTCTTGTCGAAGAATAAAGAATTAGCCAAAATGGGCTGTTATTCGCCATGATTTTCGAATGAAAGGAGAGGATTCACCCCTATTTTCGACAGCGTTTTCTATTGTTTTATGGGGTCATCCCTTTATTCATGGGCTTAGCTGTCGTTTTAATCAAACATTTGATTAGTTTATTTTTTACTAATCAATCATTTGATTAAAAATGCTAATAACCATTGGTACAATGGACTTTATTTACTAAGACTGCTGAAAAATTTGTTGGAAATTGAATGATGAGATCTTTTTATATTTTCTTTTTTGAAAATCCCGTCATGACAAAACACGTAATGAACGCAACGGTTGTCACGATCATTGCGAATAATATTCCAAATGCCCTCATAAATGTATCTTCACCTGGATAGGACGGCTTAAGAGTTACAAACATATAAATGAAAATAATCGTTAAGAAAATATAAAAACTGCTGCCAACGACGCCCATTTTCAAACGATTTCTTCTTGTTCCTTGCCATGCATTATTGATTAATACCCATAAAAAGATGCTCCCGATTACTGCCAAGAACATCACTAGTAAATGGATATATGGAATCATGAAATGCATGAACACATAAAGAACAAGACACGTCGAAAAAAATAGAAAGCCATTCAAGAAAAAAAGGAATATTCCCGATACCCAATGGTTTTGGAACCATTTTATGCTTCTTAGATACTTTACTAGCTTGTTGGTATCACCAAATGTACTTATGATGGGATTCTTTAGGAACATCACAAGTATTACACCAATAAGTCCAAATAATAAAAACGAAGACATACCATTTCCCCCTTAAACCTTTGATCCTGTCTCTAATTTTGGAAAAACTATGTTTATTTCATTAATTCGGCAATAAGATCGGAACTGCCGGGCATCAATAAAATCAGCGACGAAACAATGAATAGAATTCCAATAACAAACAGGAATATGACTATTTTAACTGAAAGAGATACGTCTTTTTTTAGTGCACCCGCGATAAGAAGAACAACTCCAATAAAGAGTAATAGTAAATAGTAAAAGCCCACGCAATCACCTCATTGATTTATTGAACAGACACTTTTGAAAATAGGCTCACTTTAGTTCAACGCCCAGGAGAGGGACCTCGATGTACCGTTAGCTAACGTGCATAGAACTATTATGTATATAGTTATTCTATGTATAAGGATAAACAAAGATAACATAAAAGTAAACACTTTTGTATAAATGTTACTTTAATTTCGAGGGTATGAACTAACAGCATTATTTTGGAAATGGTTGAAAGCATTACGGTTGTTGAGATCAATGAAGAAGTGATTCACTTGTTTAATCAAAAGTATTACTTCAATTCAAAATGACGGGTGTTATTTGTAATAAGAAGTTAGAAATAAAAATTCAAGGGAACTTATAAAATAGGCACTTTTAAAGTGGATTCACTGAGGGAAGGACCCGTCTACTTTGATGTTTGAGTGAATATTTAGCCCAAACCCCGATGTAGAAACGGCCTACGTAGGTGTTTGGGGAATTTTTAAGCTCAAATGCCGATGTAGAAGCTGTCTACGTAGGGGTTTCGTGAATTTTTAAGCCCAAACCCTGATGTAGAAGTGGTCTACGTAGGGGTTTCGTGAATTTTTAAGCCCAAATCCCGATGTAGAATCACTCTACGTCGCACTTTCCTCCAACTATGTAGTAAAGCGAGCGGGAGTTACAGAATCATTTATGAATAACTACAGGAGTACCAATCGAAACTCTAGATGATAAATCGAGGACATCATGGTTAAACATTCTAATACATCCATGTGAGACATTTTTACCGATGGATGCTGGATTATTGGTTCCGTGTATTCCGTAATGCGGTTTAGACAAGCCCATCCATAGCACTCCAAAAGGTCCGCCTGGATTAGGTTGTTTATTGATGATCGTGTAAGTCCCAGGAGGTGAAGGGGTCAATATTTTTCCAACTGCAATAGGATAAGTTTTTATTAGCCTATTTCCATCAAACAGTTTTAATTGATGCTTCGCCGTCGAGACGTTAATCCATTGTGCCATGAAAACAACTCCCATTTTTTGAATAGTGTATGAAATAAAATAGGTATTTGTGATACACAAGTAATGAAAAAGGGAGTTAAAAGGCTTAATGAACAAATCCTTTCACCAAAGCCTTTAATTTTCTTTCATAACGGTTCCATCACGCCATATAAAAAAACACATGACAAGAAAAAAGTCATGCGTTTTTTGCGACTCAATGCTGCCGTTCCATTATGATCTTCTCTTGTTTCGCTAATCCCTTTCCAGGCATAAATAAAGTCACAAGTATGGCGATGATCACTAAAATGACTGTAAACATGTATGCATCACTCGTTCCAAGTATCGAGGAATCAATCAATAGCTGAGATTTTGAATGAACGTGTCCGGAATGGATTAACTCAACGGCATGACTTTTCGTTCTGGTTGTCATAATAGTGACCACTAGTGCGATTCCAATCGAACCGGCTACTTGGCGGACGGTGTTGGATACGGCTGAACCGTGGGAATGCAGGTGTTTCGGAAGGGCATTCAGTCCGGCAGTCGTAATAGGCATCGTAATGAAAGACATGCCAATCCGCAAGATGATGGTCCGAATCATCAGATAGTTATAAGTGGTTGTTTCAGTTAAATCGGTAACCCCCCATGATGCGGCGATAATAAAGACTAGACCGATTATCGCCAGCGGTTTTACGCCGAATTTATCGAATAAACGGCCGGATACAGGAGACATGAGAGCATTGATTAAGGCACCAGGCAGTAACAATAATCCCGTTTCAAGGACTGTATATCCTCTGCTTGACTGTAGGTAGATAGGTAGTAAAATCATATCCGCATACATGACCATCGTCACCAAAATATTCACGATGGTTGTCATCGTGAACACTCTGTCTTTGAAGACTTGTAAATTTAACAGAGGATCGTTTGAAGTCAGCTGACGCCTGCAGAATAGTAGTAGAAAAAGAACACCGACAGCTAGGCAGGTCAACACCAATGCGCTTCCCCAGCCTTTATCACCTGCATTACTAAACCCATAAAGTACCGCGCCAAACCCTATGGTGGAGAGAATAATACTGTTGATATCAAGTTTTGGTTTGGATGTTTCTGATACATTGACTAGATATTTAAATGCTAAAGCAATTACGATGGCGACAAGCGGGAACATGCCGATAAATAACCATCGCCATGAAAAATGCTCGATAATGAATCCTGCCAAGGTCGGCCCAATCGCTGGTGCGAAAATCATTACGAGTCCGAGCATTCCCATTGCCGTTCCCCGGTTTTCCGCAGGAAACACTACAAGGGTTACCATCATCAAAAGAGGCATAATAATACCTGCACCTGCAGCTTGAATCAGCCGGCCTGTTAATAATAGAGCGAAGTTCGGGGCAATGGCGTTGAGGAAAGTGCCCGCCAACAGTAAAACCATCGAACTGATAAAAAGCTGCCTTGTTGTAAAGCGCTGCATTAAAAAGGCTGTTACCGGAATTAAAATCCCATTCACCAGCATAAAACCTGTTGACAGCCATTGAATGGTTGTGGCAGAAACCTCAAATTCTTTCATCAAATCTGGTAAAGCCACATTTAGTATCGTTTGATTCAGAACAGATAGAAATGAACCTAATAGTAAGATGAAAAGAAGAAGCCCTTTTTTTATTGGTTGATTCATAATTGATTCATGTTCCTTTCATATTTTACTTAATTGACATTGAGTCTATTAATTGATAACGTGTCAATGAATAAAATACTATCATGAGAATAAGGATAAATGCCATTTACACTTTTAAGTTAAGTGTCAACTAATTGACACATAGATAAATGTATGTCGAGAAAGTCAGGAATTATAGACGAAGGGCTGATAAGATGTCTAAGAAAGAAAAGTTGAAGGTGGATCCTCGAATCAAACGAACAAAGAAAATGTTTAAGGAAGCGATTGTTTCATTGATTCAAGAAAATGTGGATATAGGCAAATTAACGGTCCAAAATATTGCTGACCGAGCCGAATTAAACAGAGCAACTTTCTACTTACACTATCATGATATCAATGATCTAATGGAACAGATGATAGATGAAGTATTTGAAGATTTGAATAAGACGATGAAATCTCCGCCAGGGGCTCATCAGACATTGAAAGGATCTCAAACACCACCTGCTAGGCTGGTCTCTCTTCTTGAGCATTTTTATCGTAACGCCAAGCTCTACAATGTGATGCTCGAAAATAAGGATTTCCGCAAAAGGGTGTTCGGGATATTGTTAGATATCGTCACAATTTCGGAAGAGAATAGAAAAGAGAAAGGGAAGTCGTTCCAATTGCCCAAAGAGATTCTAGTTTCCTCGTCCCTTGGCATCATAACGTGGTGGATACAAGAAGGGACGCCATACAGCCCGAGTTACTTAGCAGAGCTTATCATACATAGGTTCAACTATTGAAATGGTTAAATATAGGTACCTTAGGAAAGGAAATTCATAATTTTTAAAAGGAATAAAAAATTTAATTGGCACTCTAGCCGCCGGAAGGTTTATAGTATTTTTATATACTTTAAATCGTCTGGAGGAAGAACATGATTGCGCAAAAATATAAGAACATGTTAGCGGGGAAATCGGTCATCCGGGAGCTGTCTGAGTTTGCCGCAGAACGCGGGAAAGAAATCGGATATGAGAATGTATTTGATTATAGTTTAGGAAATCCGTCCGTTCCTGTTCCAAAAGAATTTACTCAGGTAATGATGGATCTCCTGTCCAGTAAAAGTCCCGCAGAGCTCCACGGATACAGTCCAAGTTTAGGCATACCATCGGTCAGGAAAAAAATTGCTCACTCATTGAACCGGCGGTTTGATATGAATTATACGGAAAACCACATTTTTATGACGACAGGGGCTGCCGGTGCGATCGCTCATGCCGTACGCTGCGTAACGGAACCTGGAGACGAAGTGCTGACATTTGCTCCATTTTTCCCTGAATATCATCCATATATTGATTTAACAGGGGCCGTACTGAAAGTGGTTCCTCCCAATACAGAAGATTCTCAGATTAACTTTACTTTATTTGAAGAAATGCTTTCGGAGAAGGTGGCTGCCGTATTAATTAATTCTCCCAACAATCCATCGGGGGTTGTTTATTCTGCAGAGACCATTCAAAAACTGGCCGAGCTTCTTCGTATAAAGGAGCAGGAATACGGGCACGAAATTTTTATTATTTCCGATGAACCTTACAGAGAGATTTTATTTGAAGGGGCAGATTCCATTTATGTGTCTAATTATTATGACAACACACTGTCCTGTTACTCCTATTCTAAATCTCTTTCACTGCCGGGCGAACGGATTGGCTATATTGCAGTAAATCCTTCGTGCGTAGATTCAGACTTGATTGTCAGCATGTGCGGACAGATTTCCAGAGGCATCGGCCACAACTGCCCGCCTTCCCTGATTCAGCTTGCTGTGGCGGAAGTGGTGGATATGACGGCCGATATGTCTGTCTATGAAACCAATATGAACTTACTTTATGACAAATTAATCGAATTGGGATTTTCCGTTGTAAAACCCGACGGAACCTTTTATATTTTTCCAAAGGCACTGGAGGAAGATGCCAATGTCTTCTGCAAGAAGGCCTTAAAATATGATTTGATTCTGGTCCCAGGTGACACGTTCGGATGTCCGGGCTATTTCCGAATGGCTTATTGCATTGACACTGAAAAAGTGGAACGCTCCCTGCAAGCATTGGAAAAATTCGTAATGACTGAGTACGGAGAATAGAGAACAAAAAAATGCTTCAGCCAGCTGAAGCATTTTTTCATTGAGTCTTATTAAAGGGGACCCATTTAAAACGCAAAACGTAATACCATTAAGGAAAGGATTCCAGCTACAACAGTACCTAATAAACTGCGTGTTACAATGGCTATAATAAAAGCAGGTAACGCGGCGATTAGTTCAAGATTATTTTGCAAAGGTGCCAGTCTTCCGTTGGGCAGCAGCAATTCTTGCCCCACTAATGCTGCCATAACAGCAATGGGGACGTAGCTCAACCAGCGCATGGCCCATTCTGGCAGTTCAACACGACTTAAGATAGCAATGGGGAGCACTCTTGGAATGAAAGTTACAAGGGCTGAGCCTAAGATAATTAAAAAAATGGACCATCTTACTTCCATTTTTCCACCACCATTCCAAGGCTAGCGGCAATGATTGTCGCCACAATAATACCCACACTTCCGGATGTCACTAAACTTACCCCTACAACAATGGCAACAGCACTAAGTGCAACAAGAATATCTTTCATCAATTTTCTTCGGCTGGCCAATTGTAGGACAAGAAGGCCAATAAACATTCCCGGCAATGCAAAATCAAGACCGAATTTTTCCGGATCCGAAATCCATTCTCCGAAAAAGGCTCCTGCAATATTGGCAATGAACCAATTTAAATAAGCAGTTATATTTAGGCCATACATCCATTTTTCGCTGAGCCATTTCTTGCTTGCTGCTTCGTTCATTGCTACACCAAATGTTTCATCTGTAAGTAAGGAACCGATTAATACATTCTTGAAGGGTGTAAGATGACGGAAATACGGCGATATTGCCGCACTCATTAAAAGATGGCGCAGGTTAACAAAGAAAATAGTAAAGATAATCGCCAGAGTGGGACTGTTAGCCCCAATCATCGCGGCAGCAATAAATTGACCAGAACCTGCGTATAAAAGCAAGGATATTAGTCCAATTTCAACAATCGAAAGTCCTGCTGTTTTTTCCACAACTCCTGCCGCAAATCCAATACTTAAGTAACCAAGTACAGTGGGCAGGCAATCCCGTACACCGGCAAGGAAGCTGCTTTCTTCCCGCAAAAAGGTGTTCTCACTTATGTTCATTCTCCCTCACCCACTTTTTCAGAGTAATTTGTATATAAATTAACATTACCATCCTCATTGTATGGCTTCAATGATATAATTGTATGCAATACAATTTTCCGAGGAGGGTGTTATATGCCAGTTAATTCATTTGAAAATTATCCTATGACGTGGAAGCCGGATAAAACACAGCTTGTCCCTCCATTATATCGGTCAATTGCTAGCTTGCTGGAATATGATATTCTCAATGGCTTTCTCGCACCCAATACGAGACTTCCCTCCTCAACGGGAATTAGCAGATTATCTCGATATTAACCTCAGCACTGTTACTAGGGCATTTAAAATATGCGAAGTGAAAGGGTTAATCTATGCTGTTACCGGAAGGGGAACCTTTGTTACTCCCAATATAAAAAATGCTATTTTCATGGCAGACAGTGAAGAGAATAAGAATTATATAGAGATGGGAATCATCAAGCCCCTTGACAGCTCAACCCCATTTGTCGCCAAAGCGATTAAAAGCATTGCCTCCAAAGATTATTTGGAAAATTTATTAGATTACAGACACCCGTTGGGAATGCCTTATCATCGAATGGCAGCTAAAAAGTGGATGCAATGTTTTAACATGGATGTACCTATTGAAAATATTGCGATCACTTCAGGAGGGCAAAATTCGTTTTCGCTGATTCTGATGGCCTTGTTTCATCCAGGAGATAAAATAGCGGTGGATATATATACGTATCCAAATTTTATTGAACTGGCAAAAATGTTGAATATCCAATTAATCCCTATAGAGGGGGATGAGTCAGGCATCAAGCCTGATAGATTAGATGCTGTCTGCAGAACAAATCCATTGCAGGGAATTTATTTGAGTCCTTCCTGCAATAATCCTACTGCTGTCACAATGAATATGAATCGCAGAAAGGAAATAGCAGAGATCATCAATAAACATGGGCTTATCTTAATAGAGGATGATGTATACTCTTTCCTGGCACCAAATGGCTATTTCCCAATTTCCCATTTTGTGCGGGACAGGTTTGTTTATATCCTTAGTATTGCTAAATCACTCAGCTCTGGTATTCGGGTTGCATTTATTGCTTATGCCAATCAGTTTGTTGAAAAAATTACGTATGGAATTTTCAATCTCAACGTAAAAACATCTGCATTAAATGCAGAAATTATAACAGAGTTAATTAATACAGGGGATGCAGAACAAATCATTAAGAAAAAGAGGGAAATGTCACAAGAACGGAACCGGATTTATGAGAAATATTTTCAAATCGATCATTCAAGCGAAAATCCTATTAGTTTTTTTCGCTGGTTACCATTGCATAAGGAATGGCAGCTCAACCAGTTTGAGCATATTGCTTTAACTCGGGGTATCCTTGTATATCATTCACATCGTTTCTTGGTCAAAAAAGCTGAATCTCCCCAATTCGTTCGTATTTCACTAACATCGCCTAAGGACTCCGATGAATTGGAGAAAGGCCTTAGCATCCTAAAAGATTTCTGCTAGAGAGATTGTATTTTGAATTGGTTACAGGTAAGGTAATCTTAATGTGCAAGACTTCACAACAAGATTAGAGGGTGGAAATTTGTATAAATTAGTGGCAATCGATGTAGATGGTACGCTGTTTAATGATCGGAAAGAAATCACGAAGGAAGTAAATGAGGCAATTCAAGCCGCAAAAGGAAACGGTGTAAAGATCGTTATTACTACCGGGAGGCCAATAGTCGGGGCTCAGCCTATTATTGAGGAATTGAAATTAACGGATGAAGATGAATATGTGATTACCTTTAATGGTGCACTTGTGCAAAATACCCATACGAATGAAGTTGTTTCTGAAATTTCCTTATCATATCAAGATTTAAAGGTGCTGTATGGATTGAGTTTACAGCTTGATTCACCGATGCATTTTTTTGATTCGAAAAATGTCTATACACCGAATAAAGACATTAGCCCTTACACTGTTCATGAATCTCATCTCAATCAAATTCCTCTTCATTATCGGACGATTGAGGAAATACCCGAAGATTTTTTGCTCCCAAAGGTTATGTTTATTGATGAACCAGAACGTTTAGATAAAATCATTGATGCTATACCAAATTCCTTCAAGGAAAACTATACGATGGTCAAAAGCACCCCTTTCTTTTTAGAAATCCTTCACCCAAGCGTCAGTAAAGGGAATGCAGTTAAACAACTTGCAGAGAAACTAGGCATTAAACGGGAAGAAGTGATTTGCATCGGTGATGGTGAAAATGATTTAAGTATGGTGGAATATGCAGGCTGCGGCGTAGCAATGGGGAATGCAGTTCCAAGTGTAAAAGCGGCTGCTGAGTTTGAAACATTTTCTAATAATGAAAACGGAGTAGCATATGCCATCGAAAAATTGATATTAAACAAATAATAGAAACTCATATAAGGAGTAATCAATCTGTTAAAGAATAAGCCGAAAATAGACAAGATTTTATTCATCTTTATATATTTCCGGCTTATTTACATGATAGGAATTATAACCTATCTGTTTTTAGTTATTTACCCCAAACACTCTCAGCAATCGTAATCGCGTGTCTGATCTTGTTCCATTGATCCTCTTCGGTTAAATTGTTTCCTTCCTCCGTACTGGCGAATCCGCATTGAGGGCTTAAGGCTAAGTTTCCTAAAGGAATAGATTGACTTGCTTCTTTAATTCTTTCTTTAATCGTTTCTGGATCTTCCAGTTCCGGGAATTTAGATGTGATTAACCCTAGTACAACTGTTTGATCGGCTCGATTAAAGCTTTTTAATGGTTCAAAATCGCCTGAACGCCCGTCATCATATTCCAGGAAGAGTCCATCAACATGTAAATTAGCAAAGATGGCATCAGATATCTGATCGTATCCGCCGCTTGTGATATAGGTTGAACGGAAGTTTCCACGGCAAATATGCATCGTGATGATCATGTCTTCCGGTTTCTTCGAAATGGCTTCATTTAAACAGCGGACTCTTGTATCGATGATATCCGTAACATCCATGTTGAATTTTTCAACGACAGCTTTGATTCGTTCTTCCGAAACAAAATCAATCCACGACGTATCATCGAGTTGTAAATAACGGCACCCTGCATTATAGAATGCTTGAATCGCTTTTTGGTACGCTGCTACTGTATCATGATAGAACTGCTCGCTGTTCCCTTGGTAATATTCATCACCTTGAATTCTTGTAAATAACATATTAGGGCTTGGAATCGAGAACTTAGCCACTTGACTGCCATCGCCATAGCGGTCGACTGCTTGTTTTAAGAATTTGAAGTGTTCTAACATATAATGATCATTGAAGTCTACTTTACCTGTCACTTTAATGGCCTTATTTTTTGTTTTGGCCCCTTGGAAGTTACTAATATATTCCGTTTCAAACTCTTCGACGCCTTCTAAGCCTGCTAGGAAATCCAAGTGCCACCATGCACGTCTAAACTCGCCATCTGTAATCGATTTAAGGCCAACTTCAATTTGTTTTTGGACAAGTTTCTCAATTTCTTGATCCTCTATCGCCTTTAGGGCATCTTTATCGATTTCCCCATTTGCATAAGCCTTTCTTGCTTCTCTGATTGGTTCTGTTCTTAGAAAACTGCCGACATGATCGGCTTTAAATGGAGCTTTCACAGCTGTTTTTGTCATGAAGAATTCCTTCTTTCGTAAAAAATAAAAAACCTCTTCTCATAAAATAAGAAGAGGAAATATTACCGGCATCGGTTCTCTTCTTATCTTTAAGCAAATCGCTTCTGGAATTGGCACAGTACTCACATAAGTCTGCTGCCGAGGTATCCAAGGGCCAGTCCCTCCACCTCTCTTGATAAGAATATTCTAAAATATTTAACTATAAGTTACCTTACACCTGTTCTGCTATTCTGTCAAATAGAATCAAATAGGTGACTGTCATGTAAGGGTTTTATCCATTTTCAATCTTATTTAAATCCTCACCATTGTACATTTCTAATTGGTGCCGCAGATCCGATATGTAACGCATCATTGCCATTCTCACCACAGATGGATAGTATCGATTGTTAAGCTCCTGTTCACATTCCTCTAAATCCATTTTTTTCACCGAGATAATTTTAGTTAACTCTTCCGTGCTCATAGATCATCCCCCTCATTCTCTTAAGCTATATTTATAGCTATAGGATGGCCATTTTTTTCATAGCTTATACAAAATTCAAACTCCGAATTTTTTTCGAAAAACAATGGTATATTTTACTAGTGCCAAGTAAAATGTACATATAGACCATACATTTTAGAAGGAGGGAATTGTAAATTGATCATTGTGACCACGGAAAATATAGCAAATTATAAAATTACTGAAATTAAGGGTCCGGTATTCGGGCTAACGGTTAGAGCACGCGGAATTGGAAAGGATATCGTCGCTTCCCTGAAGGGTCTTGTGGGCGGAGAAATCAATCAATATACAGAAATGCTCGAGGATGCCCGAAAGCAAGCAATGGATCGGATGGTGCGGAATGCTCAGGCGATGGGGGCAAACGCCATTATCATGATGCGTTTTGACTCTGGTGAAATCGGTCAAAATATGAGTGAAATTGTTGCTTATGGCACGGCTGTTACGGCAGAAAAGGAATAGCCATGAAGTGGATTTTTGGCTATTTCGGTATCCAAATTGCTCTCCTCCTTATATTAATCATCGGCTCTTGGTTTATCTGGGACCGCCGCTTTAAAAAAAGACATGGGCAGCAAGTGCCAGAAGGCTTCATTCGTACAAATGAAGTGTCAATTGATCCGACAACAAAGAAAAGATTAGTTGTTTATTTTAACCCGGATACGGGAGAGCGATTTTATAAGGAAGAATAAGAGAAGCCGGAAGAAAGATCACTTCGTACATTCACATCTTTTGCTTAGAATCGGATAAGTGACTATGTGGCCAAGGGGGAAAAGAATGTTAACAGAGGTTCAATTAAATGAAATAAAAACACTTCAGGAGATTTGCGAGCAAGAAGGTGGATTTCACCTGAAGCTGAATTTCGATATGCTGAAAAATCGGGCGGAACATAGTAAGGAAGATTTGTTCCATTATGAAGACAGCAAACTCGTGGGCTTTCTTGGAAGCTATTATTTTGGAAGTAAAGTAGAGCTTTGTGGAATGGTGCATCCGGATTACCGAAGAAGAGGCATTTTTTCTAAACTGCTGGAAGTGGGACTTAAGGAAGTGAACAGCCAAAATTTCAGGACGATTTTGTTAAATGCCCCAACAGATTCCCAAAGTGCAAAGGAATTTTTAAAAACATTACCTTGTTCATTTACCGTTGCGGAATATCAAATGAAGTGGCAGCAAACGGAATTGACGGAGGATCCGGCTGTTACCGTAAGACCGTCTGTTTCAAATGAAGATGCGGAAGCGGAAATTAAGCTCGATGTATTGGGTTTTGGGTTGTATGATAAGGAAGCACGGCAGATGCATCAGGAGATTGTGGAGAATAGCAGTGATCAAAGGTACATTATTGTAGCTAATGAAAAAACAGCTGGTAAAATCCGCATCTCTGAATCGAATGGTGAAGCATGGATTTATGGTTTCGCTATTTTTCCTGAACTTCGAGGGAAAGGAATCGGAAGAAAGGCATTATCCAAAGTGGTAAAAATGGAGGATCAAAAAGAATTGCCTATTTTTCTGGAGGTAGAGGCCAAAAATGCCCATGCCCTGGGACTCTATGAATCATGCGGATTTAAAAGCTACCATTCGCAAGATTATTATGAATATCAAATGTAGATCGGAAAGTGGCAAATTCATTAATAAGGTACGATTTATTTGTTACTGGAATGATATTTTAAAGCTTTAAATTAGGTATGTATTAATTCGACGGTTTAAATAGATTAGGCATAGTAAACATAATTACAGCAAGCAGATCAAGCCCAATTTTGGGATAAGTCTGCTTGCTTTTTTGTGTTTTATAGCAAGGCAAAATACTTGTGCTAAAATGGAAAATAGAAGGTTTTGAAACACGAAGAAAGGGGTTGGCGTTATGACCATAAAAAAGGTATCTATAATTGGGCTTGGGGCATTGGGGATTTTATTCGGAAATTATTTATCTAAGAGAATGCCGAAAGAGGATTTACGAATCATTGCTGATAAAGATCGAATCAAAAGATATGAGGCGGACAATGTGTATTGTAATGGTGAACCGTGTCATTTTCATTATGTTACGCCTGAGGAAGGCTGCGAACCTGCGGATTTGCTTATTTTTGCCGTGAAATTTAATGGCTTGGAAGATGCAATCCAAGCGGTAAAGCATCATGTTGACGAAAACACGATTATTTTATCCTTATTGAATGGCATATCAAGTGAAACGATTATTGGTGAAACTTACGGAATGGGTAAAGTCTTATATAGTGTGGCACAGGGAATGGACGCCGTTAAAGTAGAAAATAAACTGACGTATGACCATATGGGCATGATTTGCTTTGGAGAAAGGGAACCCGGCTTTAACTCCCAAAAGGTAAAGACGGTGGCCTCGTTTTTTGAAAAAATGGATGTTCCATTTGAGGTGGACCCCAATATGTACAGGAGACAGTGGGGGAAATTTATGCTGAATGTCGGGGTCAACCAAACGGTTGCTGTCCATAAAAGTAATTATGGTGAAGTACAACGCGAAGGCCAAGCTCGGGATAGGATGATTTCAGCAATGAGAGAGGTAATGGCATTATCGGAAAAAGAAGGGGTATGTTTAACCGAGGAAGATTTACAATATTGGTTACAGGTATTGGGCACTTTGAGCCCAGAAGGAAAACCGTCCATGGCCCAAGATGTGGAAGCGAGACGGTTCAGCGAAGTGGAATTATTTGCGGGGACCGTTGTGAAATTAGGTGAAAAACATGTTGTTCCTACGCCTACAAATAATGAGCTGTACCGTAGGATAACGAGTATGGAAAGTCAATATTAGACATGGAAAAGGACAGATATTTTGCTTTTAATTTGGAGTGGAAGATCTGTCGCTTATTGTAATAGAGTAGAAGTGTAGCAGCCTAAAATTTTTTGTGCGAATGTATAGTGCACATTGTTTTCCTGTTAGATTCGCACTTGTTTTTGTGTGTTTTATTACCAAAGATTGGTATAATTATATTGTGTTCTTTAATTATTTAAAGAAAATAGTGATCTTTTGATCAATTATTTCATATTTTTTGGACTTTTTGGTTTAAAATCGCTGTCGCACCCCTTGTGGGTGTGTGGATTGAAATACTTTCGTAGGAGTTAGTGAAGACTTCTTTTTTGTCGCACCCCTTGTGGGTGTGTGGATTGAAATTAATTAATCTAGGAATAGTCATAATCATCATTAAGTCGCACCCCCTGTGGGTGTGTGGATTGAAATCGCTAGATTTCTTCTTTGTTCTGGCTCGTCCAGCGTCGCACCCCTTGTGGGTGTGTGGATTGAAATTGCCCGTGAGATCATCAACGTGGATGACGTGGCAGTCGCACCCCTTGTGGGTGTGTGGATTGAAATCGAAATGAATGGCGAATCGTGGATCTATGGTTTTGTCGCACCCCTTGTGGGTGCGTGGATTGAAATACCAAAGCAAGTTGACATAAGTCCAAACCCATGTGGTCGTACTTTTTGTGAGTGTGTGGATTGAAATAAATATAAACTGCTGTGGAGTTATTTTAAGCTGAAAAGGGCCAGTCTCCTGATTCGATAATATAAATCTCCCGAATCAGGCGATAGAAGCCCATTGCATAATTTGAGTAATGTCGTCTTTCACACTTCCGAAGGCCCGGCTAAAGGGTAATGGTTCCTTCAGGAAAGGATTCTGTAATGTTTGTTTATGGATCCCATCATCGGAATAATTGACATGCTTAAAGGTCACTTCGTGTTTATCGCTTTTTAACATCTAGGACACTTCCTATAGTGGAGAAAACAGACAAACCTTGATCAACAGGGATGTGACAAGCACCGGCATGTGGTTATCAAAAAATTAATTTACTGAACATAAATGTGATAAAAGTAGGGCAGAAGTGTGTTATCCATTGACATTATTGGAAATTAAAGACAATATAGTACTATAGTATGATGTTTTAAAATTATTGACTGAAGAAATTATTCATTTTTAAAGAATGACTCCCAATTGAGATACAACAAGAAGTGCAGAAGATTTACCCTTTTAAAGGGAGGCTTCTGCTTTTTTTGTCTTTTTCTGCATGAACCCTTAAACATAATGAATCCTAAGTTGCAGGTGAAAGAAATTTTGAGAATTAAATAACTAGGAGGTATAAAATGAGCTACATTGCTCACATCCGTGAAAGTGATAATCAGATACAAACAGTGGAAGAGCATTTACTTGATGTAAAAGAATTAGCAGAATCCTATGGTGAAAAAATTGGTGTAAAACATTTAGCAGGACTTGCTGGGGTTTTACATGATTTAGGTAAGTATTCCAATGAATTTAGGAATTACATAATAGAAGCCATAAATAATCCTGATGCACCGCCAAAAAGGGGAAGTGTTGATCATTCTACTGCGGGTGGAAAACTATTATATGAAATGTTTCATTCATCGAAAATCGTTCGCAACACAGCGCTAGTGGCCGAAGTGGTAGGAAATGCAATTATATCCCATCATTCATATCTCCAAGACTTTTTAAATCCTGACTTAGAATCAAATTATTTAAAAAGGGTTCGAGATAAAGAATTGAGTGAGTTTGATAGGTCAAAGCAAGCTTTTTTTGAAAATGTCATGAACCAAAAGGATTTTTACAATTATGTTGGTAAGGCTGCTGAAGAATTAGAGACTTTTTTAGCGAAAGAATCCCCGGAGAATAATGAAAAGCAATTAATGTTTTTAACAAAATTTATTTTTAGTACATTAATTGACGCTGATCGAACAAATACAAGATTATTTGAAGAAAATAATTGCAATGAATCTGTAGAGGATCATAAAGTATTATTTAATACCTATTACGAAAGACTTATGGGAAAAATCAATTCATTTAATCAATATCCGAATGCTAATACTCCTATTAATCTTCTAAGAACAGAGATGTCAGATCAATGTGATCATTTTGGGGGGAATCCATCAGGAATATATACATTATCCATTCCAACCGGCGGCGGGAAAACTTTAGCTAGTTTACGCTATGCATTAAAACACGCCAAACTATTTAACAAAAAACGGATTATTTATGTTGTTCCCTATACAACGATTATTGAGCAAAATGCAGAAGAAGTTAGAAAAATATTAATGGATGAAGCAAACATTTTAGAACATCATTCCAACGTTATAGAAGATGTGAATGATAATGATGAACATCAATCTGGCAAGATGTGTGTCCAGCAAAAGCTAAAACTAGCAAAGGATAATTGGGATTCCCCGATTATCTTCACAACGATGGTCCAATTTTTGAATGTATTTTATGCCAAAGGAAGCAGGAATATTAGAAGGCTGCATAACTTAAGTGAGTCAGTGATTATCTTTGATGAAGTCCAAAAGGTTCCGATTTCATGCGTGTCATTATTTAATCAGGCATTAAATTTTTTAAAAATATATGCACATTCCAGCATGGTGCTATGTACTGCCACCCAACCTGCATTAGATTTTGTTGAACATAAACTAGAAATAAATACGGATGCAGAAATTGTTGAAAATCTGGAGCGTGTAATTGAGGCTTTTAAACGGGTGGAAATTATTGATCAAGCAACTGATAAATTATTTAATACTGAAAAACTTGCCGAATTTATTGAAGAAAAAATGGAAGAAGTTCAGAGTATCTTAGTCATTTTAAATACAAAAACAGTCGTAAAAAAACTATATGAACAATTACTAGAAAAAGAGAAGGTTATTCCTATATACCATCTGAGCACATCGATGTGTGCTACACATCGTAATAAGATTCTAGAGGAAGTAAGATTCCAGCTTAAAGAGGGCAATAAGATCATTTGTATTAGCACCCAGCTGATTGAAGCTGGAGTCGATGTCAGTTTTGATTGTGTGATTCGTTCCTTATCCGGCTTGGATTCTATTGCTCAAGCAGCTGGCAGATGTAATCGGCATGGTGAAAGAAATATTCAAAATGTCTATGTGATTGATCATGAAGAAGAAAAACTTGACCGCTTAAAAGAGATTAAGGTAGGAAAACAGGTCTCACGTAAAATTCTCATTGATATAAAAAAAGACAAATCAAACCACGGGGGACATATTTTATCAACTAAGGCGATGGACAGGTATTTTAAAGAGTTTTATACCGAATTTGAATCAAATTTAAATTATTTTGTACCAAAATTAAAAAAGGAAATGACTGAGTTATTGACAGAAACAAAAACCAAATATAGTTATCATGAAGCCTATTTTAATAATGAAAAAAAGCATCTTCCATTATTCATAACTAATAGTTATAGAACAGCAGCGGAACATTTTCGTGTGATTGATGATATCACCACAGCAGTGCTTGTTCCTTATGGAGCAGGGAAGGATATTATTGCCGAGCTGAATGGAGATGGATCAATTGAAGACCTTTCAAGGTTATTAAAGAAAGCACAGCAGTATACTATTAACCTTTTTAAATATGAAAAGGAACGTTTAGCTGAAAATGAGGGCTTGGTAAGCCTTATGGATGGGGAAATATTAGCTCTAAAAGAAGGGGTGTATAACAAGGAGTTTGGGCTTAATATTGAAAATGACAGTCCTTTTGATTCTCTTATGGTTTAAAACTTTATCTTCAATTAAAGAAAGATTTTCAAATAACATAAATATTTTTCAATCCACGCTTAAGTAGCGACACCCAATCATAACATATTTAAATTTAGGTAAATACAAACCGGAAGGAGGTGAGTACATGAGAAACTCGATTGAATTTGAAGTCTATGGAAATTATGCCTTATTTACCGATCCCTTAACAAAGATGGGCGGGGAAAAGCTATCTTACCAAGTGCCAACTTATCAGGCATTAAAAGGAATTGTTGAAAGTATTTACTGGAAGCCAACGCTGTTAATGGTAGTGGATGAGGTCCGTGTTATGAATGCAATCCGGATGGAGTCAAAGGGGATTCGTCCGATTGAATATGGTGGAGGGAATACGCTGGCCAACTACACGTATTTGAAAGACGTTCGCTACCAAGTTCGCGTTCATTTTATATTTAATCCTCACCGGCCGGATATGGCCTTTGACCGTAACGAACACAAGCACCACAATATTTTGTTACGCTCTCTTAATGCAGGAGGGAGGAGAGATATTTTCCTTGGCACTAGGGAATGCCAAGCATATGTGGAACCATGTGTATTTGGTGAAGGAAAAGGATTTTACGATAATTATGGTGATATTCATCTTGGTACCATGATTCATGGAATCAGTTATCCGGATGAAACAGGCAGAAACGAAATGGAAATACGTTTATGGAGTCCAGTGTTGAAGAATGGCATTATCCAGTTTATTAGACCTGATCAGTGCAAGCAAGTACGAAAAATTACAGATATGAAAATGAAGAAGTTTGATGATACAAATGTGGAATCCGCAGACGATTTACTAAGCCACTTAGAATAGGAGGTGAATATATGAGCTGGTTATTAAATTTATATGAAACCTATGAATCTAATGTAGACCGTGTTGGTGAACTTGAAAAAAAGCATAACGACCAGGAATTTACCCTATTACCTATTTCTCATACTACTCAAAATGCTCATATTGAAGTGGATATTACGGAAGAAGGCGAATACCATTCTGCTAGAGTCATAGATAAGACGGATTTTAGTACATTAATTCCATGTACAGAAGGATCGGCAAGTAGAGCTGGAGCAAAAATAGCACCATACCCACTTCATGATAAATTAAGTTATGTAGCAGGGGATTTCGTAGCTTTTGGTGGAAAAATAAAAGGAGAGGAGCCCTTTTCATATTACCTTGAACAATTAGGAAAATGGGCGAAATCTCCATTTGCTACCAACAAAGTAAAAAGTATTTATAAATATTTAAGCAAGAAACAGTTAATCAAAGACCTTGTAGAAGAAAAGATTTTATATTTGGATGCAAATAATCACCTGATAGAAACATGGGACAAAAAGTTTGAAGCTTTGCACGGTGATAAGCCAGCTATATTTGGTGCCGTGGCCGGTGGACAAGAGAGCGCTTTCGTTAGGTTTAATGTTTATTCACCAAATAAAATTTTGAAAAAGGTATGGAAGGATAATGAGATGTATGAATCCTTTATTCTTTTTTATCAGGATTTATTGGGTGACGAGGATCTTTGTTATGTAACTGGAAAAAAGAAGCCCAGTACTGATAAGCATGCTAATAAAATTCGGAATGCTGCAGATAAGGCAAAATTAATCTCGGCGAATGACACCAGTGGATTTACCTTTAGAGGTAGATTTAACAAAAGTAACGAAGTCGCAAGTATTAGTTATGAAGTATCACAAAAAGCTCATAATGCACTGAAATGGCTAATTAATCGTCAAGGTAAAACCATTGATCAGCGTGTGTTCCTTGTATGGGGAAACGATGAGCTTTCCATCCCTGATCCAATAGAAGATACATTTTCGATTAATCCTATTCCCGTTGAAAAAAGGGAAAGAAAAGCCTTTACCAATCCGGAATTTGCCAATGAAGTGGCTAAGGCTTTAGAAGGATATAAAAATAAATTATCAACAAAATCGAATGTCAATATTATGATTTTAGATTCAGCCACTACGGGTCGTATGGCAGTGCTTTATTATCGAAATTTGGATAAGGAAATATACTTGGACCAGCTTACGAAGTGGCATTCAACTTGTGTATGGATTCATCGTTACCGTAAAGATGACCAAGGTGAACATGTTCAATTTTATGGAGCGCCAGCAACGAAGGATATTGCCTTTGCAGCATATGGAACAAAAGTGAATGACAAAGTAGTCAAAGGGCTAATGGAGCGTATAATTCCTTGTATTATTGATGATAAAAAGATTCCGTTTGATATTGTTAAAAGTGCTTTTTATCGTGCCTCAAATCCAGTGTCAATGGAGAAGTGGGAATGGGAAAAAACACTTAGCATAGCCTGTGCACTCATCAACCAAAAGGAGGGATATAATGTGGCGCTTAATATAGAAAATAATGACCGTGATTATTTGTTTGGACGTTTATTAGCAGTTGCTGATGTTTTAGAAAGACGTGCCTTAGGTTCGGAGGAAACACGTTCCAGTAATGCAATTCGTTATATGAATTCATTTTCTAAAAATCCCGCAAGAACATGGAAAACGATTCAGGAGAGCCTGCAGCCGTATCAAGCACGACTCGGTACAAAAGCTTGGTATTTATCGAGCCTAATTGATGAAGTGGCTTCAAGAATAGATGTTGATGATTTTAATAATAAACCATTATCAGGTAAGTATTTGTTAGGGTTTTATAGTCAACGGCATGATTTATATCAGAAAAAGGAAAAAAATAATGCGACTGAGGAAGTATCAAATTAAGAGGGGGAAAGGAACATGACAATTTTAGACCACAAAGTTGATTTTGCTGTTGTATTATCTGTAACGAAGGCTAATCCAAATGGAGATCCGTTGAACGGAAATCGTCCAAGACAAAATTACGATGGTCATGGTGAAATATCTGATGTAGCAATAAAGAGAAAAATTAGAAATCGTCTTCAGGATATGGGGGAATCTATTTTTGTCCAATCTAATGATAGAAATATAGATGATTTAAAAAGTTTAAGAGAACGTGCTGAGTCTAATATAGCACTTCAAAAAATATTAAAATCTAAAAATAGTTCTAGTGATGAATTTGCGGCGATAGCGTGTGAACAATGGATTGATGTTAGAAGCTTCGGACAGGTCTTTGCCTTCAAAGGTTCAGGTTCTGGAGCGGGTGTATCCGTTGGGGTAAGAGGACCTGTATCTATTCATACAGCAACAAGTGTTGACCCCATTGACATTACAAGCATGCAAATTACAAAAAGTGTTAACTCAGAGCCTGGAAAGGAAAAAGGATCAGACACAATGGGGATGAAACACCGTGTGGATTTTGGAGTTTATGTTTTTTACGGCAGCATTAATACACAGCTGGCGGAAAAAACCAGATTTACAAATGAGGATGCAGAAAAAATTAAACAGGCCCTTGTTACATTGTTCGAAAATGATTCATCAGCTGCTAGACCTGATGGAAGTATGGAAGTGAATAAGGTTTATTGGTGGGAACATAATTCTAAACTAGGTCAATATTCATCTGCTAAAGTTCATCGTTTAATAGATATTAAACATAATGTTGAAGAACCTAAAAGGTTTGACGATTATTCCATCATCTTAAACGGATTAGAAGGTTTAAAGGTCGATGTCATAGATGGACTATAATGAAGAAGACAATTATTTGATGTTGTCCGGCATTCAGCATTTTCAATTTTGCCGTCGCCAATGGGCACTCATACATATCGAGCAGCAATGGGAAGAGAACGTGAGGACTGTAGAAGGGCAATATCTCCATCGAAAGACGGATGAGCCCTTTATTAGAGAAAAACGAGGGAATAAACTAATTGTTCGTGCGATGCCTGTTAAATCAAATGAGCTTAAAATTTCGGGTATTTGTGATGTGGTAGAGTTTGTTGAAGATAAAAACGGTGTAGAGATAAGTGGTGCTGAAGGTAAATATATAGTGTATCCAATTGAATATAAACGTGGGAAACCAAAGATGGACGATTCAGATATCTTGCAATTAACCGCACAAGCTGTATGTTTAGAGGAAATGTTGCTCTGTGAAATAAATATAGGTTTTATGTTTTATAACGAAATAAAGCATAGAGTCGAAGTTCCCCTAACAGTAGAGTATAAAAATAAAGTCAGATCAATAGTATCGGAAATGAACGACTATTACAATTGCAGACATACACCTAAAGTCAAAACAGGTGCTTTTTGCAAAAGCTGTTCCCTACAAAATATATGTTTACCTGAATTAATGAATAAACGGACTGTAAAAAGTTATATTGATGGGAAGATTGCTGAATGAAGAAGCTTTTGAATACCATGTTTATTAATCAAACAGACGTCTATTTATCTTTAGACGGGGATAACATTGTCCTCCTTAAGGAACAGGAAACACTGGGCAGGCTCCCGCTTCATAACCTGGAATCAGTGGTTTCGTTTGGTTATACTGGTGCAAGCCCGGCACTAATGGGTTATTGTGCAGAAAGAAATATTTCTTTAATATTTTTTACGAAGAATGGACGATATCTTGCTCGGGTAATTGGAAAAAGCAAGGGGAACGTCGTTCTTAGAAAGAAACAATATCGTGTATCAGATGATGAAGGTGTGTCTGCGAAAATTGCACGTAACTTTATTGTTGGTAAGATTTATAATAATAAATGGATCATCGAAAGAATGACTAGAGATTATCCCCTACGAGTAAATGTGGCGCAATTTAAAGAGATTTCTAAGCATTTATCGTCTCTAATTTTAGAAGTTAGGGAATGTGGGGATTTAGAAAGATTAAGAGGTTTAGAAGGTCAAGCGGCTATCAGTTACAATAAACTGTTCGATCAAATGATATTACAGCAAAAAGAAGATTTTTATTTTAAGATGCGTTCAAGGAGACCGCCGTTAGATAACGTAAATGCTATGCTGTCTTTTGCTTATACGTTATTAGCCAATGATATGGCATCTGCATTAGAAGGTGTTGGGCTGGATGCTTATGTCGGTTTTTTGTATCGAGATCGCCCTGGAAGAGTTTCGCTGGCATTAGATGTTATGGAAGAGCTGCGTGGTGTTTATGCAGATAGGTTTGTCTTGTCATTAATTAATAAAAAGGTTGTAAATAAAGATGACTTTTTAAAAAAGGAAAATGGCGCTGTAATTATGTCGGATGAGGCAAGAAAGAAGTTTTTATCAGCCTGGCAAAATAAAAAACAAGAAAAGATAACGCATCCCTATTTGGGTGAAAAAATACCTTGGGGGTTAGTACCACATGCACAGGCTTTACTATTGGCTCGGTTTTTACGTAATGATCTAGATGAGTATCCGCCCTTTTTGTGGAAGTAGGTGTAATAATTGTTAGTGTTAGTTACGTATGACGTAAGTACCGTTAGTAGTGGTGGAAAAAGAAGACTTCGGAAGGTTTCAAAGGCGTGTCAAAATTATGGGCTTCGTGTCCAAAATTCAGTATTTGAATGTAATGTAGATGCCACTCAATTTGCTACTTTAAAGATAAAACTAACTGAAATTATTGATGAAGCAGAAGATAGTCTAAGGTTCTATCAGCTAGGTAATAATTATAAGACCAAGGTTGAGCATATTGGAGTGAAAGAATCTATCGATTTGGAAAACCCTTTAATTTTTTAGTGCGAATGTAAAGCGAACATGGTAACCCTACTAGGTTCGCACCACATTTCGTGCGGTTAATTACCAAAATTAGGTATAATAATAGTGTGTTCTTTATTTATTAAAGAAAATGGTGTGTTTTTGATCAATTATGTCGTATTTTTTTGTTGTTTTGGTCAAAAATCGCTGTCGCACTCCTCGTGAGTGCGTGGATTGAAATAAGGATGAAGGGTTATCGTCGCACTCCTCGTGAGGTCGCACTCCTCGTGAGTGCGTGGATTGAAATCTAAACTGGTCCTTTTTGTGTTACGGCGGGTCATAGTCGCACTCCTCGTGAGTGCGTGGATTGAAATTGATTGTGTAACATCAGGAACAACACCCTTGTTAAGTCGCACTCCTCGTGAGTGCGTGGATTGAAATCCATAACTTTTGAAGCCAATCCCACAATCCTAGACGTCGCACTCCTCGTGAGTGCGTGGATTGAAATGTAAGTGCGGCAGCTGGTGTAACTCGTAAATTCGTGTCGCACTCCTCGTGAGTGCGTGGATTGAAATATTTTC
Source organism: Neobacillus sp. 19 (assembly GCF_049463095.1). NCBI lineage: Bacteria > Bacillati > Bacillota > Bacilli > Caryophanales > Bacillaceae > Neobacillus > Neobacillus sp. 19. Next base: position 144,140 of record NZ_JBMPZU010000029.1, on the reverse strand, counting down.
GAGACAAGAGACGCCGTGCAAGGCTTCGGTCGCACTCCTCGTGAGTGCGTGGATTGAAATGTTTTCTATCATAGCAATAGACGAGGTGCAAAACGTCGCACTCCTCGTGAGTGCGTGGATTGAAATTGATCTCTAGTGAAGCAAATGAGGAATTGCAGGCGTTGCACTCCTCGTGAGTGCGTGGATTGAAATCTACCATAATTGCCATGATGCCAATCCCAACAGGGTCGCATTCCTCGTGAGTGCGTGGATTGAAATATAATACTGGTGTGTATCATATGGATCTGATTGTGTCGCACTCCTCGTGAGTGCGTGGATTGAAATAATACCAGTAATATATTCTGTAAATACAGCAACCGTCGCACTCCTCGTGAGTGCGTGGATTGAAATATTCGTAATACCTAATGGTGTAAATCGTGGAGGTGTCGCACTCCTCGTGAGTGCGTGGATTGAAATGTATGGAGGAAGAATAACGGTAAGGAACGTGAAAGGTCGCACTCCTCGTGAGTGCGTGGATTGAAATATCTCGCGTTCTTGGTACGCGGCTGTACTGATCAGGTCGCACTCCTCGTGAGTGCGTGGATTGAAATAGACACAAAAAACTACCAATCCAAGCGTACAATAAGTCGCACTCCTCGTGAGTGCGTGGATTGAAATTTATCCAAACTGCATCGGAATAGGCTGACCTTTTGTCGCACTCCTCGTGAGTGCGTGGATTGAAATTATTTTTCACTCGACTCACACCTAACTAAAATCAGTCGCACTCCTCGTGAGTGCGTGGATTGAAATCGTCACCAGCCGCCCAAGCAATTTCATCGAAAGGGTCCACTCCTCGTGAGTGCGTGGATTGAAATTTAAATGATTTCTGGACAAAGTCTATGATCTATCGTCGCACTCTTCGAGAGTGTGTGGATGGAAACCTTAAGAATCAAATTATTCATACAGTATTAAATTGAAAAAGTCTAAATTTACAAAACCTGAGTATTATTTTAATAAGAAAAGGAGGCGATAGGGTGAAATCAATTGGAATCTTGGGAGTCGGTCAAGCCGGCGGGAATATTGCGGAAATTGCGGCAAGTATGGGCTTTCAAACTGCGCTTATTAATACGAACCAGCGCGATGGAATAGTGAATACAAGAGTAGAAAAGAAATATTTTGTTCCGGGGTATAATGGCGCTGGGCAAGATCGCTCAATTGGATTACGCGCCGTGAATGATCATTATAGAGAACTAATTGAATTTGTCCAGGGTGCTTTTAAAAACATTAAGCTTTTATTAGTAGCTTTTTCTACTGATGGAGGTACGGGCTCTGGTATGAGTCCGTTATTGATTGATCTATTATTAGATAATCTGCCAGGTATCAAGGTGGGGGCAATCGCGGTTGTACCCGATCGAAACGTATTAGCTGGAAATCGAATAAATGCCGCTGAGTGTATGGAGGAGATATCGAAAATAGACTCGCTTTCATCGGTGTTCCTAGTCGACAATGATCAGTTGCGTAAATTAAACCCACAATCTAGTAAACATCAAATCTACCTTTCCTCTAATCACCAAGCCGTGGAAGCGATAAATAATGTGCTTCAGGTAACGAAAAAGAGTTCCTTTTATGGAAACTTTGATGAAACAGATCTAATGAATATACTCTGGACTAGAGGCGTCACGATTATTGCTTCAACTGCAATAACAGATGCTAAGACTTCCTCGGATGTAACGAATAAAATCCAGCAATCTTGGGTTAACTCCATCTTTTGTCCTGTCGAAGCATCGGGTGTCATTCGCGCAGGGGTAATCTATGAAGGGCCAGAGAAAATGGCGAATTTGATTAATGTTCCTGGAATTTTCGAAAGGGTAGGGGAACCGCTGGAATTATTCGAAGGAACCTATATCACTGAATCTGACCCGACTATAACGACAATCCTAGCGGGAATGCCGTTTCCGAGCCGGCGGATGTTGGCGCTTGAGGAATCCCTGGAGAAAAATAAAGATCGGTTACAAAAACTTGTTAACAAGGAGCATACCCAGAAGTATGAGTCACGAATTTCATGGGCCTCCAACTTAAAAGCAAAACCTCAAGAAAGAAAAACGGGAAGCATTTCATCGAAGTTATCAAAATATCAAAAATAAACGCAGGAAGGGTCAGCCTCCCGTTGATTTTATTCAACGGGAGGCTGACCCTTTATTCTTTTTTACTATATTTACTTTTGTCCTGTTCAATAGCCGCTAGCGCTAATTTTTTAATCGTCATATCGTCCATTGGCGGATTGTGCAGACCGGCCCTTACGTCGCGATAATACCGCTGCAGGGGATTACTACGCTTAAGACTTTGTGCGCCGACAATCCTCATGGCTTTATCGACAATCGTAATCGCCGAGTTTGTTACCGTATGCTTAACGACGCCAAGTTCATGATCGATATAACCCCTGCGCTCTTCATCATCATATGCTTCAGCAACACTGTAGATCAGATGTCTAGCCCGAATCAATTCTAGATCAATTTCCCCTAAAAGCTGCTGTACATTCGGTAATTGGCTGATGGGTCCGTTTAGACTGTTTGGTGCATGATGGTTAGCAAAATGGACAGCATAATCACGTGCTGCTTGGGCGATGCCGAGATAACAGGCAGGGATATGCAGAATCCAGCCGTTTATTTTGCCGCCCCTTGGAAAATCGGGCAGTTCGACAAGGTTGGAATCTTCGACGATGACATGATCCAAAACAAGGTTGTGGCTCCCTGTCCCTCTCATAGCAATGACATCCCATGTTTCATCAATTGCTAATCCCTCTAAGTCTTTATGAAGCAGGAAAAATCCCACCTTCTGCTTTTCTTCAATCCATGCCGATGTTAGAAAATAAGTTAATACAGGAGACATGGTGGTAAATGTTTTCCGCCCTGTCAGCACCCAGGCCCCGTCTTTTTTGACTGCGGTTGTTCCGGGACGCCCCCCTCTTGTTGGGCTGCCTGTTTGCGCTTCACTTACTGCCCGGTTCACTAAAGCGCCGTTAAGAACTTCTTTCGCGAAAAAGTTCAATTTTTCCTGATTCCAAAGCTTTGTTTCAAAGAGTTCGCCTACCACCCCGAGATTCCAACCCATTGCAAGTCCAGTCGTTCCATCAAAACTCGCCAGTGCTTCTTGCAGGAGGACCATATCATAGACCTTTAATCCTGCTCCGCCGAATTCAACTGGGAGGGTGATGCTTGAATAACCCATCTCCACTAAATCTTGAATATTTTCTTTTGGGAAAACCGCCAATTCATCAATTTCCGCCGACTTATTTTTAAATTTTTCCTCTTTTTCTCGTAATTTCTGCAGCCATTTCTTTTGATTTTCCGTTTTTATGAATAAGGTAAGCATAGTTTCCCTCCTAATTCTTTATCGATTGTTTTATGATAATTCCGACTTATTATATAGGAATTAATGATAGCGAAGCTTACTGGGACTGTCAAGAGATTTGATAGACCTTAATTTGTCATCCTTTTAAGATTTTACATAATAACTACCCAGTCTTAACATTGTCTCAATGAATAGGATGTATTGTATTAATTAAAGAAAAATAATTTGATAGATTCAAAATATGAATTAATTGTATAATATAAATGTTCAAAAAATGAATCTATAGCTTCGTATGGAGAGGAGAATAAGATTATGAAAGAAAAAACAGTGATCGAAGAAGTAACACCGTATCAACAAAAGGAAATGAACCGCCGCACTTTTTTGCAGAAGACAACGATGGTTGTTGGTGCAGCTGTGGGGGCCACACTAGTAAACTCAATAACTGGTTTACCTGTCAGTGCCGTATCAAGTTCGTCGATAATGAATTCCAGTGGAAACAAGCCGGATTTGATCTTTCCGGTGATCAGTGATGTACATATAAAGGCAAGCAATAATCAAACATTGAACAAGTTTGTCACAACTTTAGAGCAATTAAATTTGGCTGCCCCAAGGCAAGATGCTTTTGTAGTAGTCGGAGATTTAACGGATAACGGCTACACACAGGAATATGATAAATTTTTCAATGCCTATAACACGAAAAAGCAGACACAGGCTGTTTCGATGTTTGCCATTGGCAATCATGATTACTGGAATGGCTTATCAGTTGCCAATGCGCAGCAACGGTTCCTTGAGAAAACGGGAATGGAATCGATTTATTTTCATAGAGTGATTAAAGGCTATCACTTTATTATTCTTGGTACGGAGGATGGACTAACAGAAGGAACTTTTTCGGAAAAGCAAATTGGCTGGCTGGGTGAAAAGCTTAGAGAAGCGGCTGCTGAGGATCCGCATAAACCGATTTTTGTTTTTCATCACCAGCCAATCATGGGAACCATCTATGGAAGCGAGTGGGGCTTTTCGAAAAATAGAGATCTCTTCTATGATACGTTAAAAGCTTATCCGCAAGTGATTTCTTTTTCCGGCCACACCCATTATCCGTTAGATGACCCGAGAATCATTCATCAAAAGGATTTTACTTCGATCGGGACCTCGACGGGGGCCTATTTATGGCTGGAAACAGGCAGGATTCAGGGGGAAGTTCCGGAAGGAGCAGATATCTTGAATCAGGCGCTAATAGTTGAGGTACACCATAACAAGGTATTGATTAAGCGCCGTGATATTCATAACAACGATTGGACGGGAGAGCCGTTTGAAATCAGCTATCCTGCTAAGCAAAATAAATTTACCTACACAGAAAATCGTGACAAAAAAGCACCTTACTTTACTCATGATGCGATGATATCTATCGTTCATGACGATACGGCAGCTGCGGGTCTCACGGTTATGCTCACTCAAGCAAAGGATAATCTGCTTGTCCATGATTATAAGCTAAAGGCTAAGAATATGGAGACAGGGCAGGTGGAGAAGGAAGTCCTCGCGTTTTCGGAATTTTATAAGGATCCGATTCCAAATCCTTTAACACTACAGGTCAATGGATTAAAATCCAATACTCTTTATGAGATAGAGGTATATGCTCTTGATGCATTTGCGAATCAAAGTCCAAACTCCTTGAAGGTATTGGGTAAAACCTCGCAAGGGCCTGCTATAACACTCTCCAAAACCGAGTTGAATGGAATCGAGGATAAAATGGATGTCGTTGTGGAAAATGTCAGGGTTGCGAATGGTGACTGGGTTGGTGTTTATGAAGTAAATGAAAATCCGGGAAACGTCGGCTCCATATGGTGGATGTATACGAAAGTAACGGATGGAACCTGTACATTCACGTTTGATCCCAAAAATAATTCTTACCCAGCCCGATATAAAGAAGGCGGAACCTATAAACTCATTTACTTCTATGGCAGCGGCTATGATGCTGTAGCTGAAACGACCTTTACAGTTAGAAGTAATTAATTCGAATGGAAAAGGACGGTACTCTTGCTTTCAATTTGGAAGTTAAAGTATCGTCCTTATTCGAATTTCCTGCATTAGAGGAGTTCAGTGGAAAATTCAATCCTATTTGTGCCCATCGAAGCCAAATTTTCATTGTAGCGGTCACAATTCCCCACATTTTTGCGCCAATGCCCAACTACAAAAAGCAGATGGGCTATTTCCTTTTACTGTATTGCCGGGATTTTTATTTTGACGGTAAATTCTTGGTCTTTGTAGACAAAGTCTAAAAAGCCGTGATGAGTATTCACGATATCTTGTATCACTTTTGTTCCTAGACCCTCATGCCCTTCTCCCTTTGTCGACTTACCGTAAACATGAAACAATCCATCCAGTATGGCAGTGGAAATGGCCGGGCTGTTATTTTTACAAATCAGCAAATATAGCCCGCTTCTTTTAAAAAATTGCAATGTGATGACTGCTTGTTCTTCTTGTTTCTTTTGCCAATCCTCGCTGGCATCAATGCTGTTTGATAACAGATTTCCGAGCAGCTGCACCATGGCGGTATCAGGGAGCGGTAAGGTTGAGACCGGCAGATCGAAGTCATAAACAATCGCAATTCCGGCTTTTTTGGCTCTTCGGTACATTTGATGCAAGATCCCGGCAACGATACCGCGTTCGCCTTTAATTGAAAGATTTGTTTCTTCATAGCCGTCGACTAAATCGTCCAGATAGGCTTTTGCCTCATCATTTTTTCCATTTTCCAGCATGAAGTGGATAGCCGAAACATGTTTAAGAAAATCATGGCGTTCACTGCGGACAATCCGAAATGTTTCATTAAAATGGGCTGATTGGTCCTTATAAAGATGATTCTCTTGGGTTAATTCAATTACTTTTCGTGAGCCTGTCAGCCTGATGATTTCAATCCCAACAAAGATGATTAACAACACGAGATATGCCCACGAAGGCTTAAAGGAAATATAAAGCACTGCAAGTAACAGTTGCAGAACAAATAGCACGGTGTTCCACTTTATGCCTAATACAGACACATAAAGGATGCTTTTTTTATAAAAACAATAGACTATGATGATGGAAAGCAAACAAGTTAAATAGATTGGGATTTTCCACGGCAGCATTAGCGTGAGCATGTAAAGATGTACCATACCCAGCACGGCTAACGCGGCCCAATATAAATTTTCCGGCTTCAATCGCTTCCCGCCTTTAAAAATAATTTTCTTGTAAAAATTCTACCTTTTCCTTCGTAATCATCGCTTGTTCCTCGATTTCTTCAAACGTCACGATATAAGAATTCTTCGCATAAAGGGAAAAGTTTTTTACATAGTGGATATTGATTATGAACGACCGGTGCGAGCGGATAAAATCGCGTTCCCGTAGTTCACCTTCTAGTTCGTTAAGAGTTTGATAGGTTTTGATTGATTCGGACTTTGTATAAATCGTGGAGGACCGGCCGGATCTTTCGATAAAAATAATATCCTTCTTCTGAATGATATGAATATCGTTTTTTTGTTTTAAATACAGCCTGCCGGCAATATCAGCCGACTTCGTTTTCTCCTTTAACCGCTCAATTGATTTTATTAAACGATCTTTCGGATAAGGTTTCATGATGTAATCATGAACATTCAATTCAAAGGCATGTACCGCATAGCCGCTATTGGCCGTTACGAAGATAACTGAAATACTCAGGGCATGTGAATGAATAATGTCAGCCAGTTCATAACCGGATAAACTTGGCATCTCGATATCGGCAATTAATAAATCAATGGTTTCCTTTTTTATTTGTTCATAGGCTTCCTCCGCGGAGGTAGTCGAAAAAACAATCTCTATGTCTGGTATTCCCGCGACAATCCCATTTAATTTATCTAAGTCTATATATCGATCATCCACGAGACCAACCTTCATCATCATTCGCCACACCTTTAATTAGAATCTTCTTTATTTTACCACTTTTATGGTGGATTTGGCATTTTCGCGACAGGAAATGGACGATTCACGACATAAGTGCAGATTTCCCTCAAGATTATTTGTATGATGACATCAAGAACAAGAACAGATGGGGTGGAACGAAATGATTGAAATCCATGAGGTAACAAAGAAATTTCAAGATAAAAAGAAATTTGTCACAGCACTGAAGAATGTTACTTTTTCTATAAAAGAAGGGCAGGTAGTCGGACTGCTTGGGGAGAATGGAGCTGGTAAAACAACGTTACTTCGAACGATTGCTACACTGCTGACGCCGACAGAAGGGTTGATAACCGTTGCTGGTCACGGCACGACTACGAGTCCAGATGAAGTGAAAAAAAGGATCGGGGTCCTATTTGGTGGTGAAACAGGGCTATATGACCGATTAACCGCATTAGAAAATCTAGAATACTTTGCCGCGCTTTATGGATTAAGCAAGCATGAAACAAAGGTACGCATTGATGATTTGTCACGGATGTTCGGCATGCGAGATTATCTCAATCGGAAAGTGGGCGGCTTCTCAAAAGGAATGCGCCAGAAGGTGGCGATTGCGAGAACACTGATTCATAATCCGGAGATTATTCTTTTTGATGAACCGACAACCGGGTTAGATATTACATCTTCCAATGTGTTCCGCCAGCTTGTTCATCAGCTGAAGCGTGAGGGTAAGACGATCATTTTTTCAAGCCATATTATGGAGGAAGTTTCGCTTTTGTGCGACTCCGTTGCGATGATGCATAAAGGTGAATTAGTCTATCATGGCAACCTTGAAGCATTATATCAGTCAGAGGGCAGCCGGGATTTAAATTATATCTTTATGAGCAAGCTTGTAAGGGGGAACGAACACTATGCTTCTTAAAATCTATTTAAAAGAAATAAAAGACTGCTTCCGCGACCGCAGAACACTATTACTGACCGTGCTGCTGCCAATCATCATGATGTCTGGATTAACCTTTTTCTATGAAAAATTAATTTCTGATGGGGAAGGTGAAAATTATAAACTTGCGGTAAATGATTCAGTTGGTCACGAGATAGAAGAGATTTTTGCAGGCTTTAAGAATATTGAACTTGTCAAAGCGGCAAATCCTGATGCGGTTTTGAAGGAGGGGAAAGTCCAGGCGGCGCTGATTCTTGACCCTAATTTTAACAGCCATATTGAAAATGGGGAAAAAGCAACTGTAACGATAATCGGAGATTCCTTTAGTCAAAAGTCATCTAATTTGCAGAGCATTGTCCAAAATGCACTTAGTTTTTATGAGAAGACGATTATTTCAGACCGGCTCCAGTCACAGGGAACCGATCCAAACGTAGTTGAGCCGTTTACAATTGAACAAAAGGAAATGTCAGATCAAAATCCCAATGCCAACTTGCTCGCTATGCTTATTCCATTAATGCTAGCTATTGCCATAGGGGTCGGATCGAGCCCTGCAGCAGCCGATCTATTTGCCGGCGAAAAAGAGAAGAAGACGATGGAAGCATTATTAATGACGCCGGTTAAGCGGTCATCACTAATGATCTCGAAATGGCTGACAATTGCCTCGGTCGGTTCAATTACTGGAATTATCACCTTAGTGGTAGTTGCATTAGAGATCAGTTTATTAACAGAGAATCTGAAAAAGTCTGTTTCCTTAGGAGATAACGCGGGTGTTATTATCACTTTAGCTGTGTTGGTTTCTATCTATGCGATGTTTACTGCATCTCTTCTCATGCTTACAAGTGTGATCGGTAAGACGGTAAAGGAGGCACAAAGCTACAGTACTCCAGTTATGATGCTCTCTATGTTCCCAGCGATGATTCTATCAGGTATCGGTGTAAACGAATTATCCTTTCAGCACTTTGCCATTCCAATCATGAACCTGTTCAGCCTGTTGAAAGAATTAGTTTTTGGCATAATCGATTATGAGCACATCCTCGTCGCACTCACAAGCAATTTGGCCAGCCTGATTATCATCTTTATTGTAGGGAGAATTTTATTTTTGAAAGATAAATGGGTAATGAACTAAGTAAATGGCACAGTCCTCTGCCACAGTAACGGGCGGGGGACTGTGCCTCTTCTATACATATTTATTAATCGATTTAATTTTTCCATCATCTCTTGGCTGTGGAGTTAGATTTTCATCTCCAGGCATCAGTCTCCATTTCTTTTTGACTACGATTCGAAGCCAGGTTCCAGGAATCCAGGAAGTAATAAGCGCTAACATAACAAGGATAGCAAAAAACTCCTGATTAATAATTCCTGCGGCGTAGGCAACGGAGGAAAGGACTATTCCGGGGCCTCCACGGTCATTGATCGCAACCCCTAAGTTAAAGCTGGTTAAACGATCCTGTTTAATCGTACGCGAGGTGATATAGACGGCCAATGTTTGTGTTAAGGTTGCAAATAAGAAATAGGCAAGGAAGAAAAGTGGGTTAAAGTGTCTGATAAGGTCTAATTGTAATCCCACCGTTGCAAAATAGATGGGGATAAACCAAGAGAAGGAAATATTGCTGACCCCTTGCTCCAGTCGGCCCGATAATGCTTTTGGCAAAGCAACATTCGCAATAATTCCTGCCAAAAGTGCACCGAAAATGGTTTCCACATGAAGAGTGCCGGCAAGTGATGCAAGCATAAACATGATAAACAAGAAATATCCAAGGTTAGAGGATCGAAATAACAGGTTTTGTTTAATGACGGTTAGTCGCTTAAAAAGAACATAACCTAAGATAAAGGTTCCGATAATAAATCCAAGCGATATCCCCACACTTTTCAGGGCTGTACTAACGGTGAAAGCACCCCCATTACTGGCAATGGCAGTGGCGAAACCAAGGGCAACCCAAAGCAGAATATCATGGAATCCTGCGCATGCAATCACTATCTTTGCAAACCTTGTATGCATAATGCCAAGATCGTTAAATATTTTGGAAATAACTGGAATAGAGGTAATCGCAATGGAAATAGCGATGACGATTTTTATGGCTAAAGGATTATTGGCCGTACCTAGATAAGGGGAAATATTAAAAATATCAGCAGCAAACCAGCCAACAATAAAGGCTGGAATGGTTGCACCGACTGCTAAAGCAGTGGTGATTTTGATATCCTCCTTATTAAATCTAGTTTGAAATTTTAGCCCCGAACAAAACATCAACATCAATAAACCAAATTGATATAATAACCCAAATAACTTTTCCTCTGTCGGAAAACCAAGAAACAGCCATTTAAACGCCTCGGGGAAAACATGTCCTAGTAAAGTAGGTCCAAGTACTAAGCCTGCAGCCACTTCCCCAATGACGCGGGGTATATAGATTCGTTCAGCTAAATATCCTAATAAATGTGCCATTGCGAGTAAACAACCCATTGCTAAGAGAAAATGACTTATTTCAGCGCTAGTCAAACTAAACAATTTTATGGTCAACTCCTAGTTAGATTAGTTTAAGGTATGCAGAAGTTGTCCTAAGGTAGTGGGCGAATGAAGGTTTGTCACAAAATGGGTTCATTTTCTATTTGTTCATTCGTTTGAAGCATTCGTAATCGCCCGATTGAATGATATTGATAATAATTAAAGATGAGCAATTGATAGCCCGAGCCATTCGGAAGATGGAAATTGTGGAAGAATTCTGTATCTGATTGATCTCCATACACAGTGACACTGTCAAAGTATTTTATCGAAGTACCTAATTTGCTCATTTTTACAATCGAGTATTTGATTGGCCATGAACGATCATGTGTAATTTGCGAACCAATGATGGTGACTGTATTATTTTTTATTGTAAACTTTGAACTTGAAAAAAAAGGCACCTCAATTCCCAAACCCCAATTTATATAGTCGTCTCCATTTTTGTTAATGTGATTGAACCATCTGTCCCGATACCATTCTTTAATTTTTTTAAGAATAAACCACGTGCTTATCCCATTTTTCATTCTCCTCCAACTAAAAATAGATATTACTGTATTAAGTGCATTCCGCATCTGTTATGTAACGGCTTTGTCCCAGTTTAAACGCCCATTTTTAGGACAAGGTGCATAGCAGCATTTTAAAAAAATGTTCATCGAGATGAATGAAGACTATTACTAATACACAAAATATAAAAAAATAAAAAGGAGTGGTAGAGATTGAAAAAGCTAATCTTATTGTTAGCGCTAGTAATTCCACTGGGGTATGGAGCCTATTTTCAGGGGGGTCTTGCCAAGGCAGCCCCGAAACAAACCCATATTTCTGAAAAGCAAGCAAAAGAAATTGCATTGGGTAAAGTAAAAGGGGAAGTTGTCATGGTTAAGCTGGAAGAGGATGATGGACGCCAATATTATGAGGTCATCATAAAAAAATCCGGTTCCATGTATGAAGTGGAAATTGACGCTAAGACTGGCCAAGTGATTGAGGTAGAACAGGAAGGATCACGCAATGGCGATGATCACGATGATCATGATGATGACCATGGAGATGATCATGATGATGATCACGGTGATGATTAAAAGAAATTAACAAAAAGTTGCATGTCACCTTTGATATGCAACTTTAGCTATTTATAAGAAAGGCGAAAGCGCCCTGTAGCTAGACATTTATCAAAGCCGAAACTTATAAATTCTTATATTTTAAAAAAGGAGCAGATTGATGATAAAAAAGTTTGTGGTTATTTTATTATGTTTCAGTTGCTATTTGACATATGAAATACCAGCTTTAGCGGAAGCGTCTACTAGTAAGGAAATAGAAGGAAATGAGGGAAAGACAAAGCCCAGTCCTGTTACTACTGAAAATACTAAAAAAGAGAATAAATCGGTTACAAAAGGGAAGTCGAAAAAGCAGAAAGTGGAAGATGACGATGACATTGAACTAAAACCAGAAAATTTGGAAGATGATCTGAACTGTACAAAGGATATGCAGTATACAGTAGAGCAAAAAAAGCGCCTTGACCAGATTTACCATCGTATTTATAAGGATTATCACGCTTTAATAGAAACGTATGCATGGGCTGGGGCTTTAACAGACGAGCAAGCAGCTGTTCGCCATAGCATGCTGAAGAACTACATACTGACCTTTGCCAAAAGAAACTATAAATGGTGCAGTGAGTGGGAAGAAGATGAGTGGGAGGAAGAATGGTATAATATTGACCGTGATTAAAGCACTTTTTCATGCCATATTAGCATTTCTTTATTACCCTTGGAATATAGTAGTAGAAAAAAAGAAGTGATAAATATGGTATATTTTGTTGTGGGCTTGGGAGGGGTTTTAGGTACTTTTGTGCGGTTTTTTTTAGATGATTTCCTTTCCCGAACCGTTCTTCCTCTCTCCTCAGGTATCTTACTTGTCAATCTTTCAGGCTGTTTTATGATTGGCTTTTTCTTATCATTGAACTCAGAGCGTTTTTCACCTGTAATAAGAATTGGTTTTGCCACAGGTTTTTTGGGTTCCTATACTACCTTTTCTACCTTTAGTGTGAAAGTGCTGGACTTATATAGAAATTGGGGACTTCAAACAAGCGCTATTTATACGCTTTTGACAATCATTGGCGGTTATTGTTTTGTTCATCTTGGACATGCCCTTGCAATGAAAATCGAGAAAGGGCCGTATTAAGTCATGATGAAATTTCTACTGATAATAGGTGCAGGAGGATTTTTCGGTGCCATTTCTCGTTTCTTCCTTAGCAATTTGTTCTCGAAGTGGACAGTCCTTTCGATTCCAACTGCTACATTTATGATTAATGTCTCAGGTTCCTTTACTCTAGGATTCATTTATGGCGCAAACTATTTTTCTGCGGATCAAATGAATTTTCTTTCGGTCGGTTTTCTAGCTTCATTTACGACCTTTTCCACCTTTAATTACGAGTTGCTGCAGCTTGAAAATGGAGGAAAATGTTCCCGCTTTTTTCTATACGGTGCTTCCATGTATGTGGCGTGTATTCTTGCTGCCCATTGGGGATATTTGTTCGGGAGCAGCTAGCAGATCAAATAAAGAAGAAAGGATTAGTCCTGATTTGGACTAATCCTTCTTCTTTATCACACTTATGTTAACGATTCTTTCCCTGTCGGAACGGTTTTCTCTCGTTCTTTCGGGATAATTAAATTTAGAATGACGACAGCAATCGCGCCAACCGCAGTTCCGGAAGAGAGAATATAGTTTGCAAAATCAGGAACGCTGTTTAAGATTTCTTTTGGAAGAACCATTGTTCCTACAGTCAAGAGGATTGGCACTCCGATTACCATCATATTACGGTCATCGATGACAACATGCTGAATGACTTTTAAACCGTTCATGACAATCGCCACACAGACAACCCCGAAGATCCCGTTAATGACAGGTTCTGGGACACATGTAATGATGGCCGATAGTTTAGGAATGAGTCCTAATGCGACCAAAATAATTCCTGCAGCGATAATCGCCATTCTGCTGGCAACCCCCGTAATCGCAATAATACCCGCATTAGAAGAATAACCTGTCATAGGTGTACCCCCGAAAAGAGATCCGACGAAACAGCCTAGACCTTCGCCGACAGATGCCCGGTTCAATCTTTTTTCATCTAGTTTACTGTCAGTAACGGTTGATACGACGAACCAAGTGCCTGTTGTTTCAATTAAGATTACCAAATAAATAAATACCATGGTTAAAATCGCTTGTAAATTAAATACTGGTTTTCCGAATGGGAAAAAGCTCGGAAACGAAATCCAAGATGCTTGTTTTACAGTAGAGAAATCAACGGTTCCAAATAGTGTTGCAGTAATCGTGCCAGCGATAATCGCCAGGATAACAGACACTAGGCGGAAAAATGTACCGTACCCCTTTGTTTTACGTCCAAGAAGAATACAGATGATTAATACCGCAGCGGAAACAAAGGCGATGATTACATTGTGCCCAACATTTCCAGGTGCGTGATAAATACTATTAAAAGCATTAGGCATTAATGAGATTCCGACAATGACGATGACCGTTCCTCCAACAAGCGGTGGAATAATTTTTTGTACGGCTTTAGCAAACCATTTTAATGGATACCCAATTAGTGCAATAATCAATGCCCCTGGAAGAAGACTGCCGAATACAGCACCTAATCCAAGCTTGCCGCCGATTGCTGCCAACGCACCAATTGGGACATAAGAGGGACCCTGAACAACGGGCAGCCGAAGACCGCCAATGGTTTGGATCAGTGTTGCCAGTCCAGCCGCTAAAAAACACATTTGAATGAAAAAGGTAGTATTCATCGAATCCAATGATAGTAAACCAGCAATGATGATTGGGGCGATATATAAATCCATCGCGAGAACATGCTGCATGCCAAGTAAAAAAGCCCTTCCCCAGCTGATTTTTTCATCGATGCCTACGGCAATGTTCGTGTTTTGCTCTTTTTGGACCACGTAATATTCTCCTCTACTTTAAATTTGTTTGAAACCATTAAACAATAAAAGAATGTAAGATTAGATAAAATAGCATTTTTCACTACAGTTATGTTAGAAACTTCACTTGAATTATAAATAATTATTTAGTGGTTGTAAACAGTAATTTACGTATAATTATATATTATTTTTATATAATGTTCGTGTTTTGGGTTGACTTTAACGGAAATGCTTCATAAAATATAAGTAATATTAGGAATTTGAAGGGATGGTATCGTAAAGATGATTTTGGAAGACAATGTTTTACGCAGTGACTGGATCGTTGCTTGTAAGATAGAGGATGTCAAAGAAGAGCCGTTGCAGGTAACGATTTTGGGAGAGCGGGTTGTTTTCTTCCGCAATGAAGAAGGAATACACGCCTTTAAGGATCTATGTATTCACCGAGGCGCGGCTTTATCTTTAGGCTGCGTAAAGGACGGAAATCTCGTTTGTCCTTACCATGGCTGGGAATATAATTCTGCCGGTACATGTACAAAAATACCGCAGCTCCCTGAAGGAAGATCGATTCCATTAAAAGCAAAGGCAATAAAGTATACATGCAGGGAAGCATATGGATTTGTGTGGATTAATCTAAACAACAATAACCCGGCATTCTTTGATTACCCTCAATATGCGGATGGTAATTATCGTACTGTCTTGTGGGGTCCGCAGGAGGTAAATGCTAATCCGCCAAGAATTGTCGAGAATTTCTTGGATGTCGGCCATCTTTCATTTATCCATGAAGGGTTTCTTGGGGTACAGGAACACCCTGTCATTGGAGATTACGATGTTCATATGGAAGGGGAACGGATTTTTTCAGATGAAATCGCCATTTTCCAGCCCGACCCGGATGGGTCCGGACAATCGAAGGATGTTTTTTATACCTATGAAATCGTTCGACCGCTGACCGTTCTTTTCACAAAAAGAGATCCGGATACGGAAAACAAGATGACCATCCTGCTAACCATCCTGCCAATTGCAGAACGCAAGTCGATTGCCTATGGAATTATGTCATTTAACTATGAGACGGGAACAAGCGACCAAGAAATCATCGAATTCCAGGATATGATTTTCGCCCAGGACAAGCCTATCGTTGAAAATCAGAAACCAGAGGACCTGCCGCTTGATTTACAGGTAGAACTATCATTGAAATGTGACCGGATGAGCATCGCCTATCGACAATATTTAAAAAAACTTGGCGTAACTCTAGGTACAGATTAAAAAAAACGGGTCAATCCCTCTTGCGTTAAAGCAATGAGTGATTGACCCGTTTTCTTATTCATATCTTAGAGCATCGATTGGGCTAAGCTTTGACGCCTTATTAGCCGGGAGGATTCCGAAGATGATCCCGATTAAAGCAGAAAAGCTGACGCCAATTAAGACGATTAAGGGACTGACCGTTGCCACAATTGGAGAGAATTGCGAAACTAAAATGGTTCCGATTGCCGCTAGTCCTATGCCAAGCAGTCCGCCTAAAGAGGTTAAGGTGATCGCCTCAATTAGAAATTGCAGAAGGATTTTCTTTCTTGTCGCTCCAATAGCTTTCCGAAGTCCTATTTCTCTCGTTCTTTCCGTTACGGAAACAAGCATAATATTCATCACGCCGATTCCGCCAACCAAGAGGGAGATTCCGGCGATACTGCCAATGAGTAAAGTCAGCAAGGAGATCATCGTGTTTAATTCTTTTTCATAATCCGCAAAGTCGTTTGTAGCGTATTTCCCATCTTCCAGTCCTTTTTGTTCTGTCAGAGTTTTAGCAGCCAGTTTCCCGGTTTCAGAAACCTTTTCAGGATCACTGGCAATCACTGATAATTGTTCGATTTCCCGGTTGCCGAACATCATCGATATCACCGCACGGGGCATAAGCATTTCACCGCCATCAGGATTTCGGTATTGTTCAGGGATTGGTGATTCATACACGCCTACGACCTTGTAGGGATTATCATTTAGGTCAATGATTTCACCAATCGGGTTTTCCTTTTCTTTGAAAAATTTCTTTCTTGCCACAGTGTCAATCAGGACAACCCGATTTAATCCATCATTATCTGCGGCATATAATGCGCGTCCTTCTACAACCTGAATACTTTTAGCAGAGAAGAATTCGGCTCCGACACCGGTAATTTGCATATCCCCCTGCTCATCATCCCGAATCATGGTTCCCCAGCCGTGGTTGATGGCAATGACAGCCTTCACACCTGGAACATTAGCAAGTGTTTGGACATCTTCCTGCGTCAATTCCGGCTCTTCCCAAAATGCTTCTGGTTCTCCTTCAGGCGGAACATATTCATAATACAAATCAATCGCATTTTTATCTGTACCGAACAATTCATCTGTCATTTGTTTTCTCGTACCCTGGCCAATCGCAACAATAATGATAACAGCGGCAACTCCGATAATAATCCCAAGCATGGTTAAGATCGACCGAACTTTATGATTCCAAATCGACGAAAGGGCAATTTTGAAACTCTCCAAGATGTTCATGGCGCTACCCTCCGGTCATCCGTAATCACGCCATCTTTCAGTGTAATGATTCGTTTGGCATAGGCGGCGATTTCCTCCTCGTGTGTCACGACAATAACTGTTTTTCCTTCTTCATTAAGCTGCATAAACAGCTTCATGATTTGTGCACTTGTTTTTGAATCAAGCGCACCAGTAGGCTCGTCAGCTAAAATGATCGTTGGATTGTTGACGAGGGCTCTAGCGATGGCGACACGCTGTTTCTGTCCGCCCAACAATTGATTGGGTAAATGCTTCATTCGATCTTCCAAGCCGACCTTAATCAGCATTTTTTTAGCCCTTTCTGTCCGTTCCCGTTTTGAAATACCTGCATAAACGAGAGGGGATGCGACGTTTTTGATGGCGTTGTCTCTTGGAAACATAAAGAATTGCTGGAAAACAAATCCGATATGTTCATTTCTTAACCGAGCCAGGACGCTCTCCTTTGCAGAGTCGACTTGACTGCCATTTAATTCGAATGTACCTGAAGTTGGATAATCTAAGAAGCCAATGATATTCATTAAGGTGGATTTCCCTGATCCAGATGGACCCATAATAGCGACAAACTCTCCATCCTCAATCGTTAAATCAATTCCATGAAGGACAGGAACCTCAAGAGCTCCCTTTCCATACACTTTTGTGATCTCACTCAACTTCATCAAATGAGGTCACTTCCATTCCATCATGCATTTGTTCGTTAGGTGTGATGACGACAAGTTCTCCTGATTTTACTCCTTCTGCCACCTCGATGAATTCATCATTCATCGCACCTGTTTTGACTTCCCGTCTTTCAAGCTTTCCATCTGCTAAAATATAAACAATTTTGATTCCGCCTTCGTCAACTAGTGCAGGATGTGGAACTACCAGTTTTTTGTCTGATCCGCCGACTTTAATTTCTAAGGAAACGTGGAAGCCCTGACGTAACTCAGAGGTATCATCAGTGATTGCGACCTTAAAAGGATACATCGTTACATTGCCGCCGGGTGCGCCTCCAAATTCTCCACCGCCGCCGCCTTCCTCATTTGGAAATTGTGAAACAGATTCAACGGCACCCTTCCATTCCCTGTCTTTATAAACCTTTGGACGGATAATAACCGGCTGTCCATTCTGGATCTTTACGGCATCAAATTCACTCATCGTACCAATGACTTTATATGGCTGGCTTGAAATGATATGAATAACAGGTTCCGCTGCCCCTGCTTCGGTTTTCGCCACGTTTTGATTGACCTTGACGATAATCCCATCCATCTTGCTGACAATTGTCATTTCTTTTTTCTGGGCATTCAGTTCTTTGATGCGGTCGTCTGCAGAGGCAATCTCTGCTTTTGTTCCCTCGTATCCCATCTCCAGCTGCACCTTTTCAGCAGTTAGCTGGTTTACATCTGTTCCGCCGCCTGCCTCATCGGTTGAAGGAGTGGCTGAATTCTTTTTCGCATTAGCGATGCGTTTCGCTAGATCGGCAATTTGGTTTTTTTCCGTGTTTCCTTTACTTTGTAGTAATTCCTTTTCACGAACAGCTCTTTTTAGCTCGTTTTCTATTTTTGAAGAATCATAGATTAGTAAGGGATCACCCGTTTTAACCATCTGGTTTTCTGTCACTTTATACTCGCTTATTTCTCCCTTATCCGGTTCCAAAAAGACCTTTTGCTCACTCTCAGGAACGATTTTTCCGGTAACTAGGATCGTTTCCGTCAATTCTTGTTCACTAGCTTTTTGAACGGTTATCCCCATTTCACCGGCTTCAGTTCCAGCAGGTTTTGCCTCGTTTTTGGTTATAAAATAGGCAGCTGTGCCTCCAATAACAAGCAATCCAACTATCGATACAACCCAAATCCAAACCTTTTTCTTCACAATATACCCCCGTCTAATCTATTATTTATCTCTATCATTTACTATAAATGAAATGGGGAATTTTTCAATTATTTTCTATTATTTACAACAGCGGGATCAAAAAATCGCTCATTTTACTATTGAGCGATTAACGAGAAGCTGCTTAATTAAAGAAAATACCTCTTTCTTGGTTTTAACGGATAGAAGAGGATGGATGGACAGGTAACGGTGATATCAGGGAAACCTTGTATTGTACGGATTGTCTGCTCATCTTCAAACGTTTGTAAATCTACCAGGCCGAGCGCGCCTGTTGTACAAGCCTCCACGCAAGCCGGAGCCATTCCGAGATCCTGTCTTGGGTAGCACATTTGGCATTTGCTGACCTTTCGCGTTACAGGATTAAATTGTGGTGCCTGATAGGGACAGGCTGTGACACATAACTGACAGCCTGTGCAAAGATTTTCATCAATTTGGACAATGCCATCTTTGCGCTTAGTGAATGCTCTTTCCGGACAGACACGGAAACATTCCGGGCTGTCGCAGTGATTACAAGAAATAGATAGATATAGTTCAGGTGCTGCTTTTTTAACCCTTCGCCATTGGATGCCGGCAGGGGTTTGATTTTCATTTTTGCAGGCAATTTCGCATGCTTTGCAATTGATACAATCATCCGCATTGAAAATGAATCCGGCCCGTTTATACATGCGTATCTCTCCGTTTCCTAATTTTCACTTTGCTGTCATAAAAGAACGTACTAGATCCACTTGCATCCTTATCTTCCTTTTGGGAGATTAATTGATTAATGGGGTTGCTTCCAGCCTGGGAGGATAGCACCACATTAGCCGGCAATGTTGGATTAATTTTAAGCGCCCCAGAGATGGACCCGTGTTCATTGTAAATCTCAATATTTGTATGATCTTCCATCCCATGTTCGTTCGCTGCACTTGTAGAGATTTCAATGATATTGTCAGTCTCTCTATGATCTAACCAAGATACCGATTCATATTGAGAATGGATTTTCAACAATGATTGCGGCGATAACAGTCTATAGGTTAATGGCTCCTGAGGGTCATCAGCTTGGAACTGCGCTTCAATTGCCGGAAGAAGTTTGAATTTCTCTGGATTCGGCTGAAAGTCATTTATTTCTATTTTTTGCTGCGGCCCTTCTAGTAAGTCCTCATAACTGGTAAGTCCATATTGTTGCATAATCTCCGGTGAAAGTTCTTCTTTTATCCAGTCAATTGGTTCTTTTTCAAAAGGAAAGTTAGAAAACTCTGGGGAGAGGTCATTCAGCTTTTTTGTCAATTCCCTGGCAATCTGTAAATCACTTTTTGCTTCGTAATAAGGAGGGATGGCTTTTTGGTTAAGGGCTAACCAATAATGCCAATACCCTACGTTTAAATCTTCTTCTTCAAAATGAGAGGCTGCCGGTAACACAATATCCGACTGTTTCGCCGTTTTGGTCAAATAAAGATCCACTGTCACGATGAGCTCTAATTGATTGAACAATTGCTGCCATGTATTAAGGTTTTGATCCTGCGTAATAATATTTCTTGACGCTACCCAAAGGAATTTAAGCGGCGGATCATTTAAAGCAAGTGCGTTTTTTGAAAAATTACTAATATCCACTTCTCTAGAGTCAGCAATGGTTGGATGAACAGGCCCTTGATGGTTAACAAGCCTTTGCGGGAAATGGTCGATATCAAAATGCATATAGTATAAACCGCCATTTGGAGATCGTAGATTATTTGTCATAGCCGCAAGACTGGTGATAGCACTGATACTATGGCCGCCTTTATCGTTACGTTGAAGCCCTAAGCCGTTCCAGGTGACCGCAGGTTTTGAATGGGTGTAAAGTTCAGCAAGTGCTTCCATTGCTTCCATTGGGACACCTGTTCGTTCTAATACATCAGAAAGATCAAGTTGATGTTGAATAAAGTTCTTATATTGGTCCCAGCCATTGGTTTGCTTCCGAATGGTTTCTTCGTCATTAATCCCTTTTTCGATGATGATTTTGGCGATTCCTAAAGCCAGCCATCCATCTGTTCCAGGTTTGATTTGGATATAGATATCCGCTTTTTCAGCCGTTCTCGTAAAAATAGGATCAATCACAACAAATTTTGCTCCGCTGCGCCTTGCTTCATAAATAAACTTCATCTGATGGACATTGGTTACGGCAGGATTCGCCCCCCAGATCACAATGAGGCTGGCATGTGCCATATCTTCGGGAACAGAGCTGTAGTTTTCTCCAATGGAATGATTAACGGCGAGTTTACCTGTTAAAGCACAAGGGTTGCCGGTAGGTTTTGTATGTGGACCCAAACTATTAAACATCCCCTCAACCGCATAGTGCAGGAATCCAAGATTTCCAGAGAATTTGTTGTAGCCGCTGGCAAGATTAGAACCATACCGCTGATTCAATTCAATGATTTTTCTAGCAATAATAGAATATGCTTCATCCCATGAAATTCTCTTCCAGTTTCCAGATCCTCTGGGACTTTGAATCATTGGGTACTTAAGCCTTTGTGTATTATAGATAAATTGGGTGGAGGCATATCCCTTGGCACAAAGTCTTCCCTTTGTAAACCCGTGTTTCGGATCCCCGGTCACTTTTATCAGCCGGCCATTTTTAACATGTGACAAGATGCCGCAAGTTCCATAGCAATTGCGCGGACAGGTGTTTCTGTATATACCGTCTTTCATTTTGTACAACCTTCATTCCTCATATTTTTCGCAGCTGTTTAATTTTGAAAGCTGCCAGAATATCTAAGCGAACGTGTAAGTCATCCAATTTCACTTGGAGAATATCTTCAATTCTTTTCACACGATAACGCAGTGTATTTCGATGAAGAAATGATTCTTTGGCCGTTTTACTCATATCAAATTGATTGGCAGCAAGAGCTTCAAGGGTTTCGATGAGGTTTCCATCATGGTGCTTATCGTGTTCAAGTAAACTTCCTAATGTATGGTGGTAATATTCCAGTAAATCTTGAAGATCATGTTTATATAAAATCCGTTCTAAGCCCAAATCTGTAAATAATGGTGTTGCAATATTCAATAAGATGCCTAATTCCAGCGCTACTTTTGCCTCTTGGTAACTTCTAAAGATGTCAGTGGGATTCATATACTTTTTCCCGATTCCACAAGCAATGGCAACTTCCGAGTTCATTTTTTTTGCCTTTTTTAGAATCGTCTCAGTAAAGGCTTCCAGCATAATTTTGTTTTCATTATGATGATCATCTGGCAGCGGAATCAGGGTGACCACCTGATTTTGTTTGGCCATGGCAATTGGTTTGAAATTTTGCAAAATCAACTCTTTTTCT
Organism: Neobacillus sp. 19; assembly: GCF_049463095.1. Lineage (NCBI taxonomy): Bacteria > Bacillati > Bacillota > Bacilli > Caryophanales > Bacillaceae > Neobacillus > Neobacillus sp. 19. The sequence continues at coordinate 121,856 of NZ_JBMPZU010000029.1, read as the reverse complement.
ACAACTTGCAACAGCATATTCACCATGTGCTTGTTCGTGAAAAAGTGATTTTCTTCTTTGTATGAAAATACGATGACAATGTGCGGGATACTAAAATCCCATCCCCAAATGTCCCCATATTCAATCACGTCTTTCTTTTGCTTGATGTTTCCATACAGCAGGTCAAAAAGAAAGGCTTCCTTAAATTTTTGTTTTTCTTGCCTGATTTCTAGATTTTTCTGCATTTGCACGGCACATAAAGAAGCAGCAAGCATAAGAGTATCTTCATACAGATCTGCCTCTAATGGCGAGTTGTTACTATATATAACGATATACCCTAGGTTTTTATTATGTGAGGTTATGGGACAAGCAAATCCAGTCTTTAAAGTGTGAATGGTTGAAATTTGGCAGCTGAAAACAGGAGTGGATGAATGAGACTCCTGCTGCTGATCTGGTATGATCACAATTTCATCGATTGCATCATTTCCTGTTGAACAAGAAAGAACCTGATAGAACGGATCCACCACTAGGACTGGAAGGGATAAAAGGGTGCAAAGCTTTTGAATAATCTGGTGAACCCCTTGGCTTGAAACGGTCAATAATTCCTGGACAAATTTTGGAATAGCAAATGAAGTGTGCATCAATTATTCACCTTCCTCCTATTTAAATGGTATCTACATTCATCTTAAAGCAAGCAGATGGTCTGAACAATAAATGTCACAGAATCGTTAAAGACTTTTGTATGCAGGGCACAAAAATAGCCGTGCTTATTCGTGTAGCATGGCCATATCAACTCAACAGCTAAAAAACTATAATAAAATCATAAAGTGAATGTGAAATCATTCACAAGCATCCAATACTGAAGAAAACTTGCCGATTGGCGAGCCGTTAAGGCGGAGATTAGGCGTAGTTGCACTTAAGACTGATAGGAAAGTTAACCTTTCTTATCGGCTGAAAAAATCCGAAAAGGAGGTTTGGTAAGATGAACAATCTTTCAAAAGACAATTTAAGGACAATAAACAATAAATCACTTGTTTCGTATGCGGACATTTACGCAAATATTGAAGCAGCAACCGTTGAACAGATTGAGTCTTTTGGATTGCCGCTTTCCAAAAGGGAGCACCATAATGCAGCAGTACACGAAACATTGCTTTCGATGGGCGCTATTTATCGGAATAACAACAAAAGTATTCTATCAAACAAACGGATTTCAAGTGCTTGTGAAGCCTGTGCAAAAGGGACTGGTAGTTATACCACCTTCGTATCGTTAAGATGCCACCGAGATTGCTATTTTTGCTTTAACAAGAATCAAGATGAATACAACTTTTATTTACAAAACAAGAAAAATGTAAATGGAGATTTAAAAAGTTTAGTAGAACAGGGTGTCAACTTGACACACATTGCGTTAACAGGAGGGGAGCCTCTGTTGCATAAGGGAAGAAGCGCTGGACTTTTTCCAACTTGCAGACGAACTAGTTCCTGATGCACATACAAGATTATATACAGCAGGAGATTTGCTTGATGAAGAAACTCTACAAGCATTGTCTGACACTCATTTAAATGAAATTCGCTTTAGTATCAAAATGGAGGACTCAGCACAAAAGAGAAAGCACATTCTTACGAAAATCGCTCTGGCTAAGAAATATATACCGGATGTAATGGTTGAAATGCCGGTTATTCCGGGAACCGGAGATGAAATGAAGTCTCTTTTGCTTGAACTCGACCGGCTTGATATTTTTGGTATTAATTTATTGGAATTCTGCTTTCCTCTTGGGAATGCACAGGCCTTCAGGGATAAGGGTTTAGAGCTTAAAAATCCACCATATGAAGTGTATTACAACTTTTGGTATGCGGGTGGATTGGCTGTGGCAGAAAGTGAAAAACTTTGCCTGGATCTCGTCAAATTTGCAATGGAGAAGAATCTCAAGCTGGGTGTTCATTACTGCTCATTGGAAAACAAATTTACCGGGCAAATCTATCAGCAAAACCATGATCAAATTTTAAATGAGACGTATCAATTTTCCCCACGGGATTATTATTTTAAGACAGCAAAGGTGTTTGGGAAGGACAAGGTAAAGGTAAAGAAAGTCTTAGAAAAAAAGTATGTGCCATTTACGATGAATGATCATTACAATTTTCTGCAATTCCCAATTGCGGCGATACCATTTTTGAAAAATAGAGAGGTTGATATTGTCATTTCATCCAATGTGGTCGAAATGGAGAGAAATGAGCAGGTCATCAGGGAAGTGCAGCTGGAATTAACCACACCTAATATGTTTGTTCTTGAAGAGGTTTGATCCTACTAGCAGAAAAGGAGCGATAATATGGAAACGGTAAAACAGTCGATTATGATCAAGGATCTAGTCAATATTTTCTATGCAAGGCAATTTGCATATGACATTTTAAGAAGATTCTTCATTGAGGAGCCGTCAAAGGAGTACATCAAAGAATTTATTCAAAGAAACATGATTGAACACTTCCCCTTCCAGGAAGAGGCGGATGGAATCAACGAAGGGGTGCAGGTGGTCAAACGGTATCTATCGAAACATGATCCTGTCCGTATTGACAGCCATTTCGAGGATTTGCATTGGGATTATACGAGGATGTTTATTGGGCCTTTTGAAGCACCAGCGCAGCCTTGGGAATCGGTCTATGTAAGGAAGGATAAGCTTTTGTTCCAGAAGACAACCATGGATGTAAGAAAGGTATACGAGAAATACGGCTTTCAAACATCAGATTTCAATGTTGAACCGGATGACCACGTTGGTCTGGAGCTTGATTTTGTCTATCGGCTAAACGAGTTTTGCATTCGGGCAAGTGATGAAAAAAAGTCTGATGTGTGCAGAGAAATTAATCATTTGCTTAAAGAACAGCAGCGATTCATTGATGAACATTTGCTGGCATTTATTCCTCAATTCGCTGGAAAGGTCATTGCACATGCCGAAACAGGTTTTTTTAAAGGGCTTGCAACAATCTTGGAACATTTTATCCAAATGGATTCAGAAGTTCTACAAGAACTATTGAAGATAGAGATTGTTAAGGACAAATAGATAAGGAGGGTTATTAAGATGGATCTATTGAATAAAATTAGAGATTTTAAGTTAACGAGAAGGTCGTTCATTGGCTGGACTTCCGCCGCCGCCGCCACAATGGCAGTACCCGTTTCCCGAGGTCTTGTCGCTAAAGCAGAAGGAAACATTGGAACTGATGATCCCAGTGGAGAGGGAGTATGGAAAACCGCAGCTTGCTGGCACAACTGTGGCAGCAGGTGCTTAAATAAAGTACTTGTCAAAGATGGTGTTGTGATTCGGCAAAAAACAGATGATACACATGCAGATTCGCCGGATTTCCCGCAACAACGCGGTTGTTTACGGGGACGGTCACAACGGCATCAAGTCTTTAATGCAGATCGTTTAAAATACCCAATGAAACGGAAAAATTGGCAGCCTGGCGGAGGCAAGAAGGAGCTCCGTGGAAAGGATCAATGGGTTCGGATTTCTTGGGAAGAAGCAATTGAACATATCGCCTCAGAAACGAAAAGAATTAGTAGTAAATATGGAAACGAATCTATTTGGGTGACAGGCGGAAGTGAAATGGGGAAGGCGATGTCAACCGTGGGTGGTTATACTGCCAGTACGGGAACCATCTCATGGGGCGCATGGCTTTATACGTATGAGATGCTTGGTGTCGGTGAAGGCCTTTATGTCCAGGGGATTAATGACCGTGTGGATTTAAGGAATTCTCAACTGATTGTCCTATGGGGAGCTAATCCTGCTTGGAGCACGATGGGAAGTGCCACCTATAACTATTTGCAGGCTAAAAAGGCCGGGGCACGTTTTATCACCATTGACCCTCTTTATACGGACTCAGCTAATGTCTTTGGGGCTGAATGGATACCTGTACGCCCAGGCACAGACCATGCTCTGGCACTTGGTATTATGCATACCTTACTCGAAGAAGATGATCCGACAACGAATCCGCTTGTGAAATGGGATTTTTTAAATAAATATACGGTTGGTTTTGATGCTGAGCATATGCCGGCAGGAGTGGATCAAAAGGAAAACTTCAAGGATTATCTTTTAGGAACATATGACAATCAGCCAAAAACTGCTGAGTGGGCAGCAGAAATATGTGGTGTGAAAGCAAGTACAATCCGTTATCTTGCAAGAGAAATTGGCGGTACTGAAAGAGTCGCCCTATTGACGGGATGGGCACCGGCAAGGATTAATAACGGCGAAGGCTGGGTACAGGCATTCTCCACACTCGGTATGATGACAGGACATATGGGAAGTTCCGGAAATATGACTGGTGTCAGCTGCTGGGAATATGCCGGGAATAATGGTCCGGCACTATTAACGTCCGGGGGCAAAGGATTACCTGATATTCCGAATCCGATTACAAATGTGATTAATGAAAATCAAATCTTTGATGCAGTTTTGAAAGGGAAGTATTTGCAAAAAGGTGAAGGTGAAAGAAACGTAAACATTCAATTTATTTATCATGGATATAACGCTGTCCTTCAAACACGAAGCAATATTATGAGAGGAATTGAAGCACACCGAAAAGTTGAATTTGTTGTCACAAACGCTTATGCCTTGACAACAACGGCTAAGTATTCAGATATTGTTCTCCCAGTAACAACTGAGTGGGAAAGAGATGGATCTGTTACAGGCGGCAATCGTGAAATATTAATTGCCTGGTCTAAAATCGTTGAACCATTATACGAGGCGAAAAGTGATCAAGAGATTGCTAAATTATTGATTAAGAAACTTGGAAAGAACCCTGAAGAAGTATACCCAATTAGTGAAAAACAACAATTTTTCAATCAGCTTGCCGGAAGCATGGTGGTAAAAGAAAACGGAAAGGACTTCGAACCACTTTGTACTATTACGGCGAAAGGCATTCAAGAGTGGGGTGTAAAAGGAACACCACAGCAAGGTCGTATCGGGTTGCAGAAGTTTTTAGATGCAGGTATTTATCAGGTTCCAAGGAAAAAAGGCGATAATTTAGGCTATATTGCTTATAAGGATTTTATTGATGATCCTGTAAAGAACCCTGTATCAAGCGAGAGTGGGAAGTTTGAAATTTATTGTAAAGCGATGAATGAAGCATCCAAGAAAGCTTTTACCGAAATTTCTCCAATACCTAAATATGAACCAAGGGCGGAAGGCTATGAATCTACTTTTTCAGATTGGAAAAAGAAGAGAAAAGGAAAGTTTCCATATCAGGTCTTTAACCCACATTACTTACGCCGCTCGCACAGCACCTTTGACAATGTACCACAGCTCAGGGAAGTATGGCCAAATCCAGTCTATATAAGTCGTGCGGACGCAGATGAATTGGGGATCAAAACAGGTGAGACGGTGATGCTTGCCAATGAATATGGAAAGACACTCCGGCCGGCACTTGTGGTCGAGACACTAATGCCAGGAACAGTTGCCCTGCCGCATGGAGCCTGGGTAGATCTGGACGAGAAGGATGAAGTGGACCGTGCTGGTGCAGATAATATGCTAGTGGGATTTGTCCCAACAGGACTGGGTACTTCCGGATATAATACGGCTCGATGCAATATTGAAAAATGGAATGGTACACCACTTGAAGAAGATTACAAATGGGATCAGCGGATTATCAAATTTTAACAGACAGGACGAGAGAGGAGGTTGGCTGAAATGCCTCAAATGGGATTTTACGTTAACGTTGCCGAATGTATTGGTTGTAAAACATGTGTGATTGCATGTAAGGATAAAAGTAATTTAGAAGTTGGCCGGAATTTTCGACGGGTATATGATTTTCAGGGAAGGAACGTTTCCTAATGTATCTATGTACCATTTATCGATATCCTGCAATCATTGTGATGAACCGGGATGTGTGAAGGGGTGCCCTACGGGTGCAGCTTATAAGCGTACAGAGGATGGTGTTGTCTTAATCGACCAAGAAAAATGTATGGGCTGCCGCTATTGCGAATGGAACTGTCCATATGGTGCACCGCAATACAACAAAGAGCTCGGGATGATGACGAAATGTGATACATGTATTGATTTAAGGAATAAGGGTGAGGAACCGGTTTGTGTAACCTCATGTCCGATGCGGGCGATTGAGTTTGATGAGATTGACAAGCTCCGTGCGAAATACGGGAAAAATGCGGACATTAAAGGGATGCCAAGCTCATCTATCACAAAACCAAACCTCGTGCTTACTTCATTAGGTCAATCAAATTAAAGGAGGGGAAGAAAAATGCATGAATGGGCTTTATTAATATTTACGATCGCTATCCCAGCTGCGGTTGGCGGAATCTTGTTCCTATGGTTTATCAATGGGAAAATGATTGATGGCGGCGCAAATTCTATTAAAGTAATGAAAGTACCACTTTTAGTCATTGCCTGTTTAGCGATTGTTGGTTTATTTGGGGCTTTCTTTCATCTTGGCAAACCGATCCATGCCCTTAACGCCATCAGAGGCTTTGGCCGGTCATGGATGAGCAATGAAATTGTTGTAACAGGTGTATTCATCGCGTTAGCGTGTGTAACAGCAGGTCTTGCGGTTGTTCAGAAGAAAATCAATCCGGTGCTTATGTTGATCACCGGTCTGGTTGGGATGATTGATATTTATTGCATGGCATCAGCCTATACTGTTACTCGTGTTAACGGCTGGAATCATCTGAATACGTATTTTGTCTTTTATGGTACAGCCTTTTCCTTGGGGCCAATTCTTGGGGCAAGCCTACTGGCAAAATCTCTTAAGGGTGAAGCAATCCTAAAAGCAATCAAATGGGCATTCACGTTTAGTATCATTGGGATTGCCGTTCAATTAATTGGTTCCGCTATGTTCAATGCGTATATACCTGAAATACAGACAATTGCGGGGGAAACAGCTGCACATAAAATGGTGCCATATTCCGGCATGATTGGAGTTCGCTGGGTGATTGAAATTGCCGGGCTCGTGCTGCTGGCCTATCTATCACTTAAGAATAAATTGAATTACGCCTTCATCTATGCTGCGCTGATCTTCTTTGTAATTGCTGAGGGCATGAGCAGATATGTGTTTTACGTATTAGGATCATAAGAGATATCGTGGAGGCAGCCTGCTTCTGCCTGTGAAAATAATCGGGGGTGAAGTTAGTGGGATTTGTTGATAAGTGGGTGGAAAGTCTTGCATATGATTTTGAAATTTTACCATCGGCTTGTGTGCGCCATATAAGCCCCCGATCTACTTGTGAAAAATGTTTGACCGCCTGTCTGGAAGATGCGATTACCTTTTCAGAAGGAAAACTGGTAATTGATAATCAGAAGTGCACCTCATGCGGAAAATGCCTGGCAGCCTGTCCCGTTCAAGCGGTTGCCGGCATATTACCAAAGCAATCTTTTTTTCAAAAAAAATTAATCGCCATGACTAATGTGGATCCGCCGCCTTTGAAGGAATTGTTGATTTACCATGCTAAAGGAGTCACCACGATTGCCTGTGAAGAAAAAGAGTTTAGCCAGGCATGGACGGATTCGCTGGAAGAAGTTCATTCAGTGTTAGATCAGCTGGGGAAGAAACCTTTTATGATCGAGAAGGAAATAGTTCTTGAAAACTCATATTCAAGAAGAGAATTATTTTCACTTTGGAAGAAAGAAAGTCAGTCATTTGTTAGACAAGTGACCCCGGCTAAATGGCGTTTTAATCATATGGATTTAGATGTAAATCGATACTATCCAGACTATCAATTTTTTGATGTGACCATTGCTCCCGAGAAGTGTACGCTTTGTAAGGCGTGCGAAGTGACCTGTCCTAAAACCTGCTTTAACTTGGGTGAGAATGATTTCACTATAAATCTTCAATCCTGTTCCGGCTGTATGATTTGTCAGGACCTATGCCCTGAAAATGCTGTTAGTGTAACTAGATTACTGGCAACAGCTATTTCGAAAAGCTTAGATGTGTATCAGAAAACGTGCAGCTTATGCAAAAATAGCTTTCAAACTTTACATGACCATGATGAAAAATGTCCGGTTTGTGCAAGTCGGAAGGATGGTTACTTAAGTAGCCAAACATGTTAAAAATGAAAAGAGATGATTTAATATGTTATCAAATATCGGAATACCAGGTTTAATTATTGTTTTAGTCCTGGCTCTGATCATATTCGGCCCTAAGAAACTACCGGAACTAGGAAGAGCCGTTGGTCAATCTTTAAAAGAATTCAAAACATCCACTAAAGGATTGATGGATGAGGAAAAAGAAGAAAAAATGTAATCCAATAAGAAAACAATCAGCACCACGAAAGGATTTTGTGGTGCTTTTTTGTGTTTCCTGATATCAGATTCCTTTTCTATTCTTACAAAAAGTACTATATTGTTTAATATGGATTGGACAAACTAAGAGTCGATTGTTTGTTTGATCAACAAAGGAGAAATGTATATGTTAAATGAAATTTTATCCACTTTTTCATCTATGTTAGATTGGCATATGTGGGCTGAGGTATTATCCTCACCAAAGGCCTGGGGGATGATTTTATCTTTAGCCGTGCTGGAATGTATTTTATCAGCTGATAATGCCCTAGTGTTATCGGCCTTTGTAAAACCATTACCAAAAGAGCAGCAGAAGAAAGCATTAGTCTATGGACTTTGGGGAGCGTATGTATTTCGTTTTATCTTCATTGGACTTGGAACGTTCTTAATAAAACTTTGGTTTATTAAGTTAATTGGTGCGTTATATTTGCTTTGGCTTTCCGTTAAGTTCTTTATCGAAAAATATAAACATAATGAGAATGATGATGAGGAAACAAAACATCAGCCAACGGGTTGGTTAACGAAAACGTTCGGATTCTTCTGGGCAACTGTTATTAGTGTCGAGTTAATGGACTTAGCGTTTTCTGTGGATAGTATTCTCACTGCCTTAGCTGTATCGGAAGAAGTTTGGGTTATCTTGCTTGGCGGGATGATTGGAATTTTGTTAATGCGGGGAGTGGCAACATTTTTCATTAGTTTGATGAACAGGGTCCCAGAACTTGAAACGACGGCATATGTTTTGATTACATTTATTGCGGTTAAGATGGGACTCACGCTTGTGAATATTCATATTGCGAATGAAATATTTATTATTGTAATGGTCATGGCGTTTGTGATTACTTTTATTATCCATGCCGTTCGGAAGTCAAAAACTGAAAAATATTCTCATTAATAAGGTTTAACAATAGATGGCAAAGAAGGAAGGGGAATCCTATGCTTAAATTAGGCATAATCGGACTTGGGGATATTGCGCAAAAGGCGTATCTGCCTGTCTACAGTAAAATAAGAGATGTGGAATTTCATTTATACACAAGAAACAAAGAGAAGCTGGAGTCCATTGGCAGTCAATACCGTTTTGAAAATCTGCATACAAGTCTTGAATCATTACTAGACAGTGGGATAAAGGGGGCATTTATTCATTCGTCCACGTCTTCACATGAAGAAATAGTCCAAGCATTGTTACAGAACAATATCCATGTGTTTGTGGATAAACCGATCACGGATCATTATGAGGGTGCTAAAAAGCTTGTTGAACTTGCAGAGGAGAAGGGTTTAATTCTCATGACCGGTTTTAATAGAAGATATGCCCCTTCTTACACGAAACTGAAAGAAGTTGCCGACCCAAATATGGTGGTTGTCCAGAAAAATAGGAAAGGTCTGCCCGGTGAACCGAGAACCTTCATTTATGACGATTTCATTCATGTTGTCGATACAATGAGATATTTATTTCCGTACCCAATTGAGGAGCTAATCGTAAATGGGAGAATGGAAGGCGACAAGCTCTACCACGTAGTCGTTCAATTTATTTCAAACGGAGCAACAGCAATAGGGATTATGAATAGGGATAATGGAACAAGCGAGGAAGTTACCGAAGTCATGGGGCCTTTGGAAAAAAGAACGGTTTATAATGTGTCGAAGTTAGTGATTTCGAAAGATATGGAAACGACCGAAGTTCGCGGCAGTGATTGGGAACCTACCCTTATTAAACGTGGATTCCACCAACTCGTTACAGATTTTATCGATGCACTCGGAACACACAGTAAACCAAGATTCTCGTCATTAGATGCACTGGAAACCCATGAAATCTGTGAAAAGATAATCGAAGAGTTAGCAAAAGGTATGGAAATATAACAAAGCTACCCTCCACCAAAGGAGAAGCCTTCTTTGATAGACAATTTTACCCATAAAAAATGTTTGTATTTGCATCTTGAAATATTACTGATTAGTGGTATGATAAGGTTATACGTTATATATTGATCACATGTTACTGATACGATCAGGCATGGTGGTAAAAATGAATGGATCTTTATGTCCATTTATTTGTACCTCCATGTCTTTTTTTGTTGTTTTTTTTACATCTTTTGGGAACCATAAACAAAAAAGTAAAGGGGTAATTGTAATGAAGTTTAATTTTTTTAAAAAAGAGCCAGTTGAATTTTATACACCAGTCAATGGGAAGATTGTTTCTCTTGAGGAAGTTCCCGATCCTGTTTTCAGTCAAAAAATGATGGGCGATGGGATTGCCGTGATGCCAACAAGCGGGGATATTGTTTCTCCTGTAAAGGGGACAGTTATTCTCGTTGCAGCCACTAAGCATGCAGTTGGCCTTCGTGCCGAGGATGGTTCAGAAATCCTTATTCATGTCGGTTTAGAAACCGTAGCTTTAGACGGTAAGGGCTTTAACGTTGCCGTTAATGAAGGGGACAAAGTTTCTGCGGGACAACTCCTAATTGAAGTGGATTGGGAATATATTAGTACAAATGCAAAAAGCACAATCACACCGGTTGTTATTACCAACAGTGAAGATGGTAAAAAGCAATATACATTTACTGAGGAAAAGGAAGGCACTGCCGGTAAGACGGTTTTATTTACAGCTGCTGCAAAGTAATTTATCAGAAGTGAAGGGCTGCCACAATTTTCAGCAGCGCTTCACTTTTTATAAAAAATTTGCCTTTAAGGAGGTGAGTGACAAAATAGTAAAACGGATTCCAGGCTGCTACTCGTCATGCTGTAATTTCAGAAATTATTTATTTTATTGTTAGCTCGTTTGGCGTTTAGTAGTAGTTTAGTAGTTGTTAAGAGTAGTTTGACAAAAATTTATAGGGGGTAAAAAAATGAAAAAGTATTTTCAAAAGCTGGGAAGTTCGTTAATGTTACCGGTTGCGATTTTACCAGCTGCGGCCCTTTTATTGGGTATTGGTTATTGGATTGATCCTACGGGCTGGGGAGCAGATAGTCCGTTAGCCGCCTTCTTAATAAAAGCAGGGGGATCAATCATCGACAATATCCCAATCCTTTTTGCAGTTGGTGTGGCGCTGGGGATGGCAAAAGAAAAAGATGGTTCAGCAGCGCTAAGTGGTTTGGTTGCCTATCTAGTCGTAACAACCCTGCTTTCAACTGGATCGGTTGCATTGCTGCAAGGAATTGATCCAGCAAAGGTAGACCCAGCATTTGCAAAAATCGGCAATGCCTTTATCGGTATTCTTTCAGGTATTGTTGCTTCGATGATGTACAATCGCTTCAGTCATGTAAAGTTGCCAGATGCATTTGCTTTCTTTAGCGGAAAACGTTTAGTACCTATTATGACAGCGGTTGCAATGTTAGTGGTTTCTGGAGTGTTGTTCTTTGTTTGGCCAGTCATCTATACTGCACTAGTATCATTTGGTAAAACGATTAGTGATTTAGGTGCTGTTGGCGCAGGTCTTTACGGCTTCTTCAACCGACTTTTAATTCCAACGGGATTACACCATGCGTTAAACTCCGTGTTCTGGTTTGACGTTGCCGGAATTAACGATATTGGGAACTTCTTATCTGGTAAGGGTGAAAAAGGAGTCACAGGCATGTATCAAGCAGGCTTCTTCCCAGTTATGATGTTTGGGTTACCTGCAGCAGCATTAGCAATGGTTCATACAGCAAAAACAAAAAAGAGAAAACAAGTAGCTTCCTTAATGCTTGCAGCAGGCTTTGCATCCTTCTTAACAGGGGTTACAGAACCAATTGAGTTTGCGTTCATGTTCTTAGCACCAATGCTGTATCTTGTTCATGCCGTTTTAACGGGTCTTTCATTGGCAATTGCAGCCGCATTCCATTGGACAGCAGGCTTTGCTTTTAGTGGAGGATTTATTGACTTTTTCTTAAGTCTAAGAAATCCAATGGCAAATCAGCCGTTTTGGTTGATTGTTCAAGGTTTAGTGTTTGCAGTTATTTACTACTTCTTGTTCCGTTTCATCATTAAAAAGTTCGACTTAAAGACTCCTGGCCGTGAAGATGATGATGAAGATGCTGAAGAAGTTTCTCTTGCTAAGGGAGAAAGCAAATTTGCTGCGATGGCAGCTCAAATCTATGAAGGCTTAGGCGGCGACGCAAACGTAATGGCTGTTGACAACTGTGTCACTCGTCTAAGAATGGAAGTAAAGGACATGAAAGCTGTCGACCAAAAGAAAATTAAAGCAACAGGCGTACCTGGAATCAATATCGTCGGTCCGCAAAGCATTCAAGTCATTGTCGGAACAAATGTACAATTTGTGGCTGATGAGATTGTGAAAATCCGAAAGAAAAAATAATAATAGCAGACAAAAACGCTTGGACACTCTTTTTCAGAGCCCAAGCGTTTTTTATCGTTTTCGCAGTCTTTCGATGTGAAGTGTTAAGTATCCAAGTTCATGCTCTGGCAGATGGATTTCGTGATTTAGTGAAAGGTCTTTGGCAACCTTTTTTGCACATTTGTAGGCAATGGGGAATTTATTAGTGATCATTTTCAGCATCTCATCATCGATTGTATTTGGTTCACCATTACTGATTCTTGAAATAGCAAAGCGGAGATGGGTCATTAGGCGCTGGTATGAAAGATCGTCTTCAACTATTTCAATATGTAAATAATCCTTAATCGTTTGCACCATATCTCCAATGATGGCCGTTTGTCGAAGCGTCTGTTTCATGTCCCCGCCATTTAAATTAGCGGTGTGAAGATGGAGGGCGATAAAGGCTGCTTCATCCACAGGCATCTTAATGGCCGTCTTTTTCTCAATATGCCGAAGCGCCCACATGCCGATATCAAATTCCTTTTTATATAGAATTTTGATTTCATTAAGTAGTTTATTCTTAAGATTGATTCCATCCCGCACTCGTTCAATGGCAAAGGATAAGTGATCGGTCAGGGCAATGTGAATATGCTCGTTTAATTTGCTGCCAAGGGATTCTTCGGCGTAGGTAATAATCTCTTCTGAAAGTGCAAAATGTTCTTCAGGTATTTGTAAAAGCAGCTGCTGGAATTTCTCATTTTCCTTCATGACAAACAGCTTTTCAATTTTGCTGGGGTTCACGATGTCATTTTTCTTTTTCTGAAAAGCAATCCCTGCACCAATGGCAATTTTTTCTTCATTATGATCTGTAACAACAACGGCGTTGTTATTTAATATTTTTTTGATTTTCACTGATCCACCTCCCGGCTCTTTCTTTCTAGAAATAAAGAATTGATGTTGTCCTTATGAGTACTAGCCAAATCATTCTTCTATTGTATATAAATTTCGACATTATACCACTTTTTCCTCCTTATCAAGCGGATAATCGCAAAAAGGGGATGCGGTTGTGGATTTAATGTCTTTTTTTCACAAAATGGTTTAATCTAGTATGGTATTACTTCTGTTTTAAATATAATTGTATAGGTGTAAGTGATGAAAGAACATTATTATGATAAATTATTGAACATCAAAACAAAGGGAGACCACCATGGGGGGGCCTCCCAAAATAAGTCCTTGCATTATCATCCGTATGAGCCGACGCCTTATAGTGCACTGGAGGAGCTATTTCGTCATTATGAAGTGAAAAGCAGTGACCGGGTAGTGGATTATGGCTGCGGGAAAGGGCGGTTAAATTTTTATCTCCACTATTTTTTTCATGTGTCTGTAGTGGGAATCGAAATGAATGAGCTTCTTTATCAGGCCGCTGTTGAAAATCTTGGCAGTTATGCACGGAAAACGAAAAAAGGGCCTGAGCAAATTCAGTTTCATTGCTGCTTAGCAGAGGAGTATGAGATTAATCCAAGGGATAATCGCTTTTATTTCTTTAACCCGTTTTCAATTCAAGTGTTTAGGAAGATAGTCAACCATATTTTGCTGTCGGTGGAGAACGTGGAACGGGAGATTGAGCTGGTGTTATACTATCCATCCGAGGATTATATTTATTTTCTCGAAAACCAGACTTTGTTTGTATTAAAAGGAGAGGTCATCCTGCCGGATTTGTATGAACATGACCCGAATGAACGGTTTTTAATATATCGGCTGGAATATTAGGGGGAGGAGCGAGGACTTTTTTATGTACCATCGATTATGGAGTGCTGCTAATATTGTGTTGATTGTTGTCTCGATTGTGTATATATGGTTTTTCCGACCGCATGACAGCACATTAATTGTAACAGGACAGGTACTGGCTCAGGCAGCGGTGTTTCTCTTTTTAATCAATATTAATATGTATTTCATCTTTTTGGTCATTCGGAGAACAACCATTCGGAAGGTGAAGATTCGGCTTGCAAAGTTTTCCCGGTACTTAATGAAATGGCATATTAAGATTGCACTGCTTGGTACTACAGTTATTATCGGACACGCGTTAATTAATATTTACGAATTTGGAGCAATGCTGGGCTATGGACATGGAAAGTTGCTGAGCGGCTACCTGGCAATCGTGCTGCTGGGTATAACACTGATTGCCGGCCTCTTGAGACACAAAAAAGCCTCTGGCTTCCGCCGCAAATTCCACCTCATCACCGCCATGACTCTTCCTCGCGGCCTTCCTGTTACACATGTTTCTGCTAATATAATAGTGTTATTGGTGTTATTGGTGTCAGGCACCATTCGTGGACAGTGTCCGTGTGGCGTGGACAATTGAGTTTGTTTTGTTGTTAGAGGGGGGATTGGTATGGAGAGTATTACGGTTGTTTCGCTTTTGGATGTGATTAGTGAGTTGTTTTCGGAGGAGATTTCGATCGCGGTTTCGAATACGAAGGAATATATTTATTATCGGCCGAGTAAGCGGATTGATTTGAAAATCACCCCTGGTGACTCGTTGAAGGAAGGGACGATTGCCTATAAGGCAATTCATTCGAAACAAAAAATTTCTGAGTTTATTAATCGTGAACTGTTTGGAGTTCCCTATCATGGAATGGCGGTGCCGTTTTTTCACGAAGGGAAACTGGAAGGCTGTGTGACGGCGATTTTCCCGGCACTGACAAGCGGGAAGTTAGTAGTGACAATAAAAACCGGAGACGGTTGGGTGCCGCTGCCCTTCGCACAGGTAATTTATTTAGAGGCGAAGGATAAAAAGACATATGTTCATACTAAAGTTCACAGCGGCACACATAAATATTCTCTCCAAGAATTTGAGTTCTTGCTGCCCAAAGATTATTTCATCCGCTGCCATCGTTCGTTTATTGTGAACGTCAATCATATTAAGGAGATCTTCCCTGATTCTCATTCAACTTTTATCCTATCGATGGATAACGGCGACCGAGTGCCTGTAAGTCAATCTTATTCCAGTTATTTTCGCAGACTGCTAGGATTTTAGAAATATTCTGTTTAAGACGGCGGAAATGCTGTTTTATCTGAATTTTCCGTAATGTATCTCTGAAACCTCTAGTTGATAAACTTTATCGGTTAAAATTATCTTAAAATTTCACTAGGGGAGTGGGATGACAGATGGATAATAAATTAGAACGGATTCGGGATCAGCGTCTTTGGGATCG
This sequence comes from Neobacillus sp. 19, assembly GCF_049463095.1. Taxonomy (NCBI): domain Bacteria; kingdom Bacillati; phylum Bacillota; class Bacilli; order Caryophanales; family Bacillaceae; genus Neobacillus; species Neobacillus sp. 19. The sequence goes on along the minus strand of NZ_JBMPZU010000029.1, from coordinate 106,157 downwards.
GGTAGTAACTCCAGAAGAGGCAGCATCGTGGATTGAAGATGGGATGACATTGGGGTTAAGCGGATTTACACGTGCCGGTGATGTTAAAGCAGTTCCATTTGCGTTAGTGAAACGAGCTGAGACAGAAGTTTTTAAAGTTAATGTGTATACGGGAGCTTCTTTAGGCTCAGATGTGGATAAGTTGTTTGCGGAGGCTGGAATTCTTGGAAAGAGACTTCCGTTCCAGGCGGACCCGACGATGCGAAGTAAAATCAATAATGGCGAAATGCTGTTTGTTGACCAGCACTTGTCACACACGGCTGAGTTGGTAAGAGCAGGTGTAATGGATCCTGTCGATTTCGCGATTTTGGAAGCGTTCTCAGTTACAGAAGATGGGATGGTGATTCCAACCACCTCGGTTGGGAACTCCTTATCGTTTGCTTTAAATGCAAAATCACTCATTATTGAAATCAATTTAGCACACCAAGTTAATCTTGAAGGATTACATGATTTATACGACCCTGGAAAGCAGGGGGAGAGAGACCCAATTCCGTTGAAAAAGGCAGATGACAGAATGGGGACGATTGGAATTCCAGTTGATATCGAGAGGGTAAGAGGGATTGTGTTCACGAATCAGCTTGATTCGCCATCAACGATTGTTCCGCCTGATGAAGAGACCGTAATTATGGCGAATCACTTGATTGAGTTTTTACGGACCGAGGTGAAGGCCGGACGGTTGACGGAGCGCCTTGCCCCACTCCAGTCGGGAATTGGTTCGGTAGCAAATGCTGTTCTGCATGGCATGCTCAAGTCAGAGTTTAAGGACTTAGAGGTTTATTCTGAGGTATTGCAAGATGCGGTGTTTGATTTAATCGATGCCGGCAAGGTTCGATTCGCGTCCTGCTGTTCCATTACCCTTTCTGATGAAAAAATGAAAGAGGTATACGGGAACTTTGAAAAATACCGCGACCAATTAATTATGCGGCCGCAGGAGATTTCCAATCATCCGGAAATCATCCGCCGCCTCGGCTTAATCTCGATTAATACGGCGCTGGAATTAGATATCTATGGGAATGTCAATTCTACCCATGTATCGGGAACGAAAATGATGAATGGTATCGGCGGTTCAGGTGATTTTGCCCGCAATGCCCGCTTAGCGATTTTTGTGACGAAATCAATTGCCAAGGGCGGGAAGATTTCGAGTATTGTCCCATTTGTTTCACATGTGGATCATACTGAGCATGATGTGGACGTCATTGTCACGGAGCAGGGGTATGCCGATTTACGCGGCTTGGCACCGCGGCAGCGGGTAGAATTGATTATCGAACGTTGTGCACATCCTATGTATCGTGAACAGCTTCGTGAATATTATCAAGAAGCCCTTACGCGAGGAGGGCAAACCCCGCATGTGCTGGAGAAGGCATTTTCGTGGCACACAAATTTTGCTGCAAACGGAACCATGCTGCAGCCAGTGCGAGAAACCGTTTAACCTGATTAAACTGTATCCCTGCAGCCGTTACCAAATAAAATCAATAAACAAACAAAAGCAGCGCTTTGATCCATCGAATCAAAGCGTTTTTCCTTTTTCCTGAGAATCAATTGTTGTATATTTATGGGAGAAATAGTAATAAGGGTGTCAGGCACCATTAGCACTATGAAGGAGATAGTAATGGAAGATAAAAGACTGGTTATGGATGGAAGTACACGAATTGATACGCTGGATTATTTGCGGGGGTTTGCGTTATTGGGGATTATTTTGGTGAATGTGCTCCCGCTACTGTCCGTGAAGCTGCCATCACCCCATACGATGGAGGCCTCTTATTGGAGATTTTTATATTTATTTGTGGAAGGGCGCTTTTATACAATTTTCACCTTTTTATTTGGGGTTGGATTTTATATTTTTATCACACGGGCCAATATAAAAGGAAGAAACGGTTATATTTTATTCCTGAGGCGAATGGCTGCGTTATTTATTATCGGTTTAGTCCATGTTCAGTTTCATCCAGGGGAGGCCTTAACGGTTTATGCCATATGCGGCTTATTTATTTTGCCGTTTTACAAAGCGAATAAAGTGGTAAATCTTGTGTTCGGAACCGTGATGTTAATTGTTTTAGGGTTCTTCTCCTTTAAACTGTTTATGGTGATTCCGCTGATGTTATTAGGAATCGCCGCTGGACAATTTCAAGTGTTTGAACGGCTTTCTAAAATACGCAATAAGGTAATCCTTTTTACCAGTATCATGTTTGCTTTAAGTGTTCCCGGCCTGATTTATCAATATCAATTTGCGCCTGCCAGCATTGGATATGGCTCAGAGGCGGATTTACAGGCGGTACAGCGCTTCTTAAGCATCGGAATTACAATTGGTCCGGTTATCTCAGCCTTTTATGTCGGACTCCTAGTTTTCCTGTTGCAATCTTCCTTTTTTCAAAAGGTATTATCCCCCCTGAAAAGCTATGGAAGAATGGCATTGACTAATTATATTTCGCAGACAGCTTTACTGTTTCTAGCTGGTAATACGCTAAATTTATTTAATAAAATAACTTATATCCAATCCCTTTACCTGTGTATAACGATTTATATCATCCAGCTCTTTTTCAGTGTGATGTGGCTCCGCTTCTTCCGATATGGTCCGGTGGAATGGATATGGAGAATAGTAACCTATTTTGAAATCCCGCCGCTTAGAAAACAAACATAATAATATATGCCACGTTATTAGGGTAAAAAGGGTGTCAGGCACCATGTGAATTTTTCACATGGTGCCTGACACCCTTTTTTCTTTATCCAACGTATCTAGATTCTTGTGGAATTTTCCCCAAAAGGGTACAAACCTAGAGCCTGTCTTATGCTCGGCACATATAAATAAAGTACATAGAAACAAGAGAGACAAATGGAAGGGGGGACAGGAGCGGACGAACTGTTAGGGGAGTGAATGCCGCATCATGATGACATCATGAATTATGAGCATTTGAGAGGAGATCATTATGCAATTTCAACCAATGGTGTGGATGACCATTTTCTCGTTTGTGGCCACACTGATTTTTATCCTTTGGAGACCGCGCGGAATGAACGAGGCGATTCCCGCCACAATTGGCGCGGTTCTTGTTTTTATCAGCGGAAGTGTTACGCTGGCCGACCTTGGTATCATCACGGAAACCATCAGCGGTGCCGCCATCACCATTATCGCCACGATTGTCATGGCCATCGTCTTAGAAAGCTTTGGCTTCTTTAACTGGGTGGCTGAGAAACTCGCCGCCAAAGCAAAAGGGTCCGGTATACGGCTTTTCTGGTACGTTAACCTATTATGTTTTCTCATGACGCTTTTTTTCAATAATGATGGAAGTATTTTAATCACGACACCGATTCTAGTAATGCTGCTAAATAATATGGGCCTTAAAAACCATCAAAAAATCCCGTATTTATTATCGGGGGGCTTAATTGCCACTGCTTCAAGTGCCCCAATTGGCGTTAGTAATATCGTTAACTTAATCGCGTTGAAAATCGTCGATATGAGCCTGTATATGCATACAGCGATGATGTTTGTTCCAGCAACACTCGGGCTTCTGCTGTTGGTCTATCTGCTGTTCCTTCGCTTTAAAAAAGTATTGCCGAAAACCGTTCCGATAAATGTTAAGGGACTAACTAAATCATCCTATCACCCGCTAAAGCCTGAAACAAAACATTCTTCTGAAAAAGACCGTTCCAGGTTCATGCGTAATGTCCTGCTATTTGTTTTTGCTGTTCGTGTCAGCCTTTTTGTCGCATCGTATTTTGCTATCCCAGTTTCACTTATGGCGGTAATCGGTTCCCTTATTCTATTGGGGTGGAGATGGGCGTATCTCAAAATTCCCCCAACTGATATGCTGAAAAAAACTCCTTGGTATATACTCGTTTTTGCTTTTAGTATGTATGTGATTATTTACGGATTGAATAATATCGGTTTAACGGACTGGCTGATTGCCTTTATGGAGCCAATGGTATCCGGAAGCCTGCTTCATGCAAGTGTGATGATGGGCGGACTCCTATCCATCCTCTCTAATATTTTCAACAATCACCCGGCACTCATGGTTGGAACGCTGACGTTGACCCATATGGGACTAGACACGTTGACTCTGAAGGTAGCCTATTTAGCGAACGTCATTGGCAGTGACATGGGATCCTTACTTCTCCCGATGGGTACACTTGCTACACTGATGTGGATGCATATCGTTCGAAAAGGAAAAATCATGATCACGTGGTGGGAATACGTAAAAATCACCTTCGTGGTTATACCTCCAGCAACATTGTTTACGCTAGTAGTTTTATATTATTGGGTTTCATGGCTCTTTGGCGGGGCACTACAATAACAAGGGTTAAAAGATGAAGGAGAAATGAATATGAATGAGTTTGGCGATTTAATGAGGAAAAATATTGAAATTGAAATTTCAGGCGGGAATTTTTACTCAGGCATTCTTGTTGATGCTGGATTGGACATCATTGTTTTATATGTGGGGAGAACGGGGAACTTCTACTATATTCCGTCCATTCATATTCAGCGGATGAAAGAAACGAAAATCGAGGAAAACAGCACCTATTATGAACTACCCACTGAAAAGCCGCTTGAAACGGATTCACAGGCGATTTCGTTTCGGAGAATGCTGAACAATGCAAAGGGAAGATTTGTTGAGGTATATGTAACAGGGAATAAGTCGATCCACGGCTATTTAACAAGTATCATGAATGACTATTTTGTTTTTTACTCGTCGGTATATAAAACCGTATTTATTTCAATGAACCATGTGAAATGGCTAATCCCATATCCGGAAAATGCAACGCCGTATTCCTTGGACCATCAATCTCTCCCTGTTCATTCAATGAAGATTCCATTGGCAAGAAGCTTCGATGAGCAATGTAAAAAGTTGGAGAATCAGCTGGTTGTCATCGATGGCGGGGATAGCAGTGAAAAAATAGGTTTGCTGCAGAAGGCCGTGAATAGAAGGTTATCGTTAATCACAGCAGGAAGAGAGACCGTGTATCGGAATTTAGAGCATGTGAAGACCATCTATCTGGCGAATTAAATCTGAAGGGTGAGCAGAGTGTTAAGAAAAAGAAAACAAAAAAATAATCCACACTTGTTTGGCTGACAAAGGATGGATTATTCTTTCAATCTCTGACAATATTTATTTGGCCGTGGTGTTAAGGGACCACGGTCCTCTTTTAGGTGATATTCTATTATTAAAATATGTTTTTCCCGAAAACAATGTTCATGTATTTTTGAGGTGCATTCAATTATTTTTCAATTTTTACATCATGTTCCTTCGCCAGTTTGGTTAGCTTACTTTTATAATCGCGGATATGCGTGCGGGCTTCCGCCAGCATGTCGTTGGCTTCCTGGATTAGACCCGCATCCTGTTCTTCTAAGGCCTGTTTTATTTTAGCAAAGGCATTAAACTGGATGTCTGCGCCCTTAATATAAATCTCGTGAATTTCTTTTACCTCATCCGTTTCAATGTTGGCCGAGTCCAACTCCTTAATAAATTCATTATACGTTGGAATCACCTCGTTTAGCAGGACATCGTAGAGGGTTTGGTCATCCTGATAATTTGCACCGGTCACACTTTCGTAGGCAGAAACAGCCTCAACTTCCAATTTCGCTGCATTCTTCATTTCTTTATTTACATAGTTTAGTAAGTCATCCTGTACAGGATCGCTAAGACATCCCGACAATAAAAAGATGAGCGGTAAGACTAAAACCAATAGGTATTTTTTCACTCCATTCACCTCCTATTGCCCAATTTATGTGGTGTAGGAAGTCCATTATGTATTGGAAAAATATATTTTTCATTTTTTGGAATCTGCTTTTCTAATTGATAAAAGTTCTCATTTACCGTTGACAATGTATTTTACTTTGTTATAATCAAAATTGTAAGTTAATGATAATGATTTTCAATCTCATCTATAAAAACTACATTTTATTGGGGTCAGTCATGAAGAAACGATATTTACTATTGGGATTATTGATTTTATCTGCCGGTTCATTGTTTGTTGGGGTTAGCAGTCTTTCACCAATGGATCTACTAGACTTTCAATCTGAAGAAACACAAATATTCCTGATCAGCCGGGTGCCGCGGCTTGTGGCGATTCTACTGGCAGGAGCGGGAATGAGCATTGCCGGTTTGATCATGCAGCAGCTTAGCCGCAATAAATTTGTCTCGCCGACAACGGCAGGAACCCTGGATGCGACTCGTCTGGGAATCCTTGTTTCAATGTTGCTATTTGCCAACGCTTCAATGCTCGAAAAAATGGCCATTGCCTTTGTATTCGCGCTTGGCGGAACGTTTTTGTTTATGCAAATTCTCGATCGAATCAAGTTCAAGGATGCCATTTTCATTCCTCTTGTCGGGCTGATGTTTGGGAATATCTTATCCTCTGTCACGACATTTTTTGCCTATCGGGCAGATGTGATTCAAAATATGTCGGCGTGGCTTCAAGGTGATTTTTCGATGATCATGAAAGGGCGGTATGAACTCTTATACATAAGTATTCCGATATTAGTTATTGCCTATTTCTATGCCAACCGCTTTACCGTAGCCGGGATGGGGGAGGATTTTTCGAAAAATTTAGGTCTTGCATACAGCAGGGTCGTTAACATAGGGCTTGTGCTTGTTGCATTAATTACGGCAACGGTCGTGTTAACGGTTGGGATGATCCCGTTCCTAGGTTTGATTATTCCGAATATCATCTCGATTTCTAAAGGAGATCATCTGCAAAAAACCTTGCCGCATACAGCTCTTCTGGGAGCGAACTTTCTGCTGGTTTGCGATATTTTAGGCCGGGTGATTATTTTCCCGTATGAAATTTCAATCAGTCTCATGGTTGGCGTCATCGGCAGCGGGATTTTCCTCTATCTTCTATTTAGGAGGAAGGCTTATGCGTAACTCGATGAAAATGGTCAGTCTCGCTTTAGTTGCTGCCGTGTGCTGTGTGCTTTACTTATTACATGATCTAAATGGCAGTTTTGATTATGCCTTACCAAGACGGGCGGTAAAGGTGATTGCCATGGTGATTACTGGGTTTACGGTTGCCTATGCAACGGTTGTCTTCCAAACGATTACCCATAACCGCATTTTAACGCCTAGCATCATGGGATTAGATGCATTGTATTTACTGTTGCAAACGGTGATTATTTTCTTTTTAGGCTCAAGCCACTTGATTGTGGTAAATAAACAGATGAACTTTTTACTTTCTGTTGTTGTGATGATTGTGTTTGCCCTTTTTCTTTCTCGCTTTTTATTTAAAAAAGGCGGCCAGTCGGTCTACTTTTTATTACTGGTCGGCATCATCGTCGGTACATTTTTCTCAAGTATCTCGACCTTTTTTCAGGTGCTGATTGATCCAAATGAGTTTCAGATTGTTCAAGACCGGATGTTTGCCAGTTTTAACAATATTAATTCGGATTTGGTGTGGCTTGCTCTTGTCATCGTTGCGTTAGTGGTTGTCTATGCGTGGCGCTATATTAAGTATCTTGATGTGTTATCGCTTGGCCGCGAGATGGCAATCAATCTCGGTGTTCCATACGATTTAATCGTGAAACAAATGCTGGTGATTGCAGCCATTTTCATTTCCATTTCTACGGCACTTGTTGGACCAATAACCTTTTTTGGCTTAATTGTCGCTAATCTATCGTATCAGTTTTTTAAAACATACAAACATAAGGTGCTAATCAGCGGTGCGGTAATTATGAGTATCATTGCACTTGTCGGCGGGCAATGGGTGGTTGAAAGGGTGTTTACTTTTTCGACAACACTAAGTGTCATCATTAATTTTGTTGGCGGTGTTTATTTCATCTATTTACTATTGAAGGAGAGGAAAACGGCATGATTCAGGTAAAGTCAGTATCGAAGTTTTACGGGAAGAAGTCGGTTGTGGATGATGTAACAGTAACGATTAAACCTGGAAAAATTACTTCTTTTATTGGGCCAAACGGTGCTGGTAAATCCACTCTCTTGTCGATGGTCAGCCGTCTGCTTGATGCTGATACGGGAGAAGTGCTTGTCGACAAGGCGGATGTAAGGAAAATGAAATCGAATGATTTCGCCAAACGTGTGTCGATTTTGAAGCAGTCAAATTTCATGAATGTCCGCCTTACGATACGCGAGCTTGTTTCGTTTGGCCGGTTTCCTTATTCTAAAGGCCGGTTAACCGAAGAGGATGAACGGATTGTCGGGCAATCGCTTGAGTATATGCATTTAACGGATATACAGGGCAGCTATTTAGACGAACTATCAGGCGGTCAGAGGCAGCGGGCCTTTATCGCGATGGTCATTGCCCAAGATACTGAGTACATCCTGCTTGATGAACCGCTGAATAATTTGGATATGAAGCATTCAGTTCAGATTATGAAGATTTTGCGCCGGTTAGTAGATGAGCTCGGAAAAACGGTTGTGATTGTCCTTCACGATATTAACTTTGCCTCCGTTTATTCGGACCGAATTGTGGCGATGAAGGATGGCAGGGTTGTGAAGGATGGGCCGACTGAGGAGATCATTCAGTCGGAAGCTTTGAGTGAAATTTACGATATGGATATTCCCATTCAGGAGATGAACAACTGCAGGATCTGTGTGTATTTTAATTCATGATGTAAAGGAGAGAATGGCAGATGTTTAAAAAATGGAGTTTTCTAGGATTAGTTTTTACTATGTTCTTGGTTTTAGCTGCATGTGGAGGGGAATCAAAAGAGGAGGGCAAAGCGAAAACGGCATCTTCCAATAAGGTAGTAACGGAAGAGAAGATGACAATCAAGCATCAATATGGTGAAGCCATTGTGGAAAAAAACCCGAAGAAAGTAGTTGTGTTTGATTTTGGTGTATTAGATACCCTAGATGAGTTAGGTATAGTAGTTACGGGAGTCCCGCAAGCAACCGTTCCCTCCTATTTGGAGAAATATGCAGATAAAAAATACACCAATGTCGGTAGTCTAAAGGAGCCAGATTTTGAAGCGATTCACGCGCTGAAGCCAGATGTTATTTTTATCTCTACACGCCAGGCAGAATTATATGATCAATTTGCAGAGATTGCACCAACCGTATATATTGGACTTGATTATGGCAATTACATGGATTCTTTTGAAAAAAATATGAATCTAATTGGCGAAATTTTTGGAAAAGAAGACAAAGTAGCGAGTGAATTAAAAAATATTGAGTCCAGTGTCGAAAAATTAAACAAGAAAGCATCTGCACTTGATCAAAAAGGATTAATTGTCTTAGCGAATGAAGGAAAAGTAAGTGCCTATGGCCCAAGCTCCCGTTTTGGACTCATTCACGATGTGTTTGGTTTCGGCGCGGCAGATAAGAATATTGAAGTCTCCACACACGGACAGAGTATTACGTTTGAATACATTAGAGAGAAGAATCCGGATGTCCTGTTCGTCATTGACCGCGCGACCGCTGTCGGCGGCGAAGTTGGCGCGAAGGAAATCGTAGAAAATGAGCTAGTAAAGAAAACCGAAGCTTATAAAAATGATAAGATCGTCTACCTCGATGCAGACTCATGGTACCTAAGCGGCGGCGGCTTAAAATCCGTAAAAACAATGGCAAAAGAAATAGAAGAAGCATTATAAAAAATAGAAAATTAGCACCACAGAAACGCTTAAGCTACTCCCAGGGCTCAAGCGTTTTTACCTTTTACCAAACGTGTCCTCCTAACGTGTCCTCCTGGAGTGGAAAGTGTCTTTTAATGGTGCCTGACACCCTTTTAAAAAATTTTCTTTCTTTCGCCCAAAAATTCTGTAAAATGGAGATTGATAGTACTTTTGATGTGTTTGGAGAGATTTCTATGGCGAAGTGTTTCCCGATTTTTAGAAAAGAAAATGAATCTGTGGTCTATAATCCCGATGAATTAATTGACCTTTTTCTTGATTGTACGGCCGATGGAATCTGTATCGTCGATATGGAGAATCGGTTTATTCGCATCAATCAAATGTATACCAAGATTTTTGGCTATACCGAAGAGGATATTTTAGGGAGAACATTCTTAGAATTTCCCAATCCAGTGGAAGTGGTACAAATAGTAGAAGCAGTGAAACTAGGAAAAGCCTTCCATAATATGAATACACAACGTAATCATAAAAATGGAAATCGGATAGATATAGCAGTCTCCTATTCTCCTTTTAGAAATTCAATGGGAGAGATTATTGCTATTATCGCTATCTATCGTGATATTTCAGAGAGTGAAAATATTAAAAGGGAATTAAAAAGAACCCGTGAATTGTATCGCTTAATTACCGAAAATACCGCAGATATGATCAAACTTTATTCAATGGACAAGAAGATTGTCTATGCCTCCCCTTCACATGAAAAAGGAATTGGATATAAGCCGGAGCAATTAATCGGTAAAACCGTCTATGACCTTATTTTACCAGAGGAAAAGGAGCACTTTGATCGTATTTGCAATGCAATGATTGAAACAGGTGAGTCTCAGTTGTTTCAGATAAAAATAAGAACTGGGAGAAATGAAGTAATTGATTCTGAGACTACTATTTCTCCTATTTATAGTGAGCAGGGCGAGGTCGAATCCTTTGTGGCGGTTGGCAGAAATATTACGGACAGGATAAAAAATGATGATGTACTCCGAAATTTAGACCGGCTTTCCATCATCGGTCAATTAGCTGCTGGAGTCGCCCATGAAATTCGAAACCCATTAACTTCATTAAAAGGGTTTTCCAAACTTATGAAAAATACCAGTAATAAAGAAAAGCAAGACGACTATTTATCAATTATCACGAATGAATTGGATCGAATCGATATGATTGTCAATGAATTTATGTCACTCGCCAAACCACAAGCCATTCAATTTGAGCGGGAAAGCCTGGGTTCAATCTTGGAAAGCACAGTGAAAATACTTCATCCACAGGCATTGCTGCATAATGTGCAAATCATCAACCATTGCATTTCAAACGAGATTGAATTACTATGCAACCCAAACCAAATGAAACAGGTTTTTGTGAATTTTCTGAAAAATGCTATTGAATCTATGCCAAATGGTGGAACAGTCCATATCGATGTCCTGAAACAAGAAGGAAAGAAGGTACTCATTCGTTTTTCTGATGAAGGTATTGGGATTGATTCGGAACTGATGGGCTATTTGGGAACACCATTTTATACAACGAAAGATAAAGGAATCGGGCTTGGCCTAACCGTCAGCAACAAAATCATCCAAGAACATAACGGCACCATGAAAGTAGAAAGCGAGTTCGGTAAAGGCACCACCGTAAATGTCGAATTAAAGTATATCTAATATGGCTAACGTAATAAGGGTGTCAGGCACCACCTATGGACCATTTGTCCTTTGTGGTGCCTGACACCCTTATTTGGTGTACCTGTTCGCATAGCTTGAGGCGACGAAGGCATTCGGTTTGATTTTCGGTTCTACTCCCATGGATTCCATTCGTGTGACCATTTCTTTGACGAATTCACTTGTCTTGTTTCGTTTGCCTGACCCGATATCGATATGTCCCTCCATTGTGAAGGTTGCTCCTTGGTAAATATGAGGGAGGACGATTGCTATTAATTCATTTTTCCTTTCCTCGGTAAACATAGATACGATTTCCTCGGTTAAGGACAATTCTAGTGAGATTCGCTCATGTAACTGTGTCATCCTCCTTGGCACGCTCAACTTTCTTATGCATGCCCATACACCGTTTCCTTCATTTTGAATCACAATGCCAGTGATAAAAATAGTCTGTGTTCTATGAACCTGTGAATCTGTGCCCACCATTAGGCGATAATTCCCTTTAGGGTCACTGTTCATGAATGCAACAATCCGTTCAAATACCTGCTCGAACGAAAGCCCATTCTCCTGCAGATTTTGAAACGAATGGGGATAATCCGGGGAATTCTTCATAAATAAGCACCACATCTTTCCCTTCTATTTGAAAAAGGTAAATCGCAATTCTTATTGCTATCTTATGGAAAGTAGTTTGTAGTCGTGCAGCCATTGAAACGATAAGTCCGCTAATAAAAGTGTAAAGGGTGTAAAGGGTGTCAGGCACCGTCCGTGGACAAATGTTTTTTTGTGGTGCCTGACACCCTTTATTCTATTTCTAATGTGATAATGTGGAGTTTTATTCATGAAATGACTTTTTGTGGACTTATTGGTCCTTTTTTCCTGGTCAGGTTTCTTTTTGTTGTTGATTCCGGGAGAAAGGATGGATGGTATTTTAATAGTTTTGCTATTAAAATAAGTAAAAATGCATCAAAATGGGTGAAAATTCAAATTTATTATCGGGGGTTAAGGATGAAGAAGAAGAAGATTGCAGGCCTTTTAGCTGTTAGTTTACTTACCACTGTGCCATGGACTGTCGGGTTTGCTGAGGGACCAAAATGGACAAATGTTAATGTATATGAAGAGCAGGATGGTAGTAAGTTTAATAGTGAAAACTATGACTTTGTAAAATTCTCACAAATTGGCTCTAAGTTGAAAGACATTGAAAAACAATCTAACCGTGTAAAGGTTGAGGTTCGAGGTACGTCTGCAGATGGTCATCCTCTTTATGTTGTGACGATTGCTGATCCTGGGGCACAGGGGAAGTTTGGTAAAATCCAATCACTTAGAAAACAAATGTTTAAAAACCCTGGCAAAGCTCAGGATTGGATTGCTAACAATCCAGACTTTAAAGTGCCTATTATGATTAATGGTTCCATTCATGGCACGGAATTTGCTGGATCTGATGCCATTCTCCAGTTAATTGAACGCTTCGCAACCGAAAATGATCAAGAGACCAAGAATATTTTGGAGAATAATATACTTATTTTTAACGTCGTTCAAAACCCTGATGGACGTGTGGATGCCACCCGTTTTAACGGGGAAGGAATTGACTTGAATCGTGACTTCATCACCCAGTCCCAGCCAGAAACGAAAGAAACCGTTGGGCTTATTAAAGAATGGAACCCGATGGTATTCCTTGATACGCATGGATATGTGAAAAATTATGGGCCAAACCTACAGGGATTAATCGAGCCATGTACACCGCCGCATAATCCGAACTACGAGTATGATTTATATAACAAGTGGGCTTATCAGCAGGCAGAAGCAATGGAAGCCCAAATAATGAAAGAAAAGGGTCAATTCTCGGATAGCAGCCTATATCAAAATATGGAAGGAGTCTACGTTCCACAGCGTGATGACGCTGATGGATGGGATGATTATCCGCCAATCTTCACCCCGATGTACGCGATGTACCATGGTGCATATGGACATACCTTAGAAACGCCAACGAATGATTGGAATGGCGTCCGCTGGATGTATAACGCTATTATGGGTGCGCTTAATTTCGCGACGGAGAACAAGCAGGCAATGATTACTGACCAAATTGAAATGTTTAAACGCGGGATTAATTTTGATCATCCATTCCACAAGGATGGCTTCTTCCCGAAAGCCTATATCCTTCCAGTCGATGAAAAAGACCCTACTGTCACGCATAAAGCGGTCAATCATTTAATGAATAATGACATTGATGTGGTTCAAGCGCCGAAAGCATTTGTTGTCGATGGAAAAACATATCCTAAAGGAACGTTCATCGTAAAGATGGACCAGGCAAAGGCTGGATTAGCGAACACGATGCTTTGGGACGGGGAAGACATCTCAAACGATACGGCTGCGATGTATGATATTTCAGCATGGAGCTTGCCGGAGCTTTGGGGCTTTGAAGCAATACCGACACAAAGTTCTGTCGACGTGATAACAACAAAGGTCAACAACATTAATGAACAAGGTTCAGTTAAGGGCAAAGGTCCATACCTGATTCCGAACAGTTCTGTCAAATCTATCGAGCTAGTAAATACGCTGCTTCAACAAGGTGTAGCTGTTAAACGTGATACAAAAGGTGATTTTTACACAGAAGCAGCAGCCAATACGATCTCAGCAGCTGTAAAAACATCTGGTTTGCAGGTGGAAAGCACGGCTAAAGTGCCGGTGGATGCGGTTGCCTTATCGACCTTAAAAGTAGCGATTTTAAAGGACGGCGGAATGGGGAAAGTTCAGTCCCATAGCGGTACAAAGCTAGCCTTGAAGCGACTTGGCTTTGATGTAACCGAAGTGACACCGATTGAAGTGGCGGAAAACGGTCTTACTGGTTTTGATGCCTTTGTTTATAGCGGCACGGCTAGCTTGATAACCTCAAACTTAAGTGCTGCCAACAAGGAATTTGGTTTACAAGACAGGGCACAAGAAGCTAAGTTGAAAGCGAACATTACAGACTTTATTGCCCACGGCGGCAAATATATTGGAGTCGGGTCAAGTGCATCCCAGGCTACGAAAACTCTCGGACTAACGGATGATACCATAAATACAGGCGGGTCCAACAGTAACGGAATTGTGAAGGTCAACTATGAAGGGACCGGTTTAACTGCCGGCTATGGTCAGGATGATCTAGGGTTTGTCTACCGCCCAACATGGTATACGAATACTGGAAATGATAAAGTAGTCGCAACCTATGCAAACAGTAACGATTTCTTTGTGGCCGGCCATTGGAGAAATAACAGTGGTGCGAAAGGGCAGGCTGTTATGGTTAAAGAGCAGGATAAAGATGTGACATTGATTGGTTTAGAAGCAGGCTTCCGTGACCATACGGATTACTTATTCAGACTATTATCCAATGCGATTTTTGAAAAATAAGAACGATGAAAAAGCCTAGTTCAGTGATGGACTGGGCTTCTTTATATAAATTTTTATAGTAAAAAAAAGAGTTGACCCCTATGAGCCAACTCTCCTTGCTAAAAGAATTACTTGATTGTCAGTGTTACAGTGTTAAAATTATTTCCTTTGCTAATAGGATTGTAGTTTTTCTCAATATTACCTGCTGCGTCAACAGCGAACCAGTTCAATGTGGACGTTTTACCAATTTTTAAAGTCTCTGCATTTTCTCGGGTTCCGCTTAATTTGAGTTTTGCAGATTGGAAGGTAGGGCGGCTGCCGTCGAGTGTATAATAGATCGTTGCTGCTTCGCTTGTTTCAAATGCAACCTCAACTGGTCCAGAGAATTTACCATTACCCGGTACAGCTTTTGTGGAAGGCGGCTGTTTATCTTTAGAATGATTATAGGCTACTTTAATCAAGCCGATCAAACCGTTAGCAAATTCCATGGCCTCTTCATGACCCTCTTGAAATGCTGGCTGGAAACCAACTGCTTGCCATCTTTTCGTATCCTTATTCCATAAATCTGCCCCTACTTCGAAGTTCCAGGCATATATTCCCTTTTCATACCATAGGTAGTCCGCAGAGTTACCTGCTGCAGAGTACAGCACATCAGGAATTGGACCTGTGCGGCTAGGAAGAATGACAGTTCCGCGGTGGTCTTGGATGTCATTTAAAATTTTATCAGATGCTGCCCAGTAGAAGGCTTCCTCCCCTGCAGATGGACGAGGGAGAGTAACACGGTTTGGATCGTATGAACCAGGCGACCACATAAAGTATCCACCATAGCTATGAATATTCATCGCAAACTTAATATTTGGATTTTGATCAGCAAGCCATACTAGATTCCTGGCTTCTGGCTCGGAATTCTCTGCAGGACCAGCGTAGGTACCACTTCTACATTGTGTAGTCGATGCACCCACATATCCATCAAAAGCTGAACCGACAGTGTGATTGCGGTTAAGGTCAACTCCCCAGGAAGTTCGATATCCTGGATCGGATTCAGTGGGACCACAGTAATTGGTCATATTTTTACGTTGACCATTGAAATCATAGAAACTGTAATGGGCTCCATCAGGATTTACTGACGGCACAAGGAAAATATCAAGGTTGTTTACCAGTTGCTTCGTTTCGCCATCATGGGCGTAATTGCGTAGTAGTCGTTCTGCTGTTTCAATCGTTACTAGTGGTGTTACCCACTCGCGGGCATGCTCTTGTGCGTATCCAAGGACACCGGGCTTTGAACCGTCACGGTGCTTCCCGATTCGAATTGCTTTTACGGTAAACGGGTCACGAGAAATAGTGGCTGGTGCACTTAAGTCGTCCGTTAATTTCACCGCAGTTGTTGTTGGGGAAACAATTCCGGTTCCGCCAGTGGTGCGATATGTAATCGCAGACACAAGATTACTTGCATGAGTATTTAGTGCTGCAGCCACTTGGCTTGCTGTACTAGTGACTTTCCCTGTTGAATCGGTAGTCAAATCTACTAAAATCTTTTTATCTTCTAGGTTAACTTTCAATGAAGCATTATTGGCCCCTGGATTCTTGAATTCTACCGACACATCATTGCCGCCTTCATGCCCCCATGCTTTGGAGGTAACCACAACAGCGGAAGCTTGAGTACCTCCCACTGTTCCTTGTGCAAGACGTCTGTAGCCATTTGTTTTGTTAGGCATATCGATAATTTCTACTAAATCGGGAAACTCTTTCGCAAGCTTTTCAGCACGTTGATATAATTCGGTTGGATCCATGTAGTGGTCTACAAAATCCTTAACATAGTGTTTTTTCGGATTACCAGGCTTGTCCGCACCGAGCCATTCCGTAACTGCAGCAGTAGCTGTTCCACCAAGATTACTGTTTATTTTTACAGAAGTAGGAATGGCGTTTACAGGTAATTCCAAATAATGATACATGTATTCACCGTAATCAACGAATCTAGTAAGTGTTGCGGATTTTTCAACACCATTCTCGGTCCAAGTTGCCGTGAGCGCAGTACTCGCTGCTGTACCTGCACTGGATTTCGCTTCGATATACAGGAATGTGCCCGATTGATTTGTAAAATGGTTGGCACGAAGAATTTTTACTGTGTCCTCAGCGGTGGCCAAATTTGAGGTTAACTGCATAGCTGTTTGCCTTTCTGAGGTTCTGAGATTCCATTCATTTTCAGTAATGATGGTGTCTTTCACTTTGATGCCAAAGGTTTTCAACATTGCAATCTCTGTTGGTGTGACAACTGCATCCACTTCAAAAATTCCATTGTGTTCATGGGCTCTGTGGGTAAGGTCAATACCCAGCTCAAGTAGTTTTTCCTTTGCTTTCTGATTCGGTACCTCTAGTTGAACAATAGAGACTGACTCTTCCTTAGGAATCGGCTGGTCAGCCTGTTCGACTGCTGCAACCGGAATACTAAGGCCCGGGTAAAAAGTGGAGAATCCTAGTCCGGTAATGGCAGTCATTACTACTAAATTCCTTTTCCATTTCTGTTTTTTCTTTTTCACCAAAAACTGCACCCCCAAAATGCATAGAATTTTAATACAAGCTTATTGTAAATGGAATGTTCATAATATCTTGTCGTAAAATCAGAGGCAGTAAAAAATTCGCTCTACAAAAAGTTTTATTGGGAAAATAAAATACTTTATGTCAAAAGATTAAAATTTGGGCTGTTTTTCCTATTTAAAAAGTACTGTGCTATCCGAAAAATCTAATAATTTTAGGGGTATAAAATAGCTATATTATATATCAAAATAATTTCCACAAAATGTATATCGATTATTAGCTGTTTTTTTTGTTAAATATTGTTGCTTTATGTGTAGTTTTGTAAAAGGAAAGTTGTCATACATTTTATAGGGATTGCGGCATCTATTGATAAAAAACCATTAAATGCCTATCAACCTTTGTGCCAGTCCAACATTAAATAAAGAAAGGAAGTTTCACTTTATTATGAATAGGGATGATGGGGAATGGCAAAAAGAAACCGGGGAAAAACAATCAGCTACCTGCCTTCAAATGGCCGGGGGACATGCCCGCTGTGTGAACGAACAGGAATAAAGCTTCTCTACCCACACAAAACAGAAACAAACCAAACCATCAAAGTCTGCAAAAACTGCCGTCATAAATAAAAGGATTGGGCGATGAAGATTGCCCAATCCTTTTATGTGCCGATGGAAATAGATTATTATTTTCTTGCCTTTCATACCAAAATAAATCAAAAACGTTTGTTTGATCGTCAAGTTCCATTTAATTTTAACCGATTGTTAACCTAATAATAATTTAGTTGACAATTTGCTCTTCACGCTTTATTTTAGATTTATAACTATCGATAATATTTTAGGGTGGGAGAATGAATATGAAGAAGTTTAGGGCACTTGATTTAACGCTTGCCGGAATGTTTGTGGCACTGATGGCCATTGGAGCCAATATTACAACAATCGCTCCTTTTTTACAGGTAGGGGGTGTGCCAATAACGCTGCAAACCTTTTTTGCTATTTTAGCAGGAGCGATTTTGGGCAGCCGCTTAGGGTCAATAGCAATGACAGTTTATATGTTAGTGGGCTTTGTAGGGGTTCCAGTTTTTGCTGGCTTTATCGGAGGGCCCTCTATCATCTTCCGGCCTACCTTTGGCTTTATTCTTTCCTATATTTTCACTGCATTTATCATAGGAAAAATAGTTGAAAAGAAGAAAACTATGTCTGCCTTTATCATTGCATCACTAATCGGAATGGTGGTCAACTACTTATTCGGTACAAACTGGATGTACTATGCCTATAAACTTTGGGCAGCAGCACCAGACGGATTTACCTACAAAATGGCATGGCTCTGGATGATAGCCCCACTGCCAAAGGATATCATCCTAGCCATCTTCGCAGGAATCATGGCCCACCGCCTAGAAAAAACCGTCCTCTCAAAAGGACATTTCAAACATATAAAACGTGCTTCATAACTTAATGGTGTCAGGCACCATAAAAAGACACTTTCCACGTAGGGTGGACACGAAATGGAATTCTCATGAAAAAGAAGCGGCGCTGCCGCTTCTTTTTTTTATCCCCATTGACACTAGATTTTTCAGGGGTTCTACTACCTGGAAAGTTCATACATTGTCATATTTCTGAGAATTTGTTAAATTATATCAGTATATCAAAAAAAGAGGTAGAAAAGGAGATGAGTAAATGAAAATAATTGAAAGTTTTGTGAATGGGACAAATACTTTACTTTGGTCATATGTTCTAATCATTTTATTAATTGGTTCCGGTCTTTATTTTACTTTTCGTACAAAGTTTGTCCAGTTTCGAATGGTAGGAGAGATGTTCCGCCTTATGGGTGAAGGGGCAACCGGGGATAAGAAAGGAATATCCTCCTTCCAAGCCTTTTGTATTAGTACGGCTTCACGCGTAGGAACCGGGAATCTTGCAGGTGTAGCGATTGCCATCACAACTGGCGGCCCGGGAGCCGTATTCTGGATGTGGTTGATCGCTTTGATTGGGTCAGCTTCCGCTTTTGTGGAAAGTACACTTGCGCAAATCTTTAAGGTGAAAGATGGAGACACGTTCCGAGGAGGACCGGCTTATTATATGGAAAAAGCCCTGAACGCTCGATGGATGGGAATCACTTTCGCGGTTTTAATTTCACTTACTTTTGGACTTGCCTTCAACTCTGTACAAGCGAACACAATTACTAGCTCGTTAAATAATTCTTTTGGCTTCAATAAAACCGTGATTGCCATTGTCTTGTCCGTTATTACGGCGGTCATTATTTTTGGCGGTCTTAAACGGATTGCTAAAGTGGCTGAGTGGATGGTTCCGATCATGGCAGGAGCTTACATTTTAATTGCTTTATATATAATGGTAACAAACTTATCTGAAATTCCTGGCGTCTTTAAATTAATTTTTGAAAGTGCCTTTGGCTTTAAAGAAGCAGCGGGTGGAGCACTTGGTGCCGCTATGATGAACGGAATTAAACGCGGATTGTTTTCAAACGAAGCAGGTATGGGTAGCGCACCGAACGCTGCAGCGACAGCAAATGTCAGCCATCCTGTTAAACAAGGCTTAATTCAGTCCCTTGGTGTATTTGTCGATACACTCGTAATTTGCAGCTCGACTGCGTTTATCATCCTTTTATCAGGTCTGTATACGTCTAAAGAGGGGAACGGTATTATCTTGACGCAAAATGCCCTTGAGGGGTCATTAGGGTCATGGGCCGGTATTTTCCTTGCGTTCATCGTATTCCTATTTGCCTTCAGTTCAGTTGTGGGGAATTACTATTACGGTGAATCAAATATTGAATTTATGAAAAATAACAAGGTTGTCTTAAACCTATATCGTATCGCTGTTGTTGGTATGGTCGCTTTCGGTTCGTTGGCAGAGTTAAGCTTTGTCTGGAGCCTTGCCGATTTATTCATGGGATTAATGGCTATAATTAACTTAATCGCGATAATTCTGCTTGGAAAAATAGCATTTGCCGCGCTTGCAGATTACAAAAAGCAAAAAGCAAATGGCCAGAACCCAGTATTCTATTCCTCAAATATCGAAGGACTTACAAACTTAGAAGCATGGGAAGAAGCCCCAACAAAAGCAATTCAAAAGAAAAAACTAGGCTAATATTGTGGAAATATTGGAAAGGGTGTCAGGCACCGCCTGGCGGTGCCTGACACCCTTTCTAATATGATCAGGTGAAAAAGCTAGTGCTCTAAAGGTGCTTGCTTTTTTTGTGGATGTTATGAGTGTAATTATTGTAATGATTTTACAATTCTTTTTCCTTCATTAGGATAATATCATTAGGATAAGGATATGTCTGAAACGGATTGGAGTCAGTTCATGAAGGAAGAAATGTATATGAAGATGGCGGTGGATATTGCCTACGAAAACGTAATAACAAACGGCGGAGGTCCGTTCGGGGCCATTGTGGTTAAAAACGGGCAGATTATTAGTACTGGACAAAACCAGGTGACCCTAATAAATGATCCGACTGCACACGCTGAGATGCAAGCTATTCGGACCGCATGTAAGGTATTGAATAGCTATCAATTAACAGGCTGTGAGCTATATACAAGTTGTGAACCCTGCCCAATGTGCCTTGGGGCCATCTATTGGTCAAGACTAAAAGTAGTATACTATGGTTGTACAAATGAAGATGCGGCAAAAATTGGATTTGATGACCAATTTATCTATAAACAACTAAACATACCTCCGGATCAGCGAAGCATCCCAATGTATCGAATGCTCCCTCCGAATACGTATGCACCATTCAATGCCTGGATCAGCAGGCCGAATAAGAAGAATTATTAGAGGGTGTCAGGCACCACTTGTGGACAGTTGTCTTTGTCATGTGGACATTCAGGGAGTAAAAAAGCGTTATCCTTTTGGATAATGCTTTTTTTGCTGTTGTTCCTTTTTTGTTCAAACGTCCGCCCCTAATTATGTTTGAAAAGTCAAACTAATATTGTTTTTTATTTCCAAATATAATATACTACATTACAACACTAATGTACTATGTTAGAGGAAGGAGGGAAAGGGTTGATTCCTAATCTGGACGGAACGAAGCCGATCTATATCCAACTATCGGAGTGGCTGGAAAATGAGATCTTGAACGGTAATTTTGAAAGCGATCAAAAGATTTACTCCCAGTATCAGCTTGCAGAGATTTTTAATATTAACCCGGCAACTGCCGCGAAGGGACTGAATATTTTGGCGGATGAGCAGATTTTATATAAAAAGCGCGGGCTTGGGATGTTTATTACAAGCAATGCGAAAGACACAATCCTTACGAAGCGAAAAAACCAAACCTTAAAAAGGCTAGTACGTGATATTGTTGTGGAAGCAGGACGGCTCCAGGTAAGTAAAGAGGAATTAATCGAAATGATCAAAGCGGCTGACACTGGGGAGGCAGAGAAATGAGTGTAATCGAATGCAACGGTTTGATGAAAGTGTATGGTGGAACAAAAGCGGTAAACAATCTTTCCTTCAAAATCGAAGAAAATAAAATGACCGGTCTCATCGGCAGAAATGGTGCCGGGAAAACAACACTGCTCAACATGATCGCTGGTTTGGTAAAAGAAACGGCTGGAGAACTGAAGGTTTTTTCCGAAAGTCCCTTTAATAGTCTGCAAGTTTCAGCCAATGTCATGTTTATTCATGACCAAATGAATTTACCGACTGCCTTAAATCTTAAGGAATTACTAGAAACGGCAGCAAGCTTTTATCCCAATTGGGACCGTGAGTTGGCAGGCCGCCTTTTTGATTATTTCTCCTTCAATCCACTGCAGCATTATAACGGACTTTCAAAAGGAATGAAGAGTACGTTTAACATGATAGTAGGCTTATCTGCTCGGACACCGTTAACACTTTTTGATGAACCGACTTCAGGGATGGATGCGGCAGTAAGAAAGGATTTCTACCGCGCCTTACTGAAGGATTACATTGCCTATCCACGCAGCATCATTATTTCCAGCCACCACTTAAATGAAATCGAGGACATACTCGAAGATATTCTACTCGTAAAAGAGGGGAAAGCACTTCTTCATATGCCTGTTGCCGATTTAAAGGAATGGGCAATTGGGCTCCAAGGGAAAAATGCTATTATCAATGAATGGACACAGAACGAGGAAGTTATTTATACAAAAGGCATCGGCCTTGACCAGTCGTACGTTGTCGTAAGGAATCATTTTTCCGAAACAGACTTGCAGCGGGCCAGTCATGCCGGGATTGACCTCACACCAGTTACAGCAAGTGACCTATGTGTCTATTTAACGAGCAAAACGAAGGGGGGAATTGATGATGTCTTTAACAAGGGTTAGTCTGACCGATATAGTAAAAAAGCAATTTGTTTATAAGATGAAGGCTTACAGCCAGGTATTTATGTCACTGATGTTTCTCCAATTGTTAGCCGTTTTTTTCTCATTGAACGGTGTGGGGGGGATGGGCGCCGGCAGTGGGAGTGTTGAAATACAAGTGAAGTATTTTTCGCCTGATTATGTTGCGGCCTTTACGATGCTGTGGGGGTTTATTACCGCCATCCTTATTACCACAAAGGCATATCGATACGATGACTTCGTATTTGTAACCAATCGGATCAGCAGCAATCTGTCCAATGCAGTATTTTTACTAACGGCTAGTGTCATTGGCGGGATCACCGCGATGTTGTCGTCGTATTTATTAAAAGTGATTGTTTATTATTTTATAAGTGATGTATCGATAAATAGCTCCGCAGTTTTAGCTGCACCAATGGAATTGCTCTTGGGCATATTCTCTACATTGCTATACGTCTTCCTTTTTTGTGCGTTAGGTTATTTAGTTGGCACGCTTGTCCAGATTAGTAAGGCATTCACTGTCTTGTTACCGGCGGTTTTTTTCGGGGGATTAATCTTTGATGGTCTAAGGGGGAAATCGGGGGCTGTCGCATATGTATTTGAGTTTTTCTTTACCGAGTCATCATTAACACTATTTTTTGTAAAAATAATTGTTGCGGCAGGATTGTTATTTTCTGGAACATTTGTATTGTCGAATAGATTGGAGGTCAGAGCATGATGGCAATGCTGCCACTAATGCTAACTGCTATTATCGTCATCGCCTTGGCAATTTTAACAGCTAGGATCATGAACAGACATGGGAACAGGAAAGGTAAGTATTCCTACAGTCGTCGCGTTCGCTTTCTATTCAGCGGATATATGGCTGTCCTGCTGATCTGTGTCGTTTTGGACACTGTCCATCCCGTAAACACAGTAGAAGGGTGGAAAAAGGTTGATACGGAGGAGCTTGACAAAGAAAGCAGTGACTTGTACGATGCAGCGCTTGCGGGAGAAATTGCTCACGTGGACAGTAAGTTTCTCCGGGAAAAATGGAGTTTCGATTACAACGGACCCCAGCTTGACGTGGCCTTGGTCGAAGATGATTACGTAAATATATCTGTCTTCGTGGAAAGGAAGAAAAGTAATGATGGTAAAATCGAAGCGGTCTTCTATCAAACAAGATCAAGTGTGAATGGAATGGAGATAACAGACTACACCAATCCACCAAGTCTGGAGATGGCGAAGGATGAACTGTTTCTTAGAAATCCGAAGATCAGTAAATTTGAATTCGCAGAGTTTACAAATGTATTTTCTGTCAAACAATTTACCGGAGAGAACTTTTTTTCACATCACTCCGAGTTTTCCGGGGATCAAAGCATCTTGTACATGCGAATTCCCAGAGACTTAGAACTAATCGACAAAACTGGCATCAATCTGAATTATGTTGAGTAATGGAGTTCCTCTTAAAAATCCATACAGGTAGAAGGGCAGAATTTGATTCTGCTCTTTTTACTTTTAGTAAATTTTTTAGTAAAATAATTGAATTATTTTACCGAGGGAGGTAAAATGGGTTTGTAAACAATTGCTAGATACCTGGTGAATTGGAGGATAACATAATGAATATTTCTACATTAAAAACAATATTCCAAGACTTATTTCAGGCTAAACATGAAAGGGTTTTCTTTGCCCCGGGCCGGATTAATTTAATTGGTGAACATACGGATTATAATGGCGGCCACGTGTTTCCATGTGCAATAACATATGGAACCTATGCGGTTGCGAGGAAGCGTGAGGACAGAACAGTCCGCTTGTACTCCGTTAACTTCCCTGACAAAGGGATTATTGAAATGGATTTAAACCTGCTAGATTACGATAAAGAACATAATTGGGCCAATTATCCAAAGGGGATGATTCGCTACATTCTAGAAGCCGGGTATGAAATTCCAACAGGCTTTGATTGCGTCATTCACGGAGATATACCGAATGGTGCAGGGCTTTCCTCTTCAGCTTCAATCGAATTATTAATAGGAGTTCTTATTGATGGATTGTATAAATTAAACATTCCGCGTCTAGACCTAATTAAGCTTGGAAAAAAGGTGGAAAATGAATTTATCGGTGTCAACAGTGGCATCATGGATCAATTTGCAATTGGGATGGGTAAGAAAAATGCAGGTATTTTACTAGATTGTCAGAGTCTTAAAAATGAATATGCACCGATAGAGCTGGAAAATCACAAAATTATCATTATGAATACAAACAAGCGCAGGGAGCTGGCAGATTCCAAATACAATGAGCGAAGAGCAGAATGTGAGGCTGCACTCGCACAGCTTCAGCAAAGACTGCAGATTGAAGCCCTTGGGCAGCTTTCTGAAAAAGAGTTTGATGAATATCAACATGTAATAACCAATGAAACCGTTCGGAAACGGGCGAAGCATGCAGTTTATGAGAATATAAGAACATTGAAGGCTTTAGAGGAACTGAATGCGGGAAAATTAAAGGCGTTTGGCCAATTGATGAATCAATCCCATCAATCATTAAGGGATGATTACGAAGTGACCGGAATCGAGCTTGATTGTTTAGTTGAAGCCGCTTGGAACCAGCCGGGAGTGATTGGTGCCCGTATGACGGGGGCGGGATTTGGCGGCTGTGCGATCGCCATTGTGGCCAATGAGGAAGTGGAACATTTTATTGCTAATGTGGGTGCCGATTACCTTAGTAAGATTGGTTATAAGGCTGATTTTTACGTAGCCAGCATTGGGGACGGAGCAAAAGAAATTGAACTTTAGATTGTCACAGGGGATGATAGTATGATTAACCAATTAGTTCAACAATTGATAAACCAAGCACTTTCTGTCCAATTAATCGAACGGGAGGACGAAATCTATGCCCGGAATCAAGTTCTGTCACTGCTGCAATTAGCCGAGTATAGGGAAATTGAAGGTTCCGAAAGCATTGCTCAAGAAATCCCTGATTTACTGGACCAAATCGTTGACTACGCTTGCAAGCATGGAATTATTGAGGACCTATTTGATGAAAAGGAAATTTTTTCAAGTAAGATTATGAATTGTTTTATCGCCCGACCGTCTAGTGTGAATCAGCTTTTTTACAGAAAATATGAACAGAATCCACAGGTGGCGACAAAGTATTTTTACGACTTAAGTAAAAATAGCAACTACATCCAGATGAAGCGCATCCGTCAAAATATTGAGTACAAAGCCGCAATGGAATATGGTGATTTGGACATTACCATTAATTTATCAAAGCCAGAAAAAGATCCGAAGAGTATCGCGCTGGAGCGTGCAGTCCAAAAAACAAACTATCCGAAATGCCTGCTATGTATAGAAAATGAGGGATATGCAGGAAGAATCGGCCATCCTGCCCGTTCCAATCATCGGATGATTCGAGTGAATTTATTGGATGAGAATTGGTATCTGCAATATTCTCCCTATGTTTACTACAACGAGCATTGTATTGTGTTATCGGAAAACCATACGGATATGAAAATCAGCCCATCAACGTTCGCAAGGCTCCTATCCTTCGTGGAGCAGTTCCCGCATTACTTTTTGGGATCGAATGCTGATATTCCGATTGTCGGCGGCTCAATTTTGTCACATGAACATTACCAAGGTGGAAATTATCAATTTGCGATGGCGAAGGCGAAGAATGATTGGAGCTTTACCATCGCGGGATTTCCGAATGTGCAATGTGCCGTTGTTAAATGGCCAATGTCAGTGATTCGTCTGCGTTCAGGAGAAATTAGCTCGCTTGTGGATGCTGGTGCTCACATTTTAGCTAAATGGAAAAATTACAGTGATGAAACGGTTGGCATTTTGGCGAAGTCGGCCGAGACCCCGCACAACACTATCACGCCGATTGCCCGCAAAAATGGAAACCTTTTTGAAATGGATTTGGTTCTTCGCAATAACCGGACAAGCGAAGAGCATCCGCTGGGCATCTTCCACCCACATGCCGATGTTCACCATATTAAAAAGGAAAATATCGGTTTGATTGAAGTAATGGGGTTGGCAGTATTACCAGCACGCCTAAAAGTGGAACTTGATGAGGTGGCGAACTTCATCCTAGGAAAAACAACGGTGGTCGCCGATTACCATTTGAATTGGGCAGAAGAATTAAAGGGATGCTATCAGGATGTTGGTAACGTGGTCAATGTGGAATCGTTTGTCAGAGAAGAAGTTGGGAAAAAGTTTCTAAGAGTACTAGAGGATGCCGGTGTATTTAAGCGGGATGAAGCAGGGACTGCTGCGTTCAAGCGGTTTATCCAGGCCTTATCATAACGTTCTTCTCAAATATTTATCGACTGTTGTAGGTGAATGTCAAAAGTAACTTAAGTTTAGGTGAATTCCTAATTGATATCCAGTAAATGTCGTAAGTTTTGAAAAATAGGTTGTAAGTGCCTAAAAATACGTTTTAAATACTAAAAAACATGTCATAAGTACTCAGAAACATGTAATAAGGGAGTGAGAGTCATTGAAATTAGTAGATAAAGTATTCGGCCTGTATGCTGGTGAACCTGTGATCGAGTATTCACTCGTTAACGATTCCGGAATGACCGTTTCTTTTCTGAATTACGGTTGTGTGATAACGGAGATTATTGTCCCGGACCGTCACGGAAACTTTGAAAATGTTGTCCTTGGCTTTGATGAGTTAGAGGACTATCTGGAATTGTCGCCATACTTTGGGGCGGTAGTAGGCAGAGTGGCAGGAAGAATTAAGGGTGCCGGGTTTGAACTGGATGGAAAAGAATACCTGCTTGCTGAAAATGAACATCCCAACCATTTACATGGCGGTAGAAAAGGCTTTAGTTCAGTGATTTGGCAAGCGGAGAAAATAGAGACTGAGCAAGCTGTGGGTGTGAAGTTTTTCTATCAAAGTCCAAATGGTGAAGAGGGATATCCAGGTAATTTGGACACGAATGTTACCTATCTTTTAAACAATAAAAATGAATTTAAAATTACCTTTGAAGGAAAAACAGATCAAACAACCATCGTTAATTTAACCAATCATTCCTATTTTAATTTGAGCGGGAATTTAAAAAGGGATTGTACGGAACATATTCTTCAACTTGAAAGTGATCGTTTTTTAGAGTTGGCTCCTGACCTTATTCCCACAGGTCAAATGCTTAAGACTAAGAATACCCCGTTTGACTTTCAGCACGGCCGCCGTTTAAATGCTGGAAGAAGTTCGACACATCCACAAAATGTCCTTGTAGGGAACGGTTATGATCACCCGCTTATTTTCACGAATAAGGGTGAAAATCAGATTGTCTTAACTGACGAAGAAAGCGGACGGACGTTATTGGTGACGACAAACCAGCCATGCGTGGTTCTGTATACAGCGAATCAATTAGAAGCTCCCTATTCGATCATGGGTGTTCGGGCGAGAAACTATTTGGGAGTTTGCCTTGAAACACAGGGGCTGCCTGATGCGATTCATCATCCGGAGTTTCCAACTACCATTTTAAAGCCAGAGGAAGTATACTATTCCACAACGACGTATCGTTTTTTTGCAAACACATTAGGAGACTGATTTATGGCTACCATTAAAGATATTGCCCAATTAGCAGGCGTTTCGATTGCCACGGTATCGCGGGTGTTAAATTATGACACAACGCTTTCTGTCGGCGATGATACGAAGAAAAGGATTTTCGAAGCAGCAGAAGAGCTTTCATATAAGAAGAAACCAGTAAGGAAACAAGAAACGGGGAAAATTGCCTTATTGCAGTGGTATACCGAAAAGGAAGAACTAGAGGACTTATACTACATGTCCATCCGGCTCGGGGTGGAAACTCGCTGCCGCCACCTCGGGGTTCACATGGGAAAGTACTTCCAGGACAACTACGAAGACTTAAAGGACGTTGATATTCAAGGGCTTATCGCAATTGGAAAGTTTAGCAGCAAGCAGGTTAAAGAGCTTCAATCGCTTACCAAAAATATTGTCTTTGTTGACTCTTCTCCGGACGAAGATCACTTTGATTCGATTGTGACTGATTTTGAAAAAGCAACGGAGAAGGTGCTCCAGCATTTGATTGAAAAGGGTCATGCGAAAATTGGCTATATCGGCGGGAGAGAGGGCTTCAAAGACAAAACCTCCATCCTTGATGACCAAAGGGAACTGACTTTCAAGCGCTTTTTAGGGGAAAAAGGGCTATTAAACGAAGCGTTTATATACAGTGGCTCGTTTTCCGTTGATGATGGCCATTCTCTAATGAAACAAGCTATACAAGAGCATGGTGACAACTTGCCGACAGCATTCTTTGCCGGGAATGACTCTATTGCCGTAGGTGCACTGCGGGCTCTCTTGGAGGAAGGAATTTCAGTTCCAGAGCGGGTGAACATCATTGGGGTAAATGATATCAGCATCTCCAAGTATGTGTTCCCATCCTTAAGCACGGTTAAAGTCTATACGGAACTAATGGGCGAAACCGCCGTTGACACACTTTTGGAAAGAATCGAAGGCCGAAAGACCGCCAAAAAAATCTTCATCGCAACCAGCCTTGTGATTCGAAATAGCAGCTTTTAAACACAAACCCACCTTCCTGTTTAGGTGGGTTTTGCTATTGTCGATTTTTAGGATGTTCCGTATAATGTTTGTATCTGGATTGGTAACGGTTACACTGGCTGGCAAGCTTAGTGATTGGGGGTAGGGTATGGGCAGGTATTCAATTATGGCGTATACGTTTGGTGCTTTATTCTTTATTGTCAGTTTCTCATTTTCCATTTTTTACGGTGTTAAGGTCGTGACCCATGACTTGCCAAGTGAGAAAACTTCGCTGGAAAAGTATCGCTATCATTTTGTGCTTGTTCCAGAGGAACTCGATAATGAGTATTGGCGGCTTGTAGAAAAAGGGGCAAAGGCTGCGGCCAATGATTACGGGATTGTGCTGGAGTATGTCGGACCAAAACAATCCAATATTGATGATCATTTAAAAACAATCGAAATGTCGGTGGCCTCTAAAGTAGACGGCATTATGACACAGGGGTTAAGTGATGAGCAATTTACCCCATTAATTAATCGAGTCATTGAGAAGGGGATTCCTGTTATTACTGTCGATACCGATGCCTCCAATAGTAAGCGGATGGCCTATATTGGAACGGACAATTATTATTCCGGCTATTTAGCGGGAAGGGCCTTGATTGCCGATACAAAGGGAAAGGCCAATGTGGCGATCATAACAGGCAGCTTTTACAAGAATCATCAAATCCAACGGGTAAAGGGTTTTGAAGATGCTGTAAAAGCAGAAAAAGGCATCAAGATCATTGATATACAAGAATCAGATATTAGCAGAGTTATAGCAGCGGAAAAGGCTTATCAAATTCTCCAGGCTCACCCTGAGGTCAATGCCTTTTATGGGACAAGTGCCCTTGATGGGATTGGGATTGCCCAAGTGGTGAAGAAATATAAAAAGAACGACCAAATCTATATCATGGGATTTGATACATTACCGGAAACACTTGAGTACATTCGCAAAGGAATGATTAATGCCACTGTTGTCCAAGAGCCGTATGAAATGGGCTATGAAGCAGTGAAAATGATGATCGATTTAATCGAAGGGAAGAAAGTGCCTTCCGTCATTCATACAAATACAAAGATTTTGAGGGTAGGAGATTTGCCGCCAGGGCATCCTGATCGAATGGAGGAGAGACAGTAATGTTATTTCGAATTAGGTCGAAACTGCTCCTTTATTTCATCGTCCTGGTTGTATTGCTAACTTCCGTCGGCTTGTTCTTTTACAACAGCAGTGAAAAACTAGTCAATGAATATGATGATAGCTTCGAGCGATTTTTGCTGTTAAATGATATCTCGCAAAAAACGAACTTAATTACCGAAAAGCTGCATGCGTATATATTAGATAAAGAAGAATCCTATCTGGAAGACTATCGAAAAGAAAAAGTAAAGCTGATCAACGATCAAAAAAGACTATATCAAGAAATGGATACGAGTGATATTACCCTCATCAATTATAAAAATATGATCGATAGTTTTATAGATGAATGTGATGCCACAGTGGGGGCCTTCCAAAAGGACGATATTAACCACTACTCGAGCCATTTTAATGAAGTACTGAAAATTGCCTCTTTCCTACAGGAGAGTACACTGGCACTGTTAAATAATAAATTGACCGATTATCAAAAGTTCTATGATCAAATTGAACAACAAAACCATTATTATAAGCTCATGTCGATATCCTTGTTTACAGCGGCGTTTTTCTTAAGCACCTTGTTAGCGCTTTGGATTTCAGGAGGGATAACGAAGCCGATTAGTCTGTTATCGAAAGCGGCGAAGGAAATTTCAACAGGGAATTTATCCGGAGAAGATATAAGAATCACAACAAAGGACGAATTAAAGCCATTAACGGAAACGTTCAATCAAATGAGAACGAATTTGAGACAGCATGTAATGGAAATTAGACAAAAGTCGGAATTAGATAAGCTTTTAAAAGAATTGGAATTGCGCAGCTTGCAAAATCAAATTAATCCCCATTTTCTGTTTAACACGTTAAATACAGTTTCAAAAATGGCCTATTTAGAAGAAGCAGAACATACTTCCCGGCTAATTGAAGCGGTAGCGGCCATACTTCGGTACAACCTCGGTGATTTAAATAAGGCCTCGACGCTTCGAGAGGAAGTACGAATCGTGAAGGAGTATTTTTTTATCCAGCAAACCAGATTTGGGGGACGCATCCAATTTGTTACGGAAATGGAAGAAAATTGTTTAGATATTGAAATACCAAGCTTAATTCTACAACCCTTGGTTGAAAATGCCTTTATTCACGGGGTTGAATCGTATGAAGAAAATGCAGAAATCCGCCTCCATATTTATCGGCATCAAGAACGGATTCACGTGGAGGTTATTGATAATGGAGATGGGATGGAGGAGGCAATTAAACATAAACTCCTCACCTATATCGAGGGCACCGAAATGGACGAGTCATATGAACCCGAAAAATCAAAAGGTCACTCTACAAGTATTGGCGTGAAAAATGTGATTAGGAGGCTGCAGCTGTTTTACCAGCGAAACGACATTGTCGAAATCGAATCAGAGTTAGGAAAGGGAACCAATTTTAGACTAACGATTCCTACTGTGGTAAAGGGGAGAAATGAGCTTGTTGAAAATTCTTATTGTGGATGATGAAGTGCTTGAGCGAAAAGCTTTAACAAAAATGATTAACAGCTCGACAATGGACGTGATGGTCGTTGGTGAGGCTGCAAATGGAAGAAAGGCAATTGAAATGACTCTCGAGCATAAACCGGATCTCATCTTTATGGATATAAAAATGCCGGGTATCGATGGCGTCCAGGCAGTAAAGGAAATTAAACAACTTTATCCCAGTATCCACTTTATTATGGTTTCGGCCTTTAATACTTTTGAATACGCCAAGGAAGTCATGCAGCAGGGGGTTAAGGAGTATATATTAAAGCCTAGCAGCAAGCAGGATATTCTCGCGGCGATCGAGCGGGTTTCGAGCGAAATCCTTGAGGAAAGAAATCAGCAGGAGGAACAGAAAAGCTTGCGGGATCATTTGGATCGTGCGGTTTCGATTGCGCAAAAAGAATGGGTTTCCTCCTTAATAGTGAACCAAGTGCAGGATATTACCTTTGATGAATGGAGCGAACTGCTGGGAGTAGAAATTACCTCGGGATATATCATGCTGTTTACTTTACTGCAGCCAGCGTCCGCTGACCTTACTGCAAGCGAAAAGCAAAACTGGTATATCTGGTTAAAGGACACCCTAAAGGATGTCGTAAAAAAGCAAGAAGTTATGATTGGCCCGGTAACGGACACACAGGTGCCCGTTTTATTCCTTTGTAAAAAACCCACGGAAAAAACGTATTTTAGAACAAACGCGCAAACGTTTCTTGAGAGCTTGATTCACTTTTTCAAAAAAGAAAGCTTCAGGGGTGATATAAGGATTGGGATTGGCCATCCTTACAGTCATGCCCATGATTTGAATAAGTCCTATCATGAAGCGGTTTTGGCTTTGGAACAGCTGATGAAAGTGCCTAATCGCAGGTATGGATTCTGCGACCGCCAAGGGGCTGCCTTCGAACTGCCCGCTGAATCAGGAGTATTAGAAGTAGAGAAAAAACTTTTAGAAGCCGTCAGGCAGGGAGACGTCAATCAGGTCTTGTTTATCTTTGATTCGTTTATTACAAGGCTTGAGTCGAACAAGACCATTACACCATCATGGGTGAAAAAATCATTCGATGAATTGTTTATTCTCCTTTCCCGTATGCTTCATGACCTAGGCATCCATTATGAGCGGATTCCGGCAATCGACGAGTCTGATAAAGTCTATTTTATGTTTGAAAAAGGTAAGGCGCATCTGCTTGCGGTCGTCCAGCATGTTCAGTTGTGGCGGAATAATCATGCAAAAGGCATGCTCCAAAAGGCAAAGGAATATATCGAAAGGCATTATGCCGAATCGATTTCATTGGAATCAGCTGCCGAATATGTCGAGCTTAGTCCCTATTATTTTAGTAAATTATTTAAAGACCGGTTTGGTTTGACGTTTATCGATTACTTGACGGAAATAAGAATCAAGCATGCCAAAGCGGAAATTATGTCTCCGGGAAAAAGCTTAAAGGAAATCTGCTATTCAGTAGGCTATAAGGACCCCAACTATTTTAGCCGCGTGTTTAAAAAGGCAACAGGCTTGTCCCCAACAGAATATCGGAAAATAACGGTAAGTTAAGGTTTTAAAATAAACAGGCCAATTCGTATATAACGGGTTGGCCTGTTTATTTTTAAGCCGTTCGCAAAATAGTCTAGAAATTCACAAATATGTGCTAGAGGTTTGAACTATTGCATGATTTCTCTGGATGCTACCATAGGTGTAAGGGCTTACAAGGGACTTTAGTTTAGCAGGTTAAATAGCTTGCCGAAGTCTTTTGTTAAAAAAGTAAAAGGAGAATGATCACATGGGTAAGAAGAAAAAAGGGTTAATTCTATCTTTAACAGTGGCATCTAGTATTCTATTAGCGGCAGGCTGCAGTAGTTCAACTGGCGGGACAGATTCCGGCAAGGGAAAGGACGGCGGCGGTCTTCCTGCGGTTGGGGCAACGATTTACAAGTTTGATGATAACTTCATGTCCTACGTGCGCCGTGCAATGGAAGATTCCGCAAAAGATAAGGTAAAACTGATGTTGAATGACTCGCAGAACGACCAAGCAAAGCAAATTGAGCAAGTGGATACGCTGATTGCCAAAGGGGCAAAATCACTGGCGATTAACCTTGTTGATCCAAAAGCTGCCCAAACGATTATTGACAAAGCTAAGCCAAAGAACATTCCGGTTATCTTCTTTAATAAGGAGCCGGATGCAAGCGTGTTAAAAGGCTATGATAAAGCTTACTATGTTGGCACAACCTCTTCAGAGTCAGGTATCCTTCAAGGCGAATTAATCGCTAAGGCTTGGGAAGCAAATAAAGATAAATATGACAAAAACAAAGATGGTAAACTGCAGTACGTTTTACTAAAAGGGGAGCCAGGACATCCCGATGCGGAAGCTCGTACGAAATTTGCGGTGGACACGGTAAAAGAAAAAGGAATCCAAGTAGAAGAGCTGGCAATGGATACTGCAATGTGGGATGCAACAAAGGCAACTGAAAAAATGGATGCCTGGTTAGCAAAATACAGCGAAAAAATTGAATTTGTCATTGCCAACAATGACGGTATGGCACTAGGTGCAATTGCTTCGCTTGAAAAAGCAGGATTCTTCACCGGTGATAAATATATGCCGGTAGTTGGTGTAGACGCAATTCCGGAAGCACTTGAAATGATTGAAAAAGGCAAAATGGTTGGTTCGATATTAAATGATGCGAAAAACCAAGGGAAAGCCACCATCGACATTGCGGCAAACGCGGCGAAGGGGAAAGACGTGTTAGACGGAACAGAGTGGAAGCTGGACGATAATAAAGCCGTTCGTGTCCCTTATGTTGAAGTGACAAAAGATAATATCCAAGTTGGTAAAGACGCTTATAAATAAGAAAAGCGGAAGCGCCTTGATTAGGGGCGACAGGCATAAGACGGGCCGGCGAGAAGGCTGTTTTTTAGCCTTCTTGACGGATTGGCTTATGACCCCGAGCCCCTAGGCGCTGGAGCTAGACAATAAGAAAAGCGGAAGCGCCGCCAGTCCGGGGGCTGGAAGTAGTCAGCCCTAAGGCGCTCTTCGAACGAAGGAAAAGATCTTGCTTTTCCTTCGTTCGGGGTTTTATTTCTTTTCAAACTGGACTTTTGTTTATAAACATTTTTTCTATAAAAATGAGACTCGCTTTGATTGTCTCATATTTTTTAAATGGTTAAGCGGGGAGGTTTGCTTATGTCTGAGGCTAGTGCAACCAATTTACTTGAAATGCAGCATATAACGAAACGGTTTCCCGGCGTGATTGCCCTGAATAGTGTTTCACTCAAAGTGAAAGCGGGAACCGTACATGCCTTAATGGGTGAAAACGGGGCAGGTAAATCAACGTTAATGAAATGCTTGTTTGGGATTTATTCGATGGATGAAGGCAAAATTCTTTTTGAAGGAAAAGAAGTAGCATTTGCTAATTCCAAGCAGGCGCTTGAAAACGGTGTTTCCATGGTACACCAGGAATTGAACCAGGTGCGGCAGCGCAATGTTATGGATAATATTTGGCTCGGCCGTTATCCGAAAAAAGGCGTTTTCATTGATGAGAAGAAAATGTATGAGGACACAAAGGCGATTTTTAAAGGACTTGATATCAATATTGACCCGCGCAGCAAAGTGAGCACCTTATCCGTTTCGGAGATGCAGATGGTGGAAATTGCCAAGGCAGTCTCGTACGGTTCAAAAATTATCGTAATGGATGAACCAACATCATCCCTGACAGAGAATGAAGTGAACCATCTCTTTACCATCATTCGCAAGCTCCAGAGTGATCATGTTGCGATTATCTATATTTCACACAAAATGGAAGAAATTTTGAAGATTTCTGATGAAGTAACCATCATGAGGGACGGTCAATATATTGCGACGAAAAGTGCGAAGGAATTAACGACTGATGAAATCATTAAGCTGATGGTTGGCCGTGATTTGTCACAGCGTTTTCCGGAAAAAATCAATAAACCGGGGGAAATGATTTTGAAAGTCTCTGATTTAACAGCAGAGACACAGCCTTCATTTTCCGATGTAAACTTCAAGCTGAGGCAGGGAGAAATTTTAGGAATTGCCGGCCTCGTGGGTTCCAAGCGGACAGAAGTGCTGGAGTCGATTTTTGGCATGAGATCGTTGAAATCCGGGACGATCGAATTGAATGGGAAAGTGGTCAAGAATCATTCACCGCAGCATGCCATCAAAAATGGCTTTGCCTTAGTAACGGAAGAAAGAAGGTCCACAGGTATTTTTCCAGAATTAAGCATCAGCTTTAACTCGATCATTTCCAACATTGAACAATACCGTAAAGGTCCGTTCTTATCAGATAGTAAGGTGAAGGAAGACACGCAGTGGGTTATTGACTCCATGAAGGTGAAAACACCAACCCAAAAAACATCCATCGGTAGCCTTTCAGGCGGAAACCAGCAGAAGGTGATTATCGGCCGCTGGCTGTTGACGAAACCGGATATTTTACTGTTGGATGAACCAACACGGGGAATTGATGTAGGAGCAAAGTTTGAAATCTATCAACTTATTAACCAATTAGCAGCGTCCGGAAAAGGGATTATCATGATCTCTTCCGAAATGCCGGAGCTTTTAGGGGTGACAGATAGAATTTTAGTCATGAGTAATGGAAAAGCAGCTGGAATCGTAGAGACGTCTTCTACCTCTCAAGAAGAAATTATGCGATTAGCAGCGTTGTATTAGGAGGCGACGGAAATGAACACGGAGGCTTCAAAAAAAGCGAATGTATCTAAATGGCTTGTTGATAATGTTATATATGTAGTGTTAGTCCTTCTTGTTGTAGGGATTGTCATTGCTTCACCGGACTTCTTGTCGATGACCAACTTAATCAATATTTTGGCACAATCCTCATCAAGGATCATCATCGCACTTGGGGTTGCCGGTATCTTAATTACTGCAGGTACGGACTTGTCAGCAGGACGAATGGTCGGTCTTGCCGCTGTTATTTCGGCGTCGATGCTCCAGGCTGGGGATTATGCCTATAAAATGTATCCTAACCTGCCTGAATTACCGCTGTTTGTACCGATTATAATTGCGATGGCAGCAACTGGTCTAATTGCTGCATTAAACGGTGTAGTCGTTTCGAAATTTCATGTGCCGCCGTTTATCGCAACACTCGGTATGATGATTGGGGTATACGGACTAACTTCGATTTACTTTGACCGTCCGCCATATGGCGCCCAGCCAATCGGGGGTTTAAGTGAAAAATTTACCACTTTTGCACAGCGTGGAATTAAAGTAGGGTCATATGAATTCCCCTATCTCATTTTGTATGCCATTATTGTCTCTCTCATTATTTGGGTGATTTGGAATAAAACTCAGCTTGGTAAAAATATGTACGCGATCGGCGGCAACCCGGAAGCCGCTAAGGTTTCCGGTGTTAACGTCGCCAAAAATCTGATTATCATCTATACGATTGCCGGTCTTCTTTATGGCTTAACAGGTACATTGGAGGCAGGCCGTGTCGGAAGTGCGACGAACAACACTGGTAACATGTACGAACTCGATGCTATTGCAGCCTGCGTTGTCGGCGGCGTATCCCTTTCCGGCGGGATTGGAACCGTTCCTGGCGTTGTCACAGGGGTATTAATTTTCCAAGTCATTAACTATGGCCTCGCATTCCTCGGCGTAAGCCCATATATCCAATTCATCGTAAAAGGCTTAATTATCATCGTTGCAGTGGCCTTCGACATGCGCAAACACGCTAAGAAAAAATAGGGTGTCAGGCACCATTCGTGGACAGTGTCCACGGGTGGTGGACACTGTCGTTTAGAATATGTTAGGATGTCCCGATGACTTTTTGGCCTTGGGGCTGTGTGTTGTTTGGATTGGGCTCTAGCGTGATTCCGATGTCATCAAAGGAGAGGTCTTTTGGCAGACGGCTGGTGATTATGCCTTTACCATTTAGGTCAGGTTTTAGGGTGCCAGCACTTTGCCGATGGCCATTCTTTAAGAGCCATACTTGATATACTTCCTCATCTTTTGTACTTGGGAGCTTAGATAACTCTATAACAAGTACGCTGTCACTGCTTTCTTGAAGAAGGTAGGCGTTTCCGCTTGCCGCAGCAGCTGAATTCATCCCCTTTAAGTCAAATGTCCGGACAATTTGCATCTGAGAACCAGTTTTGTTTTCCAATGCGGTTATGTTTTCCTTCAATTGAAGGTTACTCCAGTAAAGCCCAATCACTCCTACTAGTAAAACTGCTGTAATACCCGCAGATAAAGCTGAAAAGTGCCTTTCTAGAACTCCTTTTAACCTATCAAGAAAATGGTGCTCTTTTCGTTCGACTTCAACAACAGGTGAAGTTGACTGATGATTAGCTGCCTTCACTTGAACTGGTGATGCTGTCCCATTTTCTTGAAAAATAAAATCCATGACCTCCGCTTTTAGTGATTCTGGGACATCCATTTCTTCGACATCATAAGAAAGCATCTGCCATGTCTCCTTTAAAGAATTTACTTCTTTCCGGCAGTGTTTACATGTTTTTAGATGGTGTTCGAATTGTGCCATTTCATGGACTGACAGTTCACTAATAATATATAAAGACAGGTTTTCGCACTTATCTTCCATGCTGAACACCTCCTGTTTCTTTACTGAAATATTTACGAAGTATTTTTAATGTTTGATGCAGCCGGCTTTTAATGGTACCAAGTGGTTTTTGTTCCATTTTCGCAATTTCACTTAAGGAATAGCCTTCCCAGTACAATAAATTGATGAGGCGCTGCTGTGGTTCGGAAAGATGTTGCTTGGCTTCTTGAATTTGCTGTTTTAATAGACTTTTTGAAACTTGCAGAGGTACACTTTCTGTTTCCTGATCCTCCATTTGCCGCCATTCATTAGGCTCAAGCTGGACATTCCCAGGCTGTTTTTGTTCTTTTCGTATACTATCAATGGCAATGTTTCGGGTAATGGTGAGCAGCCAGTTTACAAATTTGCCTTGCAGCGGGTTGTAGGGCCGTTTCACTGTCCAAATTCGGAGAAAGACTTGCTGGACAATTTCTTTCGTTTTCTCTCTATCACCTTTAGTTAATTTAAAGGAGAAACTGTAGACGAGCTTTACATATCGATCATACAGTTCTTCAAGCGCCGGTCGATGTTTTTGGATAATTAATGCAATCAGTTCCTCGTCCGTTTTTGATTTCACTGCCAAATTCTCTCCTTTATGAAAAAGTTTTACTAAGTATAAGACAAGGTAAAGAGAAAAAGAACTGCCAAAAAGGGCAGTCCTTTCGTATCGTGCTTATGGTGTAAAGTTTGTTTCGCTGCTAATGATGAACCAAACGTCCTTAACCCCTTGTCCGTTTACATCCCCAGACGCTTGATCTTTAACAAAATAATACAGCGGGTAGCCTTTATAGGATGTTTGCTTTTCACCTGTATCCTCACGGGTAATGGTGCCGAAATCATCTTTATTAAAGCCTTCTGGAACCTCAAAGTTTTCCTTATAGAAGGATGGCCAGTTTTGCAGACATTCACCGCTGCAGTTTGAAGTATTTGGCTTATCATTTTTGAAATAGTAGAGTGCCTTACCGTCAGCATCAGTCAGATATTTGCCGGTCTTTTCATTTTCCATTAGCTGTAGTGCAGGCACCTTTTCTTGAGAGGATTCTTTTGTTTTCTTGTCACTTGGTTCGTTTGACACTGCTTCTGCCTGATCATTTTTCTGTGTATCCTCCGCTTTTTCTTTAGAACTGCAGCCAACAAGCAGCACTCCTGTTAAAAGAAATAAGACAATCCAATTCCACTTTTTCATCATGTAAATCCTCCTTTTACTGATCTTTTCAATAAAGGTAACGAAGGAGGAGTAAAAACGGTTCGATAAAAAAATGAACTATTTTCAATCTAGTAAGCGGATACGGTTAAGCAATAAAAAATGTAACAATGGAGAGGATGACCGACGTAATCAACATCGCAATCAACGGCCGGGCCGCTTTAGTCCGCAGGTCCTTTAAGTTTACATTCAATCCGAGACCAACCATTGCAGTTGTCAAAATAAAGGTCGTAGCATTGGCAACGCCATCCATGGCAGTTTTTGAAAATGGAATGGATTTGCCAAGAACATAGCTTCCAAACAAACTCATCAAAATAAAGCCAATCAGGAACCAAGGAAATTCAATTTTCGAATCTCCAGCACTGCTTGAACTTTTTCTTTTTACCCAATACATTAAGATAAAGCATAAAGGAACAAGTAACAGCACCCGGCCCAATTTTGCCAAAAGGGCAATGGCTAATCCATCCGGACCTGCCGGAGCTCCAGCTAAAGCGACATGGGCAATTTCGTGGAGGCTGATTCCGCTCCAGATGCCATAATCTATCGCTGATAACGGGAGAAAAGGCCTTAGAATCGTATAGGTAATGGAAAAAATCGTCCCAACAAGTGCAATAATTCCTATACCGATAGCGGTATCTTCATCCTTTGCTTTGATAATTGGTGATACGGCTGCAATCGCTGCTGCCCCGCACACTCCAGTTCCGACCCCAAGGAGCAGGACAAGAGAGTTTTCAGCTTTCAGTAATTTTCCCAGCCATACGGTAAATAATATCGCAAAGGCAATCACACCAATATCACGTGCAAGCAGACCAAGTCCTTGATGAAGCACGATATCAATATTCAGTTTTAACCCGTATAAAATAATTGCAAAACGTAAAAAGCGTTTCGAAGAAAATTGAATCCCCGCTCGAATTTTTTCGGGATAACCGAAAAATTGCCGATACATGACTGCAATCACAATGGCACATGCAAGCGGGCCGACACGATCAAAGCCGGGAACTTTTGCTAATACGTAACCGATTGCCGCGATGACAACAGTAAAGGCGATTCCTCCTAACCATAACGCTAAGGAAGGTTTGGGCTGCGGCTTTTTTTGCTGCTGGCCTGCCTGTTCGTTTAATGAGATAGCTCTTGCACTCTGACTCCCCATTTCTATCACCTCAGTTAAGTTTCTATCCTCAGAATACTCCTGATACGTACATAAGGGAAATAAAGATATATAATAGGGATAATAATAAAACTATATAAATAAAATAGGCCAATGATTAGTAATGAGGGCAAAATGATGGGAGTCATACAAACTATCAAATCATTTACCTGAAAAATTTTATGTTTTGTCTAATGACAACTAGCAGGTGTATTATATAATTAAAATAACTGAATATTTCTATAAATTCTTTTATAGATTACCTTGGGTACGGAACGGCTTGCATTATGAAAGGCCGTTGCCGTTGCAGTAACTTAAATCCGCCTTTTACTCCATGAGATTTAAAACTTACATAAAACCGTTCTTCATCTCATATTAACGAGGGAGTTGTTTAGTCATGCAAAAACAAAAACTATTGATTAATGGGGAAAGACTGAAACAAGAGTTGGAAAGGTTTGCTGACTTTGGCAGGACAAAACATAATGGGGTTACAAGGTTTTCCTTATCAGATGAGGATTGCCGTGTCAGGGAGTACTTCCGGAGTTGCTGCGAAGAATTGGGGATGACGGTCAAGGTCGACGATATGGGCTGTATGTATGCAACACTAGCTGGTGCCGAGGATAAACCGCCGATTTTGATTGGCTCTCATCTGGATACGGTAAAAAAGGGCGGCCGCTTTGATGGTGTTTTGGGAGTTGTAACCGGGTTAGAAGTGGTTCGAACGATCGTTGAAAATAACCTGAAACCGCGCATTCCAATTACAATTGTAAATTTTACAAATGAAGAAGGCGCAAGGTTTGAACCTTCAATGATGGCTTCAGGTGTCCTTTCCGGCAAGTTCGATAAGGATGCCATGGTAAAAAAAGCAGATCCAGATGGTATTACCTTTGGGGAGGCACTGAAGGCGAGCGGGTACGAGGGGGAAGCCGAGAACCGGTTGAAAGAAGCGACTGCCTTTTTGGAATTGCATATTGAGCAAGGACCGATTTTAGAAAAAGAAGCCCTTACTATTGGCGTTGTGGAATGCGTTGTCGGGATGGCTTGTTATGAAATAGAAGTAACCGGGGAATCGGATCATGCCGGGACCACTCCAATGAACATGAGAAAGGACGCTCTGTTTGCGACCAATAACTTAATCAACGAAATCCGCAAACACTTAAGCGCAATGGACGAAGAATTAGTTTTCACCATTGGCAGAGTGAACGTATATCCGAGCATCCATACAGTGATTCCAAATAAGGTTGTGTTTACACTTGAAGCACGACACAAGGATATGGAAATCGTCAACGCCGTGAAGGATTTCATTCAAAGCCTGCCGCATTTAGGCGTTAACGAGGGCTGCGAGGTCAAGACGACCAAATTATGGGATCGGGATACGGTTTGGTTCGCACCGGAAATTTGTGATACGTTAGAACAATCAGCAGAGTCACTTGGTTTTTCTCATAAAAGAATGGTCTCAGGCGCCGGTCATGACGCGCAATTTATTGCCGGCTATGTCCCAACAGCGATGCTGTTTGTTCCGAGTATTAACGGAAAAAGCCATTGTGAAGAAGAACTTACGACCTGGGAAGATTGTGAAAAAGGGGTAAATGTAGTGTTAGATACAGTCTTAACATTATTATCAAAATAAGCAGCAACATGAATCAAATTCATCAAGCAGACTTTTTCGCTTTTACTTGCGGAAGAGTCTTTTTTTATTTATGAAACTATTACAATATTTTTATTGTAAAATAGATGGGAAAAGTGTAAAATTACACTAAAATATAAAGTGAAGATACATACATTTTACTGTGAAAGGGAGGATTATCATGGGAGGAAGATTTTTGCTTTTGTTATTTAATTTCGGTGTAATTCCTTTTGTGTTGTCTATCGTTGCATTTACCTTAATGACCACGGGACTGGATGATATTATGATTGCTGCACTTTTGCCTCTAATTATCGGCGGTTTTCTCGCAGGATATTTCATCAGTAAGAAGCGGGCTCAGTCTGGCAGATTGCCGGAACTTTTCACTCTCTTCCTTTTGCCGCTCGCCTTTACAGCTGTATTATGGGCCGTGTTTATGCTGATCAGCGGCGGGTTTTTCGGGGCAAATACCTGGCTTTTCTATTGCCTTCTTCACCTGGCACTGGCACCTATCTATTTTATCGCGATGTTTTCCGGTGAGGGAAGATTATTTCTATGGGCACCGCTCGCTTATGAGTTAGCATTTGTTGGAGGGGTATTGGCTGTAATGATAATGAGCAAGATGCGGCCAATTTTTAATTTAAAGCAGCAGCTGCTGGTATTGACTGTGTTTTTTCTTGCGATGGGTACCGGTGAAGCAGTTAAATGGCAGCGCAGTCAAACCGTTTTGCCATCCTATGGTTTTAAATATGGCGGCGGCTACTCTAGTACGGACTTAACGCCTTATGAAGTGACGAATCCAGATAATAAGCTGCCAAAGCTGACGGAGGCATCGACATTTACAATCAAGAACCCAAGCGAGATGCCGATTTTAGATGGGGCTGAAGCGGCCTTTCCGGTTTACTCGGCATTTGCCAATGCAGCCTATGAGGATATTGGAAAAGTGATGGGGGAGAAGGGAGAGGTAGTCAGTTTTACCAATACCATTTATGCCTATGAACGCCTATTATCCGGTGAAGTAGATATTTACTTCGGCGCCGTTCCGTCGAAAGAGCAGCTGGAAATGGCGAAGAAGGATGGGAAAGAACTTGTCATGACTCCAATTGGCAAGGAAGCCTTTGTCTTCTTTGTCAATCCTAGTAATCAAGTTAGTAGCTTAAAGGTTTCTGAGATTAAAGAGATTTACTCTGGCAAAATGAAAAATTGGTCCGAGGTTGGCGGGAAGAATAAGAAAATTATTGCTTTTCAGCGTCCAAAAAACTCCGGCAGCCAAACACTTTTGGAAAAAATTATGGGTGATACACCAATTATGAAGCCTCTAAAGGAAGATGTACCTGAAGGGATGGGCGGAATTATTGAACAGGTAGCAGATTATCGCAATTATGATAATTCAATTGGCTTTTCATTCCGTTTCTTTGCAATTGGGATGAAGGAAAATCCAGACATTAAACTGCTGGCCATTAATGGGGTGGAACCAAATCCCGAAAACATTGCGAGCGGGAAATACCCCTTCACCGCCTCCCTCTACGCAATTACCTTGAAAGGCAACCCAAAACAGACAATACAACCATTCCTAGAGTGGATGCAGGGACCACAAGGGCAAGAGATAGTTGAAAGAATTGGCTACATTAAAGCTGCTGAGTAGGGTGTCAGGCACCATTAAAGTACATTTGTCCTCCTCAGGTGGACACGATGATGCGTTATTCCAAATGAAAAAGCGAGGAGCGTTTTTGTGGCTCTTCGCTTTTTATTTTTCACTGCTTCATAGCGAGATACGCTTCCCCTCTTTTTTAAAATAATTTATTCGCTTGGGTATTTGGTTGGCACATATCTTGCATGAGAAATAGGTGTGAGGAAAATGAACTTCATTTATTTTTCAGGAGGTGCTTTTAAGTGAATAAAATCATTTCAATTGAAGAAGCTTCATCAATGTTTTCGGACGGGATGACCATTATGGCAGGTGGATTTATGGGAGTGGGTACACCACAGGCACTTGTCAATGCCATGCTTGAAGCAGAGGTTAAGGATATTACTTTGATTGCGAATGACACCGCTTTCGTCGAAACCGGCGTAGGGCCATTAATTGTAAACAAACGGG
The DNA here is from genome assembly GCF_049463095.1 of Neobacillus sp. 19. NCBI lineage: Bacteria > Bacillati > Bacillota > Bacilli > Caryophanales > Bacillaceae > Neobacillus > Neobacillus sp. 19. Next base: position 61,932 of record NZ_JBMPZU010000029.1, on the reverse strand, counting down.
TAAAGAAAGTAATTGCCTCCCATATCGGAACGAACCCGGAAACAGGCCGGCAAATGATTGCTGGTGAAATGGAAGTGGAGCTTGTTCCCCAGGGAACACTTGCGGAACGTGTACGTGCCGGGGGGGCCGGTCTTGGTGGGGTATTGACCCCGACAGGTGTTGGAACGGTTGTTGAAGAGGGGAAAGAAAAGATTATGGTCGATGGACAGGAGTATCTGCTCGAAAAACCACTGCGTGCAGAAGTTGCCCTACTTAAGGCATTTAAAGCAGATAGAGCGGGAAATTTGATTTATCATCGATCCGCTCGGAACTTCAATCCGTTGATGGCGTTGGCTGCTGATACTGTGATTGTTCAGGTGGAGCAGCTTGTGGAAGTCGGCGAGATTGACCCGGATGAGGTTATGACCCCAGGAATCCTAGTTGATAAAATTTTTGTTCAGGGAGGATGTCAATCATGAACAGCACGCTCGTAAATCCAAAGCAATTAATCGCTGCCCGCGTAGCGAAGGAATTGAAGGACGGGGATGTAGTCAACCTGGGAATCGGCTTGCCAACGATGGTGCCGAACTTTCTGCCAGAGGACGTCAACGTGATCCTTCAATCGGAGAATGGCTATATCGGCCTCGGACCGTTGGAAGGAGAGATTGACCCCGATTTAGTCAATGCCGGCGGACAGCCTTCCAGTATTCTTCCTGGCGGTGCTTTTTTCGACAGTCTTTTCTCATTCGAATTAATCCGTGGGGGGCATGTGGACGTAACTGTTCTAGGCGGATTAGAAGTAGATGCAAAAGGAAATCTTGCCAATTGGATGGTTCCTGGAAAAATGGTTCCCGGCATGGGCGGGGCAATGGACTTGGTCACAGGGGCGAAGAAAGTTATTGTCGCGATGGAGCATATGGCCAAAAATGGATCGTCAAAAGTACTTGAACAATGCCGTTTGCCCCTTACCGGAAAAGGTGTTGTCGATTTGATTGTCACGGAATTAGCTGTTTTTTGCGTAACTGACGAAGGTTTGGTTCTAGAAGAACTTCAAGAGGGTGCTGATTTAGCGACGGTAAGGGAAAAAACAGAGGCAGCGTTTATTGTTAGTCCCAGATTAAAAATACAGGAGGAATCGATTCATGCGTGATGTTGTAATTGTAAGCGCTGTTCGGACAGCCATTGGCAGTTTTATGGGGACTTTAAGTAATACCCCTGCCGTAGAGTTAGGTGCACTGGTAATCAAGGAAGCGTTAAACCGTGCGGGCATAAAAGGCGACCAAGTGGATGAAGTGATAATGGGAAATGTTCTTCAAGCCGGCCTTGGCCAAGGCCCTGCCCGCCAAGCTGCTATGAAAGCAGGCTTGCCCATAGAGGTTTCTTCGATGGCCATCAATAAACTCTGCGGCTCTGGATTAAAGGCCGTGCATCTCGCCACTCAGGCGATTCAAACCGGGGAGGCTGAAATTGTTGTCGCCGGCGGAATGGAAAATATGAGTCTAGCACCTTACCTATTGACGGATGGCCGGACTGGATACAGGATGGGCGATGGGAAAATCATCGACAGTATGATACAGGATGGTTTGCAATGTGCCTTGAATTCCTGCCATATGGGGGTGACAGCAGAAAATATCGCGGAGCAGTATGGCTTAAGCCGAGAAGAACAGGATGCGTTTTCTGCTTGGAGCCAGCAAAAGGCAGAAGCAGCAATCAACGAAGGGAAGTTCAAGGATGAGATCGTTCCCGTCGTGATTCCACAGCGAAAGGGCGAGCCTATCGTTTTTGAAACAGATGAATTTCCACGTGCCGGGGTAACAGCCGAAAAGCTTGCAAAACTAAAGCCTGCTTTTAAAAAGGAAGGAACCGTTACAGCTGGAAATGCCTCTGGTATAAATGATGGGGCGGCCGCGCTAGTCCTAATGAGCAGGGAAAAGGCAAGCGAACTAGGCATTAAACCAATGGCGGTAATCCGCGGCAATGGCACGGCTGGAGTGGACCCGAAAATAATGGGCATTGGGCCCGTGCCTGCTACTAAAAAGGCTTTGGAAAAGGCAGGACTGACAATGGAGGAGATAGACTTAGTCGAAGCAAACGAAGCCTTTGCCGCGCAGTCGCTGGCAGTCGAACGTGAACTGCAAATTGCAAATGAAAAGCTAAATGTCAATGGCGGTGCCATTGCCTTAGGTCACCCGATTGGTGCCAGTGGTGCACGGGTACTTGTCACCTTACTGCACGAGATGAAACGCCGGGATGCACGTTTCGGGCTGGCAGCACTTTGCATCGGTGGCGGTCAAGGGATTGCGACCATTGTGGAAATGGAATAATTGTGGGGTTCCTAACCACAGCCGGGGTCATGCGTGCAAGAAAGCGATTCCGAAAAGGCGGAAAATTCCGTTTTTTCGGAATTACACCTTGGTTATTTTCCGGAAAAGCGGAATTTCATTTCAAAATAACAGGTAGGTTTTTTTAATTTAATTATGTTTATAAACTTAGAAATATGTATTTTAATTGAATAATAGAGGCAATACTTTTATTTTTCAGAAAAGGTGATAAAGTTGGCATGAAAATTGCAACTAAAATTATGTAAGTTTCAATTTGTAAACGCTTACCCATTAACAGCTATGTGAAGCTTACAAAAAACAAAAAAGGGGGATTTGCATGCAATTATTTATTATTCTTTTGTCACTTGGACTGCTGATGTTTGTTGCCTACCGGGGTTTTTCAGTTATCTTATTTGCGCCACTCTGTGCACTTTTGGCGGTACTGCTTGTTGACCCAAGCCATGTTTTACCGTTCTTCTCAGGTGTGTTCATGGAAAAAATGGTTGGGTTTATTAAATCCTACTTCCCAGTCTTCTTATTAGGCGCCATTTTTGGGAAGGTCGTGGAAATGTCGGGGATTGCTGAGTCCATTGCCAAGACCATTGTCCGCATGCTTGGTGCAAAACGCGCCATGCTGACGATTGTGTTATTGGGGGCTATTTTAACCTACAGCGGTGTAAGTCTATTCGTAGCTGTTTTTGCCATTTATCCATTTGCTGCACAAATGTTCAAACAAGCTGATATTCCGAAGCGGCTCATCCCAGGGACCATAGCACTTGGTGCCTTTACCTTTACGATGGATGCTTTACCGGGAACGCCGCAAATTCAAAACGTCATTCCAATAGCCTTCTTTAAAACGAATATTTATGCCGCGCCAACACTTGGCATCATCGGGGCTATTTTTGTCTTAGGTCTTGGACTGCTATATCTGGAGATGAGAAGGAAAAAGGCGGAAAAAGCAGGAGAAGGGTACTATGGCTTCAATAAAGAGACTGCTGCAGCCGTAGAGTTGGCAGTATCAAAGGAAAAGGATGAATCTGCCCCTGATTTAACTTCTAGTCAATCTGTTTTCAAACAAATAATGGCATTTGTCCCGCTGATTCTCGTAGGGGTGACAAATAAACTATTCATTACCTACATACCAAAATGGTATCCGAATGGCTTTGATTTTTCAGCGATCGGTTTAAAAGCCTATTCAGTAGATGTAGCGGCGGTTGCAGCGATTTGGGCGATAGAAATGGCGCTAGTCGTCGGGATTGTCTCGTCACTTGCTTACAATTGGAAGCGCGTTACCGTGAATTTTAAAGAAGGTCTAAATCTAAGTATTGCCGGTGCCTTGCTTGCCACCATGAATACAGGGGCCGAATACGGGTTTGGCGGGATTATTTCCTCACTTCCAGGCTTTGCGAAAATTAGTGATGGTATCTCGAATACCTTTACGAATCCGCTTGTCAATGGTGCTGTAACAACTAGTTCCCTTGCCGGTATTACCGGGTCTGCCTCCGGTGGAATGGGGATTGCGTTAGGGGCGATGGCTGATAAATACAATCAGGCGATAGCGGCAGCTAATATTCCGCCAGAAGTCATGCACCGTGTTGTCGCGATGGCATCGGGTGGAATGGATACACTTCCGCATAACGGGGCCGTTATTACCTTGCTTGCTGTTACAGGATTAACTCACAAGCAATCGTACCGCGATATTTTCGCTATTACCATCATTAAAACAATAGCTGTTTTCTTCGTCATCGCGCTTTATTCTATCTTTGGAATTATTTAAAAGTCCGTTAGTCATTTAAGGAGGATCTTGTATGAAAAAGTCATTAGAAGGAAAAAAAGCATTTATTACAGGTTCTGCAAGTGGGATTGGATTGGAAATCGCAAAAACTTTTGCACAGGAAGGCGCGAAAGTGGTGATTTCAGATGTACATGCCGAAAAAAGTAAACAGGTAGCGGCTGCATTAAAAGAGCAGGGGTTTGAAGCATTGTCAGCTCCATGTGATGTTACGAATGAAGAAGCTTTCAAAAAAAGCCTTCAGTCAGCATACGAAACATTTGGAAGCCTAGATATTTTAGTGAATAATGCCGGAATGCAATACGTTTCGCCAATTGAGGAATTTCCTACTGAAAAATTCGAGCTGCTCTTAAAAATCATGCTTACTGCTCCGTTTATCGGGATAAAGCATGTATTCCCTATAATGAAAAAGCAAGGATTCGGTCGAGTTATTAATATGGCCTCCATTAATGGGGTCATCGGGTTTGCAGGGAAGGCTGCCTATAATAGTGCAAAGCACGGTGTAATTGGTTTGACGAAGGTTGCCGCATTAGAAGGTGCTGCACATGGAATTACCGTGAATGCCCTATGCCCTGGCTATGTTGATACGCCGCTCGTACGAAATCAGCTGGGAGATTTGGCTAGAACAAGAAATGTTAGCTTAGACAGTGTAATTGAAGAGGTTCTATTCCCGCTCGTGCCGCAAAGAAGGCTTTTATCCGTAACGGAAATTGCAGACTATGCTGTCTTTTTGGCTAGTGATAAAGGCAGAGGAGTTACTGGTCAGGCGGTTATTTTGGATGGCGGATACACTGCTCAATAATAGAGTTCTAGAATCCTATTCGATTACAGGGAATAGGATTCTTTTTATCGGGGTAACAGCCAATTTACTTTTTGTTATAATGAACTTATCAAATCTAGCAAGGGCGTGAAAAGATGCACCGAGGAATGGAAGCGATTCCACTTAATTGGCACGAGCAAATCATTAATCTTCTGGGAGAACGAATTGTTGTGGTCGATCGTGACGGTATTATTCTCTATATAAATGAGGCTTATTGTGAGTTTTTAGGAACGACCGTTGTGGATGCCATCAACCGCCCCGTACAAGATGTGATTGAAAATACGCGTATGCACATCGTCGCTAAGACAGGCCAAAAAGAGCTGGCTGCTGTTCATCCGATAAACGGAAGTGAGATGGTTGCAAACCGCTTTCCGCTGATTGTAGATGGTGAAATAGTAGGCGCCTTAGGAACAGTGATGTTTCGTAATCCTGAGGAATGGCGGATGTATAAAACAAAGATTCAGAATCTGGCGGAAGAACTGAAATATTATAAAACAAAAGTGGAAAAAGAGTTAAAAAGTAAATACCATTTTCACGATTTAATTGGAAATAGTGCATCATTTCTCGCTGCAAAAAAACTGGCTGAACGTATCTCTGCAAGCAATTCTTCTGTGTTATTAACGGGTGAGTCAGGTACTGGGAAGGAATTATTTGCCCATGCCATTCACAACGATAGCGGTCGGTCCACTCTTCCATTTGTTGCCATCAACTGCGCATCGATTCCAGAGCATTTACTAGAATCAGAATTATTCGGCTATGATGAAGGGGCTTTTACCGGTGCGAAACGGGGCGGAAAAAAGGGGCAGTTTGAAGTTGCAAATAATGGAACTTTGTTTCTAGACGAAATCGGTGATATGCCGCTATCGATGCAAAGTAAGCTTTTGCGAGTTTTACAAGAAAAAGAAGTGCAGCGGGTAGGCGGACAAAAATCTATTCCTATTGATGTCCGAATCATTGCTGCTACCCATCGCGATTTAGAAAAAATGGTGGAAGAAGGGAAGTTTCGTCAGGATTTATATTACCGGTTAAATGTAATCAAAATCGAGATACCTCCACTAAGAAAGCGAAAAGCGGACATTCCATTAATTTCTATGACACTATTGAAAAAGATGGAAGGTAAATTTTTTCGAAGAAGAATTGAACTTTCTACGGAGGTAGAACAAAGGCTGATGCAGCATACATGGCCGGGAAACATTCGTGAACTTGAAAATGTGCTTGAGCGGGCGATCAATGTGTTAGACGGTAAAATGATTGACATATACCACCTGCCGCTATATTTACGTGACCAAGAGTTGGTGGCCAGCCAAATGAACGAAACAAATACGGTTATGAAGGATCCTTTAGTAAATAAGCAACTACCGATCCCTTCATTAAAGGATACGCTTGCCAAAGTTGAAAAGGAAGCGATTCTCCAAGCACTGGCCGTGACAAATGGAAATAAGCAGGATGCCGCCAAGCTGCTGGAAATAGGAAAAACCAGTTTTTATGAAAAATGCAAATTGCATGATATTAAATAGGAATGAGGCTTGGTTTCAAACTAATAAATTTTCCTGCCTATATGGATGGAAATTCCAATAAAAATTATATCTACCATATGGAAATAGTACAAACTGTAGTTTAAGATAAGAGAGAATAGATAAATTCGACATAGTATGGGTGGGAGTCAGTTGGTTCTTTTAGACTACATTATTAATCTCTCAATATTTTCACTATTAGTAAGTACGCCGTTAATCATTCGTTCATTCATTAATCTTAAACCGCTGAAGCAGGTTGATTTTTGGGTCGGATTGTATGGTGGAATTGTTTCGGTTATCCTCGTAGCGCTATCTTTTCAACAAAATGGGTACTCCTATGACATTCGCTACGCCCCAGTCATTCTGGTTTTTGCCTATTTTGGACCCGCGCCAGGCTTTATTACCGGGATATTTGCTTTGACCTCCAGACTGTTTTCAAGTGGTCATTGGACTCCGGCAATTATTGGATGGACCATCATTATGATTGTTTTTTCTCTCATCCATTTGTATACAAAGCGTCTTACCCCAGTGAAAAAAAGTGTTATTCTATATGGAGCGTATCTATTCATCTATATAATCATTATACCCATCATATTTAACGTATTTAGAGATGAACCTTTCTTCCATATTCAATATCTATTATTCGTGATGTTAGGTGTCATCATTGGGGTATTACTTATTGAGTCATATTTAAAGCTGTATCGCTTAAATAATCGATTATCGGAAATGTACAAAATGGTGGAGGCAAGTGAATCAAAGTACCGCCTTATCGCAGAGAATACGTCTGACCTCATCATGGTGATGAATAAAGAGCAGTCGATCAGTTATTTCTCTCCTTCGCACGAGCATGTGTTAGGATTCCAATGCTGTGAACTGGAAAGGATTGAATTATGCAAGTTTATTCATCCGGACGATGTGACGAAGTTTCAAATGGCAATCTTGAAGATGTTTGAACAGAAAGAGTCCCAATCATTGGAGTTTCGTTTGAAGCATAAGGAAGACCGCTGGATTGAAGTGGAGTCCCGCTGTATGCCTGTTAAAGGCGAAAAAGAAGCGATAGAGAATATCGTCCTGATCAGCCGTGATATCTCCGAACGGAAAAAATCCGAAGAAATTCTTTTGCAATCTGAAAAGCTCTCGATTGTCGGAGAATTAGCTGCCGGAGTAGCCCATGAAATTCGCAATCCTCTTACCACCATTAAAGGCTTTGTTCAGTTATATAAAGCGGAAAATAGTTCGATTGAATATAATGACCTGCTTTTAAGTGAATTAGAAAGGATTGAAAGTATTACTAGCGGACTTCTCACATTGGGGAAACCACAAGCCGTGCAGCTCAACGTAATTGATGTAAGAGACTTAATTGAAAATACACTTGAATTATTATCACCCCAGGCACTTTTGAACAATATTCAATTTAACTTACAGTTTGAGGAATCACCGTTTATGATTACAGGGGAAAAGAATCAATTAAAGCAGGTGTTCTTAAATATTTTCAAGAACGCGATAGAGGCAATGCCGCAGGGCGGAGACATTCAGGTTAACCTTCGAAAGGGGCTGACAGATGAGTGCATTATTTCTGTTCAAGATCAAGGCTGCGGCATCCCCGAGGAATTACTGCCTCGCTTAGGTGAGCCTTTCTATAGTTTAAAAGAAAAAGGAACAGGACTCGGCATCATGATCTGCCACAAAATCCTAAAACAGCACCACGGCAGCATAGTCTATAAAAGCAAATTAAAAGAAGGAACCATAGTCGAAATAAAACTGCCATTGGCAAGTTGAGAATAATAGTAAGGGTGTCAGGCACCACCCGTGGACAATGTCCACGAATGGTGCCTGACACCCTTTATACTATGTGCGAACTGCAAATGGTGCCTGACACCCTATGATTTGGTTTTGAGTTTGGAGGTGATCCGCAGTCCGTATTCGATTACTTTTTCGGTTAATAGGTTTTGTTTTTCTTCTGTTACATTGTAATTGACATAACCGATGCTTAGTGCGCCGATGAGTTCGTTCATTTGATTAAAGAGCGGGGCCGCGACGGCAGAGGTGCCCGGTGTTCTCTCACCGTGACTCTCTCCAAATCCTTGTTTTCGAACCTTTCTTAATAATTGCAAGAAATCCTCTTTATCCTCCACTGGCACCAATGAATCAACAATTAGGGCTGCCTCCTTCATCGGCATATTTGCGAGCATCACTTTATTTGCCGCCCCAATATGCAAAGGAATTCGGATCCCAAGTTGGTCATAGATACGGATAGGGTTATGCGGACAATCGATTCTTTCGACGACCAGCGATTCTAACCCAGTTGGTTTACTAAAGTAAACACTTTCCTCCACTTCACGCATTAACTGCTCCATTTCGGGACGTATCAGCCCTACAAAATCAAAGGTATCATACATTTGCAATCCGTATTCCAGCCATGTGTTCCCCATTGAATAGAGTTTCAGCTCGGGATCCTGTTGGATTAACCCATGTGATTTCATCGATTGCAAAAGCCGGTGCATCGTACTAACCGGTAAGTCACATTCCTTCGACAAATCGGTAATCGAGTACCATTTTTTCGTTTCATTTCTAGCAAGAACTTTGATTACTTGCATAGCCCTATCAATTGTCTGCACAGTATCATCCCCATAAAATTTATCTCTTTCAATAGAAAGTTATTAATTTGATTTATCTGTTATCAGTAAATTCGAAATATATTGACATGCGTTTCTTGCTCCTATAATATCATATTATAAGTTTTCCTGTCAGGGGAAATGCATTCCATTATACGGAAAAGGGAGGAAAAAAACTTGGTATCGTCGATGTACAAAAAACTAAATACTGTAATCGTTAAACACCCAAAGGATGCCTTTCAGAGTCAAGAGCATCTGCGAAATGAATGGAAGAAATTCAACTATATAAATGAACCTAATTTTATGAAGGCACAGAATGAATATGAACAGTTTCTTTCGATTATGAAGGAACATGTGGGCCAAATTGAGTTTTTACCAGTATCCGAACGGGTCGGCTTGGATTCTCTTTATGCCCACGACCCTGTTAAGTTCACGAAAAAGGGCGCGATTATATTAAAATCAGGAAAAAAACTGCGTCAGCCGGAAGCAGAAGTGTATAAGGAATTTTTACAAGAAAAGGAGATTCCAATATTAGGTGAATTGTCTGGTGATGCGGTAGCCGACGGTGGGGATCTTGTTTGGCTGGATGATCGTACATTATTAATTGGGCGCGGTTATCGAACAAATGACGAGGCAATCCGCCAAATCAAGGAGATGACAAAGGATTTAGTCGACGAATGTATAGTTGTTCAGCTGCCGCATGACCAAGGGGAAGAAGAGTGTCTGCATCTGATGTCTTTTATCAGTATTGTAGATGAAAACTTGGCAGTTGTTTATTCGCGACTCATGCCTGTCTTTCTAAGGCAAATGCTAATTGAGCGCGGTTTTCAACTGATTGAAGTACCAGATAATGAATACGGCCGGCTTGGCTGCAACGTACTTGCTTTAGCACCAAGAGTTTGTGTTATGGCTTATGGAAGCCCTTACACAAAGGAACAGTTAATCGAAGCAGGAGCAACTGTCTATGAATATGAAGGAAATGAAATCTCTTATTTAGGAACAGGAGGACCAACATGCTTAACATGTCCAGTAAGTCGCGGGTAGAACAAATGAAGGGAGGAGCCAACATGTTTAAAAACACGATTGTCAAAACACCTGGGGAAAGTTATGTCAACGGATTAACGACTTCCGATTTAGGGATTCCTAATTTGGAAAAAGCATTAGAACAGCATGCTGCATATATTGATGCATTGAAGACATGCGGGGTAGATGTGACCATCCTGCCTAGCAATAACGAATATCCGGACTCGACATTCGTTGAGGATACCGCTGTGCTGACACCGGGCTTTGCGGTTATTAGCAATCCAGGCGCTCTTACCCGTAATGGAGAGATTCAAGAAATGGAACCTGCAGTCAAGTCATTCTATGAAAATATTTACTATATAAAAGCTCCCGGAACGCTGGATGGCGGCGATATTTTACAAATAGAGGATCATTTTTATATTGGAATATCTGCAAGGACAAACCAGCAGGGAGCTGAGCAATTAAAACAAATTTTAGAATTAGAAAACTATAAAGCTACTATTGTTCATTTAGATAAGTTCTTTCATTTAAAAACTGGAATTGCCTATTTAGGAAACCAAACGATTGTTGTGGCCGGGGAGTTTATCGACCATCCGGATTTCAATTCTTATTCAAAAATTATTGTCCCTCCTGAGGAAGAGTATGCGGCAAATTGTATTCGCGTGAATGATTATGTCATCATTCCGGCGGGATACCCGGTTACAAAACAACAAATTAACGATGCTGGCTATCAAACCATTGAGCTTGAAATGTCGGAATTTCGAAAATTAGATGGTGGATTAAGCTGCTTGTCATTACGGTTTTAGGAACAATCTGCACAGCACAATACGAGGGGTGTGAGAAGGATGGTCGGACAAGAGGGTCAGGAAAATCAATTGAATCGGTCCATGAAACGGCGGCACTTATTTATGCTTTCGTTAGGGGGAGTTATTGGAACGGGGCTGTTTCTAAACGCAGGTTATACGATTAATCAGGCGGGAGCAGGAGGAGCTTTAATAGGGTATTTATTTGGCGGGATCATTTTATACCTTGTCATGGTGTGCTTGGGGGAGCTTGCGGTTCATATGCCTGTTACTGGCTCTTTTCAAACGTACGCTAGTAAATTTATCAGTCCATCGGCGGGATTTTCGTTAGGGTGGATGTATTTTATTGGATCGGCCACAACGGCAGGGGTTGAGTTTACCGCTGCCGGTATCTTGATGAAACGCTGGTTTCCGGATATCTCTGTCTGGATTTGGTGTGCTATTTTTATTGCATTGTTATTTGTCCTTAATGCCTTGACGACAAGAGGCTTTGCAGAAGCCGAGTATTGGTTTGCCGGCATTAAAGTAGTGGCAGTTATTTTCTTTATTATTATTGGGGCCGGGGCTATTTTTGGTGTGATTCCGTTAGAAAACAGACCCGCGCCATTTTTAGAGAATTTAGCACCCACTGGTTTATTTCCAGCAGGGATTGCGATTCTGTTTGTTACAATGATGAATGTTATCTTTTCCTACCAAGGGTCGGAGCTAATCGGGATTGCGGCTGGAGAAAGTGAGGAGCCTCAGAAAAATATCCCTCGTGCCATTCGAAATGTTCTTATTAGAATTATCGTCTTTTATCTTGCATCGATTATTATCTTATCTGCCATATTTCCTACCAAGGAACTCGGTTTATTAGAAAGCCCATTTGTGACATTGATGGATTTAGCGGGGATTCCTTTCGCACCGGATATTATGAATTTTGTCATCCTGACGGCGATTTTATCAGTAGGAAACTCGTGTATTTATGCATCAACACGTCTGCTTTGGGCGATGGCGCATGATGGGATGGCACCGAAGCTGTTTGGAAAATTGTCCAAACGCAAGGTTCCCTTTACAGCCCTTGTGTTTACAATGATTTTCTCTCTATTATCTTTACTGACAAGCGTTGTAGCAGCTGATACAGTGTTTGTTCTATTAATGTCTATCGCAGGGATTTCGGTTACGATTTCTTGGATCGGTATTGCCCTCTCGCAATTGATGTTCCGTCGTAAATACCTAAAGGCCGGCGGGAAATTAGAGGACTTACAGTACAAAGTTCCTTTTTATCCATTAATCCCGCTCATTTGTATCATTTTCTGTGTCTCAATCCTAATATTCCTGGCATTCGACCCAACCCAATTAGTTGGCCTCCTAGTCGGCATAGGATTCCTACTCACCTGCTACCTATTCTATTACATTAAAAACAAAAAAAGCGGGCAGACCAGCCCAGAAATAGAAACGGAAACGAACTCGGGAACGAACTCGGAAACGAAAACACTATAGAGAGTTACTAAAGGGTGTCAGGCACCATTCGTGGACAGTGTCCACCCTAGATGGACACTGCTCGAACTGATGGGTGCTGTCCCTATTTTCTTATTATCATTTTGTTGAAGGAGTTATGGTGTGAATGGAACAGCTTATGTGGGGAACGCCAGAGGCATTGCGCCGTTTATTGTGTGAAGTGGTGAGTTGGAAGAGTATGACGTTAACAGAGGGAGAGCGTGAATTTCCCTTAAAGGTTCGAGCGAAGCTTCAGGAATTGGCTTATTATAAGGAAAACCCTAATTTTTTGTCTCTTCATGACGTTGATTTGGATCGGCATTTTTTAACGGCTTTGTATAAGCATCCTGATGCATTGGAAACGATTGTTTTGATTAGTCATTTTGATACGGTGAATACTGAAGAATATGGTGACATTGAGGAGTTTGCTTATCAGCCGGAGGAATTAACCAAATTACTTCTAAGCAGAATGGATGAGTTGCCGGAGAATGCCCAACAAGATTTGAAATCGGGTGAGTATTTATTCGGACGCGGTACCATGGATATGAAAATGGGGCTTGTCATGCATATGGGGTTGATCGAAAAAGCAGCTGCTGAACAATGGCCGATTAATCTTCTCCTTTTGACTGTTCCGGATGAAGAGGTCAATTCCGCCGGTATGCGTGCAGCAGTGACTAAACTATTAGAATTAAAAGAAGTGCATCAACTTTCCTATAGCCTTTTCTTAAATGGGGAGCCAGTATTTTCACAAGAACCGGGTGATCGTAATTATTATGTGTATTCCGGTTCAATAGGCAAAATCATGCCATCGGCTCTTTTTTACGGGAAAGAGACACATGTGGGGGAACCTCTAAGTGGAATTACCGCTCCATATATTGCATCATTTTTGACCCAACGGATGGAATGGAATCAGAGTTTACAAGAGACGGTGAAGGGAGAAACAACACCACTGCCGGTTACCCTTCAGCAAAAGGATTTAAAGCTGGAGTATTCGGTTCAAACCCCTTACCGGGCAGCCGCCTTGTATAATGTGTTTTTAATGGAACGAAATGCTGACGAAATCATGCGGATTTTTGAAACTGTTGCAGCAGATGCAGCTAGAGCCTGTAATCTTGCGTACAGGGAGGTTTGTAAAGCACAAGCCGTGGATGCGATCCGAGAAGTCAGGGTCATGCGTTATGAGGATCTCCAAGACCATGCGATTCATAAATTTGGCCCCGATTTTGTGGAGGAGGTTAAAGCTGCGGTTAATAAACATGCAGAGTGGGATGACCGGGAAAAGTCATTTCGAATCGCCGATACGCTGATGATCGAGTGTCAAGAACTGGCCCCGGCTATGGTCCTGCTTTTTGCGCCGCCATACTACCCTGCGGTTAATTCTTCTGCGAATGCACTGGTTAAGCAGTGTGTTGAATACGTGAAAAAACAGGGTCTTCAACAATTTGGCTTAGATGTGGGGCAAGTACATTATTTCAATGGAATCAGCGATTTAAGCTATGTGAATTATCAAGACTTAGAAGAGGGATGGACGGCTTTCAAAGCAAATACACCTGTCTGGGGCAGAAGCTACAGTATCCCATTTGATGCAATGGCTAAGCTGCAGGCCCCTGTCTTAAATGTTGGTCCATTTGGAAAAGACGCTCACAAACGGACAGAGCGACTGCATATAAAAAATGCATTTGAGGAAGTCCCTGCCCTTGTCGAAGGGATGATCAGAGAGTTTTTTCGTAATGAATCCACTATTGCCACTTGTGAATAGGGACAAACGGTGTCAGGCACCATAAATGGACATTTGTCCACAAGTGGTGCCTGACACCATTTTTTAGTGATTGGAATAGAATTTTCTATGATGGCACATTATTTGAATGCTAAATGATTAATTATCCATGGAGAAAGCGGGGAAAGAAAAATTAAATTCCGACTTGACTCATTGGAATAAATGTATTAAAATTTTCAATAAATTAAATAAGGGGGATTATTGTGAATACCATTCTAATCATTGTGAATATTGCAATCCTATTATTATTAATGTTTGGATTATTTATCATGCAGAAAAAACATGTTTCATTTTCAAAACGTGTATTTACTGCATTGGGGTTAGGTATTGTTTTTGGTTTTATTATTCATTTAATCTACGGAACAACGCATGAAGTAACTACTGGTTCGATCGATTGGTTTAACGTTGTAGGGTACGGATACGTTAAACTTTTACAAATGGTGGTCATGCCACTTGTATTTATTTCAATTGTCGGTGCCTTTACTAAGTTAAAGTTGACTAAAAATATCGGAAAAATTAGTTTTCTTGTGATTGGAATCCTGCTCGGAACAACCGCTATTTCTGCAGCAATTGGTATTGGTTCTGCTTTAGGATTTGGTCTTGATGGTATTCATCTAGCTGAGGGTGATGCCGAAAAAGCACGGAATGAACTGTTAGTGGAACGGGTGGCTAGCGTTGAAAATATGACGATGCCGCAGCAATTACTCGAATTAATTCCAAGTAATCCGTTTCAAGATTTAACAGGTGCCCGTCCGACATCGACAATTGCGGTTGTTATCTTTGCTGCTTTTCTTGGTGTGGCTTACCTGGGAGTTAAGAGAAAAGATCCCGAGCATGCAGAGTTCTTTGCCAAGATTATTGATACTTTTTATAAGATTATCATGAGGGTTGTTACACTTATTTTACGTCTTACACCGTATGGAATTTTGGCTATTATCACCAAGGTAACAGCAACGAGTGATTTTGCAGCGATTGCGAAGTTAGGTAAGTTTGTCATTGCCTCATATGTGGCGCTTATTCTGATGTTCATTGTTCATTTACTGCTTATTTCATTTGCAAAGCTGAGCCCTGTAAACTTTGTGAAAAAAGCATTGCCGACCTTAACCTTTGCTTTTACCTCACGTTCAAGTGCGGGAACATTGCCAATGACAATCAAAACACAAACAAAAGACTTTGGTGTATCTGAAGGAATTGCCAACTTTGCCGGTTCATTCGGACTTTCCATCGGTCAAAATGGCTGTGCCGGTATTTACCCAGCGATGTTAGCGGTAATGGTCGCTCCTGCTGCAGGAATCGATCCATTCAGCCCATCATTTATTCTTACTCTTATTCTAGTAGTTGCAATCAGTTCATTTGGAGTCGCGGGCGTTGGCGGCGGTGCGACATTTGCTGCCTTAATCGTTCTTTCGGTTATGAATCTTCCAGTTGCAATTGTAGGACTATTAATCTCTGTTGAACCGTTAATCGACATGGGCCGTACAGCCCTAAACGTAAGCGGCGCCTTAACAGCCGGTGTCCTAACAGGCAAAGCAACAGGTGAAATCGAAACAGAAGTTTACCAACAGCCAAACGTAGTCGAAGCATAATTAAACAAATGTATCGTGCATATATTATTTAGGGTGTCAGGCACCATATTCATGGTGCCTGACACCCTTTTTACCTTTTTTCATTTTGTTATAGAACTAAAATGCAAAAGCATAAAATCCCCGTAATGGCTCCAAGCATTCCTCCTGCGAGGACATCTGAAGGATAGTGAAGCCCTAAATAAATGCGCGATATTCCCACACAGATACCTAAAGGAATAAGAACACTTGCCAATTGCGGGTTGAATAATACATAAGGGGTCACAACAGAGAAAATTGCTGTTGTATGCCCCGATGGGAATGAATGATCCTGCAATGGGTTCGCAGGGAACTTGGTTTCATTGATCATTAAATACGGCCTTTTTCGTGGAAACAGCTGTTTGATTATATGGACCGGAATATGGCTCGCTGATAACGCAAGTGCACTGGCGATTGCTGTCAATTTTGCCTCACCAGATGATAAAAAGATAAGGAGGAGTGCAGAAGCAATGGTGACGTCCGCTCCTCCAAGATGTGTAACCGTTCGGAAAAATAGATTTAACAGCTTTTTATCAAAATGACGGTTTACCCGTAGTAACACCCGGCACTCAAAGCCATACATTGTCTGAATCCATCTTGTCATGTTCGCTGCTCCTTTAAAAATTTTTCATTCGAAACGTATCAATTGCTTAATATCCTTAGGAAAACAGGAACCGCCATTGCCAATCCCAGTTTTAAAAAAATGATGGCCAATCCGTTTATCTTGACCGATGCCAAAAGCAACTTCCTCTATATCCGCACCGACATTATCGCAAATGGCTGCTATTTCATTGATAAAACTAATTTTTGTAGCTAAAAAGGCATTAGCAGCATATTTAATCATTTCTGCACTTCTGGTGTCTGTCTTCATAATCGGAATATTTAACGGCAGATAAAATTGTTCCATAAAAGCTGCTGTTTCACGATGACTGGTGCCAATCACAATTTGGTCTCGGTGGAAAAAGTCAATAATTGCTGCGCCTTCGCGTAGAAATTCGGGATTGGCCACCACTTCTGCATGTAGGTTAGGAGGTTTCCTACTGTCAATAATTTGTTGAACGATCTCGTTTGTACCGACTGGAACCGTGCTTTTTGTACAGACAATGACATCCTGATCAATATAGTTGGCAATGGTATGAGCAACCACATGTATGTATTTTAGGTCTGCAAAACCGTCATGTGTTTCAGGTGTTCCAACTGCTATGAAAATGATGGCTGCACCTGAATATGCCTGATGAGGATCCGTGGTAAAATGCAGTTGCCCGTTACGCAGATTTTTTTCTAATAGTGTCTCTAATCCTGGCTCATAAATGGGTGAACGTCCGCACTGGAGCATGTCGATTTTCTCTTTTTGTATATCTATGCACGTTACCTGATGTCCTAATTCTGCTAAACAAGCACTCGTGACCAAGCCTACATATCCTGCTCCAGCAACTGAAACCTTCATCCAATCCCTCCAATGTGTTTGTTAACTCCATTGTATTAGAGAAACATGGATATTTTCTTAACTTACTGTAAAGAAAGTATAAAGACTATATATAGTTATTAAAAGTAATTTGATTTTAAAATAATTGAATTCAAGATAAATACAAGGTACACTTTAAGTGAAGCGAATGCCGACAATATGAATGAAATATTAAATTAAATTAAGAATAATAAAAGCAACTTCTAAAAAAGAAGTGGAGGATAGATAAAATGGAAAAGTTTCATCAAGAACCTAATATTTATGTTGGTGAGGTCACAATTAAGGTAAAGAATCTGGACTATTCAGTTACCTTTTATCAAAATATCATTGGACTTCAAGTATTGGAGAAAACCGTACAGCAGGCCGTTTTAACAGCAGACGGGAAAAAACCGCTATTAACGCTTGAACAGCCTGCAGATGTGAGCCCGAAGCCGGCTAATACATCTGGTTTGTATCATTTTGCCATCTTATTGCCATCACGTGCCGATTTATCGGTCTTTTTAAGGCACTTGCTTCAAACGGGCTATCCCCTGGGTGCTGCGGATCATTATGTCAGTGAGGCGCTCTACCTCAATGACCCGGACGGCAATGGGATTGAAGTATACCGAGATCGCCCATCTGGCGAGTGGACTTGGAAAAATAATTTAGTGGAGATGGCAACCGAACAACTGGATGCGGAAGGGATTCTTGCGGAAAGTAATGCGGAATGGACTGGTCTTCCTCCCGGGACAATTATGGGCCACATCCATCTTCACGTTGGCGATTTGAAAAAAGCAGAAGATTTCTACACAAATGGGCTTGGCTTTGAAGTGGTCAGTTATTATCCGCAGGCAGCCTTTCTTTCAACAGGAAAATACCATCATCATATTGCAATAAACACTTGGCAGGGTGTGGGGGCTCCAACCCCTCCGGAAAATAGTGTCGGCTTAAGCTGGTATACTCTGGTCTTCCCGGATGAAGCAGAAAGAGAGAAAGCAATACAGCAGCTAAGGCTGCTTGGCGCCCCGATAAACCAAGAAGCAGATTATTATGTAACAAATGACCCATCAGGAAATCAAATCCGATTAGTGGTCTAAAATTTCCAACTATAGGTAAAATTTTCTTGAAAGTTAAGTATATCATTGTAGAATTGCCATAGTCGTTTGGACTGTGGTTTTTTCTTTGTTTAAAGACTTATATATACCCAATCATTAAAAGTACCGACACATAGAATAGAAGACCGGGATAATATCTAGCATGAAGAGGGAGTCAATCATGTTTGAAAATATATAAACACAAGGGGCTTAACTGAAGCTGGTCCCAATTTACGAGGGAAGGATTTTTACCTATTATGGACTATAAAAAAGTGAAGATTTCATTTATTAATCCTCGAATACCTTTATTACGGCAAACACCCGGGTCCAAGGGAATATGGGGAGACTGCCAGTTTTTTGTAAATGAGAATATTGAAGAATGTGACTATTGGATTGTATTCCAAGGTTTAAACAAGGTAGAGACGGCCAGATGCCCTCCAGAAAACATTATATTGATAACAGTGGAGCCGCCATCATTGGTTCGGTTTAAGCCGAATTTTTTAAAGCAATTTAACACTGTCATTACATGCCATAGAAATTTAGATCATCCCAATGTCCTTCATATGGAGCTAGGATTGCCATGGCATATTGGTCTTATTAAAGAGATGCCTAAAAATAATCATCAAAATATACGTAGAAATAGGCGTAGAAAAAGACGTGAAAGTATGCGTCAAAATATTCCAGGAAAATTTAAAATAGCAAAGGATTATGACCAGCTTTTAGCACATAAAGAGTATAAAAAAACTAAGTTAATGTCAGTTATTACCTCTAATAAAAGGTTTTCGCAAGGACATAGAAATAGGATCAACTTCGTAAGAGCCTTATCCAATCATTTTGGAGACCAACTTGATATTTTTGGGAGTGGTATTCGGAGCATTAATGATAAATGGGATGCGATTGCTGATTATAAATATCACATTACAATTGAAAATAGCAATTATACAGATTATTGGACAGAAAAAATTGCAGATACATTTTTGGGAGGCGCTTATCCCATCTATTGCGGCTGCCCTAATTTGAATGATTATTTTGATCCAAGCGCTTTCTCTACCATTGACATACATGATGTTGGGAATTCCATCAAAACTATTGAAGCATGTATTCAAAACAACTTCTACGAAAAATCCATAGGCAAGATTGCAGCAGCTAAAGAGATGATATTAAACAAATATAATTTATTCGCCATTATAGATGATTTTATTCGCGCCAAAAGTAATTTAGTGACAAGCGAGAAGAAAGTGATCCAGTTGAAACCTCAATAGGAAGGAGAGTGTACATGAAGGGGAAAAAAATCATGGTTACAGGAGGAGCAGGTTTTCTAGGTTCCCATGTTATAGAGCAGTTTAAGGAGAAAGGCTGTGCTGAGCTCATTATCCCGCGCAGCCACCAATACGATCTTCGGGATTCCTCTGTTGCCTTTTCACTCGTGAAGGATACCAAACCCGATATCATCGTTCATCTGGCAGCATCTGTGGGGGGGATTGGCGCCAACAGTAAAAAGCCGGGAACATTATTTTACGACAATGCTGCGATGGGGATTCACTTGATGGAGGCGGCCCGTCTAAACCAAGTGGAAAAGGTTGTAATTTGCGGAACGATTTGTGCTTATCCCAAATTTGCTGCCATCCCATTTAAAGAAGAAGCATTATGGGAGGGGTATCCGGAGGAAACTAATGCCCCATATGGTCTTGCGAAAAAGATGCTTCTTGTGCAATCACAAGCCTATCGTCAGCAGTACGGATTCAATTCCATTTTCCTGCTTCCGGTTAATTTGTATGGACCGAGGGATAATTTTGATCTTGAAAGCTCACATGTCATTCCTGCTCTTATTCGAAAATGTGTGGAGGCAAAGGAAAAAGGACAAGAGCGCATTCAAGCTTGGGGAACGGGGAAAGTAACAAGAGAATTCATATATGTAGAGGATGCCGCTGAAGCCATTGTGCTGGCGACGGAAAAATATAATGGCGCAGAACCGGTTAATGTTGGAACGGGTGAGGAAATTAGCATTCATGCCTTGGCGTCCATGATTGCAAATCAAACTGGGTTCACGGGAGAAATCGTATGGGACAGCAACAAGCCGGACGGTCAACCAAGGAGATGCTTGGATGTAGCCAAATCAAAAGCTCTTTTTGGATTTGAAGCTAGTACAACATTGAAAGAAGGCTTACAAAAAACGATTGATTGGTATGTAAAGAACAGGATGACCGAATAAGCATCCTGTTCTTATTTTTTACAATGTTTAATGACTTCTTCCCATGTCATAAAAAGTAAAGTGCTATCTTTTTCGGTCAGTTCACTGCCCATTTGCACGGAAATAAATTCTAAACTGCTGATTGCTTTAATCCCGTGCTTCGCTCCTACAGGAATCTTCAGCACATCTCCCTGCTTGACATTGTAAAGCTGATCCTGAAGGACAAACTCGCCAACGCCGGAAAGGATCATCCAGATCTCGCTTCTCTTTGAATGGTATTGGTAGCTGATATTTTTTCCAGATTCCACCACGACTTTTTTGGTCAAAGTTTCATGATTATCTGAATACTTGGTGTAGGACAAGACTTGATACCATCCCCACCTGAGCTCTTCAATCATGGGCCTTTCTTTCTCATCTTTCATCATATCCTTGATTTTGTGACTGGCAGCTTTATTCGCAACTAATATGCCTTGTGGACTGCTGGCTACTACAATATCCGAAACGGCAATAACTGTAACAGGGATGTCCAATTCATTGACAACATGGGTATTGGCAGAGTCCTCGCTGATAATCCCTTTTCCGATTAGGGTGGTATCCATTTCTTCAGTTAATGTGTTCCAAGTCCCCAGGTCCTTCCACTTTCCGTCATAGGGGATGGCGACAATATGCTCGGCTTTCTCTACTACTTCATAATCAAAACTGATTTTAGGCAGCTGGCTATAGATATTTTTCAACTCCTCATATTCCACGGGAATCCCCTCATGTTGCATTAATGTGAGCATGTACTTAAGTCTGAAGGCAAAAACGCCTAAGTTCCATAGAGCGCCTTGCTGAATGAATTGTCTAGCTTGATCTTCCTTTGGCTTCTCTGCAAAATTGCTTACCTTTATATGGTATTTATTTCCAGAAATTTGACTTTCTTTTTCTGGAACAATGTATCCATATTTTTCGGATGGATAAGTTGGATTACCGCCCATTAAAGCTATATTTGCGCCGGATTCCAGAACAACATTTTCCAATACCTTGATTTGTTCAAAGTAATCTTTTTCGACAAAGGGATCGACAGGGAGCACACAGATCACTTCTTCGGGATTTACGTTCATACAGGAATAAAGATAAGCGGAGGCTAGCGCTATGGCTGGAAAGGTATCGTTTCTCTGCGGCTCAATGATGAGGGGGGCGTCGGATCCAAGCTGGCTTAGAACTATGTCGGCTTGGGCTTGACCGGTAGCGATATACGAGGATTGATGAAGATTGACTGCTTTCAACTGATTCCAAACCCTTTGAATCATGGATTCAAACTCTCCGTCATCCTTTTTTAAAACCTTTAGGAACTGTTTTGATCTTGAATCATTTGATAAAGGCCATAGTCGTTTTCCTGAACCTCCAGATAAAATGATTATTTTCATAATGGAGGCAAACATCCTTTCTTCAGAGGGTGGCTGGAGCATTGTCTTTGAATCTGTTTATTCAAAATGATCATGTCTGTGGTAACCGCCCTTTCTTAAATATTCTTCCATTCTCGCTTCCGTTATATCGCTTTCTACCATTTCTTTAATCAGCCCATCCAAATCATATTTAGGATTCCAGCCTAATTCTTGTTTCGCTTTAGTCGGATCCCCTAACAAGAAATCAACTTCTGTAGGACGGAAATATCGAGGGTCAACAGCTACAACTTGCTTACCAGCCGGTAGCTGAAATTCCGGATGATGGCACGTTTTAACGTACCCCTTTTCCTCTTGGTTCTCTCCCTTAAATTCTATTTCAATGCCTACTTGGCCAAATGCCAAACGAACAAATTCCCTCACCTTTGTAGTAATTCCCGTGGCTATGACAAAGTCTTGCGGATTCTTCTGCTGAAGCATGAGCCACATAGCCTCCACATAGTCTTTGGCATGTCCCCAATCCCTCTGGGCGTTTAGATTCCCAAGATACAATTGATCCTGCAGACCCAAGGCGATTCTGGCTGTGGCCCTGGTAATCTTCCGAGTAACAAATGTCTCACCGCGGATAGGGCTTTCATGATTAAAGAGGATTCCATTGCAGGCAAACATCCCGTATGCTTCTCGATAATTTATGGTAATCCAATATCCATAAAGCTTAGCAACAGCATAAGGGCTGCGGGGATAAAAAGGCGTGCTCTCTGTTTGTGGTGCTGCCTGAACAAGACCATATAGCTCTGAGGTGGAAGCTTGATAGATTTTTGTTTTAGCGGTAAGTCCTAGAATTCGGACAGCCTCCAGGATGCGAAGTGTTCCCAGACCATCGACATTCGCTGTATATTCCGGTGTATCAAAACTAACATGGACATGGCTCATCGCGCCAAGATTATAAATCTCATCTGGTTGGACGGTCTGAATCAATCGAATCAGATTGGTAGAGTCGGTCAAATCTCCATAATGCAGAAAAAATTTAGCATTAGGTTCACGGGGATCTTGATATAAGTGGTCGATTCGATCGGTATTAAAAAGGGAGCTTCTTCGTTTTAAGCCATGAACCGTGTATCCTTTATTCAATAATAATTCAGCAAGATAGGCTCCATCCTGCCCTGTAATTCCTGTTATTAAAGCCACATTTCCCATGATATACCTCCTGTCTGTTGCCATTACTCTATAAGATGGTACAAGTAGTGAAGGGTTCCAAAACTTGTCCTAAAATAGAATTTTTTTGCATGCAAATAAAGGGTAGACCCCAATAAATTGACTCTACCCTTTGTTTGCCCCGATGATGGAACTTAACAGAAAGCTGGTACAATAATAGTTGTTCCAGCGTCTTGTGCCATATCACCTAGAACAGTTGCAAGTATTGCCAGGTCAAAAGAGACAGCGCCGCAAGAAGAAAGTGCAGACTCGGCTAAGGCTAAAATGTCTGCTACAGTCACACATTGTCCTGCCGCAAAGCCCAAAGCTGCTCTTTGTGCATCTGTTAAGTTTACGCGGTATTCCTCTAGAACACCGCCAACACAACCAAATGGCTGTACTGTGGTAGAAATACAGATATTTAATAGGTTGGTAAGATATTGCCGGAAAATGCTATTCAAAGCCGAAGGAAAGCCAACTCCACAAAATGTTGTTAATACAGCATCAGCACCAGCGTTGGTTAATAACCCTCTGATAAAAGTTGCACATGCTTCAAGAGTAGCCGTGTTTCCAGGACATGGTCCACCTTGAACAGTAGCACAGGTTGTTTCTGTTGCTAATACAGAATTAAAGAATGCTGAATTGGCACTAATACATTGGATGGCATCACAAACTTCCAAATCAGTAAAAACAGTTGTACTGAAGCGCTGTGCATAAAACCCTTGAGAACGCGGGCAAAAAGGTATACGAATTCCCATTTTTTCACACTCCTTTTATTTGGATAGAATATACTATTTAAATCTTTGAAAAAAGAATAGGCTTGTTTCTTATAGCATTACAAAATGATAAAAAAACCTATATTCGTATAGGGAGTCAGACCAAACAACCAACTTTTAATGGTGCAAGAGGGCGAGTACAGGGGATAAATAGATACATGATTAGTCAAAGGGTACAAGCCAATATACGAAACTTACATACTATATATAAGTCATTTAATAGGAGCTATAACAAAGAAAGGAGCAACATGATGAAAATTTCGTATGGGAAACATACAAAACATAAACTGATGTCTCGCGATGAGCGGCTTTTAGGTTATCTGCCTGATACCCAATACTTTACAGAAGAGACATTGCGGGAAATGCTGGAGAAACATAGCCAAGTCATATTAAAGCCATGTTTCGGTTATCAAGGAATCGGAGTGGCCCAATTATCAGCTCTGGAAGATGAACAGATTGAACTTCATAAAGAAAATAAAAAAATCATTTTAAACGGAAAAACAGAGACTATCGCGTATTTAAACGAGAATCACTTTAGAAGGAAAAAGCCCCGCTATATCGTACAGCAAAAAATTCCCCTTGCCACCATTAATAATAATCCCTTTGATTTGCGTGTAATGGTACAACGGAAAAGAAACTCATCCGAATGGGTTGTAACCGGAAAACTGGCAAAGATTGCGTCCAATAACTATGTCATTACCAATGTAGCCAAGGCGTTATTAGGTGCCGAAGAGGCAATCAATCGAGCATCACTTCCCAGCGAAAAAATGAACAATATATTAGCTGAAATAGACCAGGTGTCCCTCTTAGTTGCAGAACAATTAGCAAAATCATATCCAAAAAATCGTGTATACGGAATTGACTTAGGAATCGATCAAGAAGGTAAAGTGTGGATCATTGAAGCGAACCTATCGCCCTCAACATTCATGTTTAAACTTTTAAAAGATGGCTCATATGAAACAATTAGAAGCTTTCAAAGAGGATAATTAGGAAAAATGGCTGGTACATCCTCAGCTAGATAGCGGCAGTGGGTGCTTTTTTGCCTATACAAATTTAATTGGTTTTGAATATAAAGAAAGATAAAGGTCACAAATGCGGCTTGCAAGGAGGACGGAAATTAGCAGATGGAAACCATTGGGGTTTTACTTTCCATTAAAGAATGGAATCATTTAAGACGGAATAAAGACACTAAGAACGGAATTTGGCATCTGTTTACCGAAAAAGCGGAAGAGATTAACCTGAAAGTTGTTTATTTTACGCTGCAGCACGTTTCTCTTCCATTATTAAAAACGGAAGCAATTGAAATTGAAAATTCAGAGATAAAAAGGCAAACAATCGATATTCCCTCAATCATTTATAATCCAACCAAACTTTATCAAAAAAAGTATATTAAACAATTAAGAGAGCTATCTATCCATCCTGAATTGCAGATAATCAATGAGCACCATGTCATTAAGAAAAAAAACTTGTTTGAATTAATTCAGGCACACTCCGATCTAAAGGAGGATGTAATAAGTGAAACAGAAAATGAACATAACCATCCTCCTGTGACATTTTATGTATTAGGTCAAAAATATTCAAATAGGGAATGGGAAATTCCCATTATTTATGTAGAGGATACAAGTGGACAAAAACAGTTTTTGGAAGATGCCTCACCTTTACTGAAAGAATTACTGAAAGAGCCTAAAGATGTAAAGGAAATACAGAAAATCCTGTATGAGCATAGTGAAAGACTGCTAAGAATCATTCATTTTTATTATCCTGGGATCTATGAGATTGGGCTGCAGTTTTCAATCAAAAGTAATGGACACATTACTTTTGATTCCACCTGTTCATTTAATATTATTTTAAAAGAGCTTTATGGATGGGATCAGCTGCTTTGTCAATCCATCTTCGAAACTTCCTTAAAAGTTGCGAAGGAACTGATGCAGCAAAAGATCAATCCGGAAGAAACAAATAGTCAAAGTCAGTCTCATGATTTAATAAGAAGGAA
This sequence comes from Neobacillus sp. 19, assembly GCF_049463095.1. NCBI lineage: Bacteria > Bacillati > Bacillota > Bacilli > Caryophanales > Bacillaceae > Neobacillus > Neobacillus sp. 19. The sequence continues at coordinate 36,131 of NZ_JBMPZU010000029.1, read as the reverse complement.
CGAACTTATCTCTGGCTCAGTGAAAGAAAGTAAAAAAATAAAACAGATACTAAAAGATAGTTCCTACGTTTGGATTAAACTTAGGGTCTATGAGGATGAAGAGATGACCATCAAATTGCCTGGCGAATTAATGAAGTCACAAAATAGCGAGCTTAACGTGCTTCAGTTTGGCATCAAAGAACAGCCGTGTACCATTATGAAAGAAGGGGCTGTTCTTTTAAAAAACAACACATTTAATACGCCTATTGAAATTTTAATATCTCGTTCCTTATTAACAAAGCTGCATATTCCACTCAATATTGTGTACCAGCTCCATTTTTCATCAGAAAAAGTAATTATAGGACCCACTATCGGGTTACTATTAGGGGAAAAAAATCAGCTTTATAACCCATCATATATGGAAAAGTTTTCAGACCGGCTAGGGATCTATGAAAAATTCGGTGGTTTAGTGATGGCCTTTTCTTCCCGCTCGATCGATTGGGAGGAAAAGATTGCTTATGGACTGATTTATGACCCGGTTCAAAAAAAATGGGAGTATGGAATTGCGCCCATACCAGCTGCCATATATCGGAGAAATTTTCATCAGAAACCGGATCGTATTAAACAATTAATCGAATTAACAAATGATAAATTATTTAACTCGCACCATTATAAAAAGTCAGATCTTTTACTGTTCCAAGATGAAAAGAATATGAAAAATCATTTGCCGGATACTCATCTATATAAAAATATGAATGAGTTTATTGAATTTGTAAATGAAAAGCAAAAGGTAATTTTAAAGCCGGTAAGTCTGTCCAGGGGACGCGGCATTTTTGTCATTGAAAAGAATGCAGGCGAAAGTGAAGGATATATTCTTTACGATCATCGTAAAGGATTTCGGCTCCAGCACCTCATTCCTGATGCAGAAGGCTTAAAAGAAATGCTGAGCAATTTAAATATTTTTCATGAGAAGTATTTATATCAAACGTATATTCCATTATTAAAGGTTAACAATCGTCCGTTTGACGTTAGAGTTGTGATGCAAAAATATGATAAGGAACATTGGAATTGCACAGGAATTGAATGCAGGGTTGCGGGTGAGAACGAGGTCTTAACGAATATTGCCAGAGGCGGAGAGGCAATGACCTTGGAGGAAGTGGTAAAGGAGACTGGCATTGATTTATCGTTTGAAAAGGTTCAAAAAGGCATATTAAAATTATGTCGAAAATTCTGCAGTTTAATGGATAAAAAGGAAAATGTCCATTTTGCGGAGTTTGGTCTAGATATTGGCCTAGATCAAGAGGGATACCCATGGATTATTGAGGCAAACATTTTTCCAAGCTTTAAAGGTTTTAAAGCAATGGACCTTAATACGTATTTAACGATTCGCTATCAGCCCCTTATTTATGCGGTCCATTTGCAAGGATTTGCCGTAACGGAAGCAGAAGGGGGAAATGAAGATGAGATTTATCATCAAAGCAACTCCAACATCTAATTCCACCATTTCTTTGCCATTGATTGTAATTGAAAAACTATCATTGAAGGAAAAACAGGTCCTTACTATAGGGATTGGGGCTATTCAGACAAGTGCTAGTTTAGTATCCCATGATGACCAACCACGATGTATCTATATTTCTTCTGATTTAATAAAAAATATGTCTCTTCCAGAATTTGTTGAATATGAAATAAACATTCAAGATGGGCTCTTGATGATTGGACCTATCTTGGGGATGCTGGTTCGTGGAAATATCGATGAAATGAACTTGAGTAGAATAAAAATCTATAAGAATTATTTAAATGATTATCAACATATTAATGGACTTATTGTCCTCTTTACTTCTGATGGAATCAACTATAAGAAAAAAGTGATTAACGGTTATGCCTATCATCCAATCGAAAAAGAATGGATAAAAGGGATATTTCCGTTTCCATCAGCAGTTTTTATCAGAAAAACCATCAAGGAATCATCGCGGAAAAAATTACAAAAATTAATTGGCGACAGATTTTTTAATTCCCATGTTTTTAATAAATGGGAAATGTGGGAATGGTTTTCGGGGCACGAAAAATTGAAGCAAAACTTGCCGGAAACCGTCATGGCAGAAAATATGGAAGCTGTTAAACAGTTAATGGATGTCTATCAAAAAACATTTATTAAGCCAAAGACTGGCATGCAAGGGACAGGGATCTATCAGCTTTCAAAGTCCGGTCAAGAGTATAAATTAAGATATCGAGTAAAAGACAAAAATATCGTGACTATATTAGAAAACTGGGAAGCCGTTCAACTGTATTTGCAATCAGAACTAAACCTGCAGAGGTATATCATTCAACAGAAAATCCCTTTACTTCGAAATAATAACCGAGTAATGGATATTCGGGTGATTGTTATTAAAGATCAAAATGGGGCTTGGTCTGTTCCAGGAATGGTCACAAAGTTTGGTGATGTAAATAGTATAGTCAGCAATATTTCCAGCGGAGGTTCAGCAGAAAAAGGCTGGCAGGCCCTCTCGGAAATGTATCCGGAGGCCCCCCAGCAGGCGTTTAAAAAATATAAGGAGTTGGAGCAGTTGGCCCTTACTTGTTGTGAAGTTCTGGAAAGAAAAGGACTTCATCTCGGTTATATTGGAATCGACATTGGGATTGACGAAGAGCATCGTCTCTGGATAATTGAAATCAATAATCGTAACCCGGATATGACGATTGCCTTAGATGCGAATGACTTCCAACTCTACTATAAAATTAAATCAGCACCATTCCACTATGCAAAATGGTTAGCAGGCTTTGGGGGTGAACAAAGCAATGTTTTATGAAGTAAATACGGAAGCTTTTTCTAACCATTCCCTTTTCTTACCGCAATCAGCTGCGGAATTTTACGGTATTGAAGATAAGCAAACTGTTACATTATCATTTGGAAACAGAAGGCTGGCAGTAACCGTAAACATAGTCCCTTCTGCTAACAATTACACGATTTTAGTTAGTGAAAATGTGAAATCTGAACTCTTATTGGATACCGATGTTAAATATGAAATGGTTTATTCAAACAATGAATTAATTATAGGACCGATCATTGGATTATTATTGGCAAAATCACAAGTCAGATTGCAACGGAATTTGCAGCATTATTTGATATATACCATGTTGTACGAACAAATAAATGGAATTTTATTTGTTTTTTGCGAGGAGGAGATTGATTTTACCAATGATACAATAACTGGTTATATATTTGATCCTTCTTTACCTGAGAACTGGAGGGAAGCAGTATTGCCCTTTCCTAAGGCCGTTTTTAGAAGGGTGGAACTATCGCAAACAACATTAAAAGGACTTCGGGAGAAAATGGGAAAGGGCTTTTTTAATGCCCAGTATTTTGATAAATGGCAGTTTTGGAATTGGCTGTCGCCATATGAGGAACTTAGAAAGCATCTCTCAGAAACGACAAATAAAGTAACTTTAACTAATCTTAATTCATTCATTGAAAAATATAATGGTGTCTATTTAAAGCCGAAAAATGGTTCACGGGGACAAGGAATCTATTATATTGAAAAAAATGAAGATCTTTATGTCGTGTTGGAAAATTATCAAGACAATATTAATCAGTTATCAGCTGAGCAAATGACTAAATTTCTAAAAAGGCACCCCTATTCCTTATTACAGCAGCCAATCCGTCTCCATACCTTTGAGGACCGGAAGGTTGACTACCGTGTAATATTACAAAAAGATGGAACAGGTCATTGGCAGTGTACAGGAATGATTGCGAGATTTGGCAAAACAAATGCGATTTCCTCTAATTTTAAAGCAAATGGATTTGCCATGGAGGGGACATTAGCGTTAATGACCCAATTTGGCTATGACGAATTAACGGCATTTAAGAAATCTCAAGAAATCATTTCTATTTGTACAAAGATGGCCTGTAAAATAGACGAAATGGCAGGAGCCTATGCTGACTTAGGGATTGATGTTGGTATTGACCAAGAGGATAATGTCTGGGTCATCGAAATGAACAAGAGACCTGATCACGACTTTCCGTTAATCATAAAAGATCGAAAGATGTATTATTCGGTTAAATCGAATCCAGTTTTATATGCAAAGTATTTGGCAATGGAAAATAACCTGTTTTTTGATTCTGATTATGAGCAGTGAACTGAAAAATGACTTCGAATGTATACCGAAGTCATTTTTCGTTATCATCTTTTTTTTACTGGCGGTTTTGATACCGGCATTAAAACCTTTGTTTAAAACTCATCAAGTTGATAAAGCTTTAATGCATTCGGTGCATGATTCGAAATCGCATTTTTTATTTGATCAGCTAAGGCGAAATTATAGTTCTTACTTTGGTTGCGATTGGATAATTCAACATTATTTTTAAATGATAATCCCGTAAGCTCTTCAAAAACATTCGGGTTATTAATGATTTCCTCATATTTCAGAAGATGTATGTCGTTACTAAAAGATAAGTAGCGCTCACAAAATAAATCGTAAATTTTCACTAATGTAAGAATTGACTTATCTCTTGTGCGGGTTATTTCTTGAAGTTCTTTCCAAAATGGTTCAGCGAAGGGCAGCCTCCCATTACTAACACCAAGATTTAATGATTTCCATGACAAGATTGTAGGAATGGGGTGCCTGACAATGGCAATAATAGAAAATGCATCGGTTGCTATTAATTGAGGCAGAATACTCGTATAGTGTTCATTATGTTTCATACCTAGCAAAAAGTTTTCATTTTCTACTTGGAATGTAAACTCGCCTTGTTTGAGAAGTCTTACCCGCCTCCCGTTCCTTTTATCGGAAAAATAGTTTGTAATCGGGCTCCCATTTTTATTGCGGCGATCTTTAATTGGTTTATTCTCCATAATCAGGCTGCGGACTCTTTGGTAATCATTTACTACATATTCCGTAACCGTATTTGCATCTTTGATTCTATTAAACCAGTTTGATTGCCAGTTAGGCTCACTTAAGCAAACTGCATTTTCTAAATTATCGAATAAAGCCGCTGATAATGTTGTACCTCCTCTTGGAATTCCGGTTAGAATTACATCTTTTTTAAATTCAGTCATTGAATGGTGCCTCCTATTCAAACTAGAAAATAAGTTTTACGCCGCTTATCAATATAATCATGGCCATTATGATTCGAAGTGGTTTTGCAGGGACTTTTGCGGATAGGGTGCTTCCTATAATCACCCCCGGTATTGATCCTATTAACAGATTAGCCGCTAAGAGGAAATCGACATTTCCATAACCGGCATGCAGGAGCCCTGCTACAGTCACTAAAGCAAAAGCATGGGCAATATCTGTTCCAACAACTTTTGATGCTCTTATTCGATAAATGTACAACAATGCAAGTGCAAATAATGAACCTGACCCGATCGATGTAAGACCTACTACAAACCCTAATAGGAATCCAATTAAAATAGTAATCCCCTTTTTTCCTTCTATTGGATTGGTTTCCACTGATTCAGTTTTAAAGTGATTACTCAAAAAAAGTTGAAACATCATGGCGGTAGCGACGAAGATCAGAACATACCCTATGGAATGCTTTATAATCAATTCCAAATTGTGTGAGTTAAAATCGAAACATCTCAGTAAAACGATTGCAATAACTGCACCAGGAATACTGCCGAAAGACAAATACAGGACTAACCAGCCATTAATGGTTTTCTGTCTCCAATGCTGGATGGTTCCGAATAATTTAGTTATAGAATTATAAAATAGGTCGGTTCCAACAGCCACGAGGGGGTTTATCCCTATTAGCATTAATATTGGAGTTAAAAGTGCTGCACCTCCTACTCCCGTCAAACCAACAAGAAACCCAACAAACACCCCCATAACAATAATTCCTATTTCCATTTTCACTACCCCAATCAAATCATAACAATAGATTCGTTCTTATTACAGAATATGTAAAATGACGTTAAGTTGGACTAGTTATCTTGCTCAAAAATGGCCCTAAATCGTTGCTTTTCTGGGCATGTGCTTGTTTTACGTTCATTCGGTTTCCCTTTTATTCATCTATTCATACATTGAAATACGGTTCACTATTGGTTCTCTCGGCTAGGATCTTTTTAATGGAATAGTTAAAACATTTGAAAGGAGAGGAGTACCTTGAATCATACTGGAGAGTCAGAGAATAATGTTTTCTGGCATCAATCAGCAATAAAAAAAGAGGATCGAGAAAAACAACATGGACATAAAAGCATCATGATTTGGTTTACGGGGCTATCAGGATCAGGAAAGTCAACTATAGCCAATGCCCTTCAGCATAAATTATTCCAAAAAGGCATCAGCGTTTATTTATTAGATGGGGATAATCTCCGGCATGGCATTAATAAGAATCTCTCATTTACGGCTGAGGACAGACAAGAAAACATTAGGAGAACAGCTGAGATCGGGAGACTGTTTGTGGATGCCGGTGTTGTTGTACTTGCAGCACTTATTTCTCCATATGAAAAAGAGCGGTTGAATGCAAGAGCACTTTTTCAACAAGATGAATTTATTGAAGTTTATATCAAATGCTCCTTGCAGGAGTGTGAAAACAGAGATCCGAAGGGGCTTTATAAAAAGGCAAGAAAAGGAGAAATAAAACATTTTACCGGAATCGATCAGCCATATGAAGAACCAAAAAATCCTGAAGTCGTTATTGATACAAATAAACTCTCGATTGATGATTCTGTTGAACGCCTCTTATCCTACCTTCTCGATCAATTTCATCTTATACCAAATGCAAAGGAGTGAACAATGTGACATTAAGTATTCCTCATGGCGGCACGTTAGTTAATCGGATAGACTTTGATTTCCATTTTTCTGCGCTTACAAGTGAAATTGCATTAGATGCAACGGCATTATCTGATTTGGAGTTAATCGCAAATGGAGCATACAGCCCATTAGTTGGCTTTCTTGGAAAAGAAGACTATGAATCTGTTTTGGAGAATATTAGATTGGCAAATGGGCTTGTTTGGAGTATCCCGATTACCCTCCCTGTTACTGAAGCAGCTGCACAGAAACTAAAGATAGGGGAAAAGGTGAGGTTAACCTTCAATCATGAAACGTACGGTGTATTAGAACTGCAAGAGCTTTATACACCTGATAAAAAAGTGGAAGCAGAAAAAGTGTATCAAACTACAGACCCCATACATCCTGGCGTCAAAAAGCTTTTGGATCGGCCCAATATTTATGCAGCAGGCCCAATTATTTTAATTAAAATACCGCCAAAACATCCTGATTTTATCCCCTACTATAAGACGCCTTTGGAAATAAGAAAAGAATTTGAAAAGAAGAATTGGAACACTGTTGTAGGATTCCAAACAAGAAATCCTGTTCACAGAGCACATGAGTATATCCAAAAGACCGCATTAGAAACCGTTGACGGATTGTTTCTCAATCCTTTAGTCGGTGAAACAAAATCGGATGATATTCCAGCAGCAATTCGATTGAAAAGTTACGAGGCATTACTAAAAAACTATTATCCAGCCCACCGTGTTTATTTAGGCGTTTTTCTCGCATCTATGAGGTACGCTGGACCAAAAGAAGCCATCTTCCATGCACTTGTTCGGAAAAATTATGGCTGTACCCATTTCATTGTTGGACGAGACCATGCTGGAGTAGGTAATTATTATGGAACCTATGATGCACAGAAGATTTTTACTCAGTTTAGCTTTGAAGAGATGGGTATCACGATCCTTTCCTTTGAACACAGCTTTTATTGTACGAAATGTAAAAATATGGCTTCTAGTAAAACGTGCCCACATGACAAAAAAGACCATTTACATTTATCCGGTACAAAGGTCCGAGAAATGCTCCGTAATGGGATTACGCCCCCTCCGGAATTTAGCCGCCCTGAAGTGATAGAAATCTTAATGAAAGGGTTAAAGAATTCAAAATGAAAGCTGCAAATTAATAAATACGAAAACGGAAAACCCCCCAAACATTTTTCATTTAATTGAATACCTTAATATTATGAGATTGTCCTGTCCTATTAAAAGGGGAAATGAAAAAGAAATCTGGATATGAGGGGAATTGTAAACGGAAAGGGTGAACTAGATATTGACTGAACAGAATGAGGTAAAAAATGGGGTTACCATTATTATTTGTACGAATAAAATTGGCCTCATGGAAAATATATATTTGAATTTTGAGAATCAGAAATGGGAGAATAAAGAGTTAATTATCATCCTAAACAATGATTCATTAAAAATTGAAGATTTCATAGCTAAAGCAGAACAATACCAGTCTGTAACTGTTTATCAACTGCCGCAAAGCTATACATTAGGTGAATGTCTGAATTTTGGAATTAATAAAGCGAAATATGAATATATTGCTAAATTTGATGATGACGATTATTATGCACCTTCCTATATAACAGAGGCAATGAGAGCGTTTGAGACAACGAATGCCGATGTAGTTGGAAAGCGTACGGCTTATATGTATTATTTAAAGTCTAAACAATTAAGACTTCGTTTTCCTAGGAATGGGAGAAAGTGGGTAACAAGAGTTCATGGAGCAACCCTTATGGCAAAGAAAGAGGTATTCAAAAAAGTACCATTTGCACATATTTCTTTAGGAGAAGATGTAAACTTTTTACTCCGTTGCAGGCAACGAGGCTTAAAAATTTATTCAACTAGTCGATTCAATTATACCGTCATTAGAAGAGAGGATGGGACACATACGTGGAACCCAAGATACCGGTATATAGCAAGCACCTCTTTAAGGATCGGGTATACCAATGATTTTAAACGGTTTGTTGATAAAGATATCAATTGAAATAACTAGGTGAAATTAAGATGCTGAAAGGTCGGGGAGTATTTTTGAATGATGAGACATTACAAAAAGTCAGTAAGGGAGTTTCCATTGTAACAGTAACTAATAGAATGGAATTCATCGATAATGTTTTTTCAAGCTACGAAAATCAAATCTGGCCAGAAAAGGAACTGATCATAATTTTAAATAATGACTCAATGAATCTTCTGGAGTGGCAGGAAATTTCAAAAAAGTATAACCAAGTATCTGTTTATCAACTTTCAGATCACATTACGCTAGGAAGCTGCTTGAACTTCGGGGTAAACAAAGCAAAATATGGTTATATAGCAAAATTTGATGATGATGATTATTATGGTTCAAAGTTTTTAACCGAGGCAATGGACACGTTTGAAAAAAGGAATGCTGATGTAGTAGGAAAACGTACATGTTATATGTATAATGCCCTGACGAATGAGTTAAGGCTCCGCTTTCCTAAAAGAGAACACAAGTCCGTATCGATTCTCCAAGGAGGGACGATCATGGCTAAGAAAGAGATTATGGAAAAGATACCTTTTCCGGATAAAAACGTTGGTGAAGGATTGAGCTTTACTCAAAGATGCCGAGCGAAAGGGTATCGAATCTTTTCCACGAGCAGATTTAATTTTGCCTATATCAGACATGGCGATGACTCACATACATGGAACCCTTCAACCAATTACTTCAATCAAACCTCAAAACAAATCGCATTTACTGATAATTTCCAAGCATATGTTACTCCAGAATGATTTTCCTAGAGCCGGTGAAAAGAAGGTGAAGAATGATTAAAATTAGTTATATAGCTGAGCCCAACACGATTGAATTTTCTATGAATCTTGCAGAAGTTCACGACATAAATTCTTCAAAACTAATCATAAGAATTGGTGCCTGGGTTCGAGAAATGTTTGTGAAAATTAATGACGAATTACCTGTGGATATAATTGGATTACCTAAAGAATTAAAACAGCTCTTTTCACTTCCAGAAGAACTTTCCTATGAAATTGTTATAAATAAACGTACCCTAACCATTGGGCCTGTTATCGCATTTGTGGCCTATCGCGGTAAGAGAAATATGTCACCGAAAAATCTAGAATTATATAAACAACGTTTTACAAATTACCAAAAAGTTAATGGCTTAATATTTATTTGTGCCGCAAGCGGGATCGATCCCATTACCAAAACCATTGAAGGCTATTATTATAATCCTAATGGTAAAAACGCAGCTACAAGATGGATTTACGGTGTGTTTCCTTATCCAAATGCAGTATATAAAAGAAAACCGATTGATGGGTATCGGTACAATGATCTGATATCGTCCATCGGCGATCGGATTATTAATTCTTTCTTTTTTCTAAAGGCTGACATTGCCGAAATGTGCCAAAAGGATAAAAAATTTCAAAAATATTTTCCTTATACTGAAATGCTGGATACGGAAGAGCAATTAAGCAGGTTGATTGAACAGTTTCAATGTGTTTATTTAAAGCCATCAAATGGGCGACAAGGGATCGGAATTTATAAGGTAACCAGGGACCCACGAGGGAATTATCAATTTATGGATAGAAGGAAAAAGGTGTTTTCTCTTGCAAAGGGTGTACAATTAAATCATTTTCTAACTAAAAGTAAAACCAAAAAATATATCATTCAACAGGGCATTGATTCTGAAGTTAATCAGAAGCAGGTTGATTTTAGAGTATATGCACAAAAAAATAAAATGGGCCAATGGGTGTGTCAAGGAATGATTGCCCGATTAGCCAAAAAGGGCTCGGTGGTCACAAATTTATCCTTTACAGAAAAATTGCTGCCAGGCCTTGAAGCCATTAAAACAATCTTTCATGTGGACAATGCCAATGCTGCAAAAATCCAAAGTAAGATATATAACCAGTGCATTGGTGTTTGTGAAGAATTAGATAAGAAATTTGGCAAATACGGCGATGTTGCAATAGATGTGATTGTGGATGCTAATCAGCGTGTATGGATTCTGGAGATTAATAAAGATTTCGGCTATCAAAGTCTCGTTAAGCTGAAAAAGCGCCAGCTGCTTCGTACACTCTATACAACTCCTTTCGAATATGCAAAGACTCTGGCTGGATTTTAACGTTACAGAACAACTAGATAGATGGACAACCGCGGAGGATTGATAAATTGGAAAACTCATATATTGGGATTTTAGTTGATGGATTGGTTTATAACGGAATTAGACGTGGCTATTCTTATTTTGAACGCCTGGCTTTTTATGAAGAGGCTGGCAAAAAATTGGAACTTATTCCATGTTATTTTCGGTTAAAGGATGTCACACCGGGATCGGAATGGATTCAGGCATTAGTAAGGGAAACAAGTGGCCGATATCAATTGAAAACTGTTTCGATGCCTGCGGTCATTCATAATCGAGGTCTTTTTTTTACGGAGCGAGCAAAGGTTAAACTTTTACAGCTCCAGAAAACGGGTGTGATGATTTTCAACGGCTGGAATCGTTATGGGAAAATGAGGGTGCATGAAATTCTCATGCAAAATGAGGAATTACGCCCTCATTTGCCTGAAACGAAGCGAGCAAGTTTTGAAAACTTGAAAGAGATGATGAAAAAACATAATGAGCTGATAATTAAGCCGAATAGTGGCAGTCTTGGCGGCGGGGTGATGATGGTCGAGAATAGGGACAATGAAGGCTGGGTGTTCAATTACAATCAAAAAAGGGAGCCTTTTACGGCTGAATGGCCGGATATGCTTCGGAAAAAGGCTGCGAATAAATATTACTTAATTCAGCAGCGAATCCCGCTGGCCAAGTATCAAGGCAGCCCCTTTGATTTACGTGTGTCCGTGCAAAAAAATGGCTCGGGAGATTGGCAGGTAACGGGGATTGTTGGAAAAGTCGCTAAACATGGAAACTACGTGACCAATGTAGCGAAGGGCGGTACGTGTAAAACACTTCAGGAATTGGTAAGCAACTCTCCTAGTCTAGACTTAGACAAAGTCTATCAAGATATTGAAAATTTCTCCATTAAGGCAGTCGAGGAATTAGCCGCTCATTTCCCTGGCTTGGCGGATGTAGGTTTAGATATAGGCTTAACGGAAGATGGATTTCCCATGTTTATTGAATGTAACGGACGTGATTTACGGATTACCTTTGGCAAGGCTGGGATGATGGATGTTTGGAAAGCCACCCATACGACCCCGATCAGTTATGCACGGTATCTTTTAGATTTAAAGACTGAACAGGAGTAACTTTTATGAAAACTCTCAAACTTTCTGATTTTCTTAGCGCGATTAATGGCCAGCTGCTTCAAGGAAATCCTGATGATGAAATTCAAACAATCGTAAAGAAGGTAAATAATCTTAAAGAACATACATTGTATTTTCATAGCAATAAAAAAAACATCAGTGCAGAATCATTGCAGGACAAATCGAATTACACCATTGTAACCGAAGATAAGGATATTATGTCAAAGGTATCTGGGACTGCAAATATCATTTTGACAGCAAATTGTAAGGATTCGTATTGGCGATTTATCGATTACTATCGAAACCAATTCCAGATTCCTGTCATAGGTGTAACCGGTACATGTGGAAAAACAACGACAAAGGACATGATAAAGCATATATTAAATCGGAGCATGAAGGTGCATTCCACCCTTTATAGTCAAAATGGTCTTCATTTAAATTTACACTATTTGCTGGGATTAAATGAACAAACGGAAGCTGCGGTATTTGAAATGGGTGTTGCTTATCCTGGGAATATTAAGAGCAGCGGGAAATATTTTAAACCAACCATTGGAATTATCATAAACATTGGTGAGGCCCATTTGGAAGGCTGCAGGACGTTAGGAAATTATATCAGGGCAAAGGGAGAAATGTTGGACGTTCTACCCGATGATGGAGTTTTATTGATCAATGCCGATGATGAAAATATCAAAACCTTACCAATTGCTTCATTTAGAGGAAGGGTCTTATCATTTGGCAAGGATTCAGCTGCTGCATACCGAGCGGTGAATATCCAATATGAGAACAATCGGATGATTTATACCTTGCATGTGGAAGATAAAGAATATAAAGTATCAATCCCTGGATATGGCGAGCACAATGTGTATAATAGTCTGGCAGCTATTGCCTCAACAGCCGCACTTGACATTCCAATCGAGGACTCAATTCAATGTCTCAGCACCTTTAGAACAATGGAGCGCCATGTAAAAATGTATCATGGTGCGGGGAATGTGACGGTGATTGATGATACCTGGAGCTGCAATCCCAGCTCTGTCCGATCGGCTATTGATGTGCTGAAAAAGACGTCGAACGGAAAAATGGAGGTACTTGTTCTTGGGAAAATGCAACGTCTCGGAAATCAGGAAAAAAAGCAGCATATTCAAATGGGGAAAACCATCGTCGATGTTGGCGGGGTCGATCATCTTATAACCGTAGGTACGTCGGCAAGGCTGACAGGAGAGCAGGCAATAGCATTAGGAATGTCTCCAAATCAAGTTCATTGTGTAATGAATGCAACAGAATTGGAGGACGTCCTAGCTGAAATTCAGAGAGAAGACATGATCATTTTATTTAAAATGTCTCTCGGCAAAATGAATCCTTCATTCCGAAGGGTTGTAGAAAAGTATCGATTTATCTAAAAGAGTCAAAAGCCGCTTTGTTTTTCATGGCGGCTTTTATGTGTCATTCAATTTAGTCAGTACATACTTTAGGATAGAACAATTTTTAAACAGGGGATGAATGGTTGGTATGCAAACGATCGTCTTTATTGGAAGCAATAAATCCGGAACAAGCAGGGAAGCCCTCATCACCTCCACTGAAATGGGATACTTCACTGTTTTATTAACGGATCGAAAAAAATTCATTCAGCAAAGAGATGAATTCCCTGAGGTTCAGCGAATGATGTTTGTTGAAAACCTATTTGAGAAAGGTAAAGTTTTCTCGATTGTTCATGATTTAGAACAAGAAGGAAAACAAATCTGTGCAATTATTAGTTTCATTGATCCATTTGTCTCATATGCAGGGAGGCTCTCGCAAGCATGGGGATTTGGGCGGGGCAATTTATCAATAGAGGCTTTATCGGTGATGGAGGATAAAAATCGTTTTCGATCACACTTAAAAGGACTTCCTGTTTCCCCTCAATTTTCCGTTATTCCATTCGACGAACCCATTGATAAACTTATCAAAGAATTTGAAGGTTCCTTTCCGCTCATTTTAAAATCACCTGTTTCCAACGGGTCAAAAGATGTGCTGCTGGTTCATACATTTAATGAATTAAGTGAAGGATTACAAGTATTAAAAAAAGGGTTTCCAAAAATTGATATATTAATGGAAGAATATCTTGTCGGACCGCAATATTTAATTGAAGTGATGGTGGTAAATGGGGAAATCTCGATTATCGCCGTTATTGAACAAGAAATTTTAAATGGGAACCGTTTCATTATCACCGGATATATGTTTCCTGCCTTATTAAACATGGAAGAAAATGAGACATTGGAACTTGCCGTGATAAGTATCATCCGCGAGCTTGAATTAATAAATGGAACATGTCACCTTGAAATGAGATATGTGAATAGCCAGTGGAAATTGATTGAAATCAACCCGAGAATGTCCGGCGGGGCCATGAATCGCATTATTCAAGAAGGAACCGGGATTAACTTGGTCAAAGAAACCATCAAGTTATTCATAGGTATCGAACCTATCCTGGAAAAATCCTTTATGAAATATGTTTATGCCAAATATCTGATTGTTGAGGCGAAAGGAAAGTTAATGAAGGTGACGGGTAAAAATAGAGCGTTAAAACATGAGGGGATCAAAGAAGTATTCGTTAAGCCTAAAAAAGGAGCGGTATTAAGGGAACCCCGCTGCAATGGGGGATCGGTATGCCTATGTTATTGCTGTTGCTGATACGGAGGAAGGTGCAAGACTTGCCGCTGTTTCTGCCGCGAATGAAATAAAATTTTATTTAGAACCCCTTTAAGGACGTGAGGTTATGGTGCTGATCGGGATGCTGCACTATCATTACAATCCAGATACAGTGAAGAAAGCCTATCCATTTGCGGCAGTTGCAAAGATGGAAGGGCTGGACTTTATCTATTTTACTTACAATGATGTCGATTTTAATAAAAAAATCGTGAAGGGCTTGGTCTATGAGCAAGGAAAATGGGTCACAAAACAGACGGAAATTCCTAAGGTTATTATCAACAGCTGTAATCCCAAAAACAATAAACAATCTATGATTGTAGAACGGTTAAAAAAATTTGCCGTGTTTACCAGTTACCCGGTCGGCAATAAAATTAAAGTTTATCGGAAGGTAAAAAAGGCCAAAACTTTTGCCCCCTACTTAATTCCTTCGATAGTGGTTAATGATGCAAATGACCTTTTTTCCTTCTTAGAAAAACATTCCGCCGCTGTTTTAAAACCTTTGTCGGGGAATCACGGTAAACGAATCTATTTTATTAATAATATAGATGAGATGTACAAATGGACAGATGGGTTAAACGTTCATTTGTATAAAAAAGAAGAATTGAAGGCTTTGATTTTACAAGTAATAACCAATCAGAAATATTTACTGCAGCCTTTTATTGAATGTAAAACGAAGTCAGGATTAACCTACGACTTTCGGCTCCATGTACAAAAAAATGGTACGGGACAATGGGAAATCACGTTAATCTATCCGCGTATAAGCGGCAATTCGAGGATGGTTAGTAATATCAGCAGCGGCGGGTATCGCGGAGAACTGGATCCATTTCTCAAAGCGGAATTCGGTGAGGATTCGCTGAAAATGAAACAGACATTGGAAGAATTTGCTTTAACGTTTGCCGCCCATTTCGACTCGCTTTATCCGAAACCATTTGATGAGCTGGGGATCGATATTGGGGTAGATCAGCAGCAAAAGCTGTGGATATTTGAAGTGAATTGGCGTCCTGGTTCAAAAAACCGAGAGTTTGATGTAGGGAAACGGCTGATTCCTTATTGCCGATTTTTAGCGGAGAAAGGATTAGATACTAAACTTTCGTGAGCAGCCGCCCAATGGTTGTAAGCCATGATACAATGGATAGCAAATAACGACCACGAAGGACGGTGTTTAGTGAATGTGCTTAATCCTGTTTGCGTATCAGGCCCATCCTATTTATAAGCTGATTGTTGCTGCTAACCGGGATGAATTTCATCAAAGACCCACTGCTCCGGCACAGTTTTGGATGGATCAGCCTGAAATTCTTGCCGGCCGTGATTTAGAAAGAATGGGTACTTGGATGGGGGTCACAAAGACTGGACGTTTTGCCGCCCTGACTAATTATCGCGACCCTTTGGAAGAAAGAGAAGGAAAACGTTCACGCGGTGAACTGGTGGCAGATGCCTTGGCCTATCAAGGAAAGATCGCCGATTATATGAAAACTCTAGAGATAAATAAGCATCAGTATCCGGGCTATAACTTATTATCAGGCGATGCAAATGAACTGTACTATTATTCCAATGTTGGAGGGGAGCTTCAAAAGCTGAAGCCGGGGATCTACGGGGTTAGTAATCATTTATTAGACACGGAATGGCCAAAAGTGAAAAAGGGAAAGACAGACTTGGCGAACATTATCGGTGGAAATAGGGAGGGATTGGTTGAACAGCTGTTTTCCCTATTGAAAAATGCAGATCCCGCCCCGGATGAATCCCTGCCAAGTACAGGTGTATCGCTGGAATGGGAACGAATGCTTTCGCCGCTTTTTATAAAAAGTGAGCAATACGGGACAAGAAGTTCGACGGTCCTCCTAATGTCTGATGAAGAGATTCAATATGTGGAACGGGTCTTTTCGATGGATGGGTCAGAGGACCGGGAGTTTCGCCTAATGAGTTGAAAGAAAGGTTTTCTTTCTGCGAAAAAAGGGAAGATATTAGTGCGTTGATATATACTATAAGTGAGAAGGGAGCGTGATTCGTTTGAAAAAAGGATGGTTAGGAATTGGAATCGTGGTCGCCATTATTGTTATTTTCGGCCTCATGTTCATGTCCAGCTATAACAGCTTTGTCAATCTAGAAGAAAACGTAGACCAGTCACATGCTCAAATCGAAAATCAACTGCAAAGACGACTGGATTTGATCCCCAACCTAGTGAATACCGTCAAAGGGTATGCTTCGCATGAAAAAGAAGTCATTGCATCGATTTCTGATGCCCGGGCAAGGCTTGCCGGGGCAAACACGCCTCAGGAGGAAGCGACTGCTAATGCTGAATTATCGGGCGCATTAAGCCGGCTGCTTGTAGTCGTAGAAAATTATCCCAACCTAAAGGCGGATCAGCAGTTTACGCAATTAATGGATGAACTGGCCGGAACGGAAAATCGAATTGCCGTTGCCCGGAAAGATTATAATGATCAAGTGGCAATTTTTAACAAAAAGGTGAAACGGATGCCGGGATCCATTATTGCGCGGATCGCCGGGTTTGACGAGAAAGAGTATTTCAAAGCGGACCCTAAAGCTGGAGAAGCACCAAAGGTTGACTTTGGGGGCAATGGATAATGAAAACGAATAGGGTCTTCAGCTGTATATTGGTGTTTTTCACTATGTTTCTGTGTGCGCAGGCGGCACTTGCTGAGGATTTCCAAATTCCTGCTCCTATAGGAGATATTTATGTACAGGATTTTGCCGCGGTATTAACTGATGCTGAAAGGGCGGAATTAATCCATTTAGGCAGAAGTATTGAAGATCAAACAACAGCACAAGTGGCAGTGTTAACAGTTGAAACAATTGGAGACCGATCGATAGAGGAATTTGCAAACGAGGCCTTTCGGCAATACGGAATCGGAAGCAAAAAAGAAAACAATGGCGTATTGCTCGTGTTAGCGATGAAGGAACGGGCAGCTAGAATTGAAGTGGGCTATGGGCTCGAGGGCAGGATACCGGATGGAAAGGCAGGCCGGATTCTTGATGAATATGCGATTCCCTATTTGAAAAGCGGGCAGCCGAATAAAGCAGTTGCTGAAACCTATAAGGCTCTTGCTTCTGAAGTTTTCGCGGAGTACGGCATTGAGGGTGGAGCAGAAACCGCACCGACTCCAGGCCGCCCGGTTGTCTCTAATGACCAAGGAGGCGGGATAGGGATCCCATCTTGGCTGCTTGTCATTATTGTGGTGGTGGTCGTATTTCTCGATTTTAAGTTCTTCGGCGGCACCCTTACATACCTCCTCCTTTCTATCATCACTCGTGGTGGTGGCAGAGGAGGCGGTGGTGGTGGTTCACGCGGCGGCGGCGGTGGATCATCAGGAGGCGGCGGAGCCAGCCGGGGATGGTAAATTAAGAAAAGCGCAAGCGCCCTGGTCAGCGGCGTATGGCCTCCTCGGAAAAGCTAACGCTTTTCCTTCGTGCGATGCCTATGCTGCCGAAGCGTTCCTTGTGGAGCGCTCCAACTGAGATAAAGGAAACACGAAGAGCCGGAGGCGCATTCGTGCTTGACTTATCGTAGGGCGGAGAGCGAAGGACACTAGCCGCTAGGGCGCTGGAGCTGGACATTTCTCAGAGTCGTAACTTATAAATTCTAATATTGTAAAAAGATGCTCTTCCATTATCGGGAGGCATCTTTTTTGTATGTAATATTCCTGAAGTCATGATGAGGCATTTTTTAGTAATCTTCTTTTCCTTCGATAGGAATATAAAATAATAAATCCGAGTAGGAAAAGGACGATTAAATAGATACTATACCTAGAAAGGTAGGTTCCTACATGAACCCAATTCTCTCCCAGCGTTCTGCCCAAGGTGATAAAAGTAAAACACCAGATAACCGCCCCAATATAGGCAAATAAGGCAAACTTTTTATAGGAATAGCGGTTCATTCCAACGAGATATGCCGTAATATGCCGGACCCCGGGTATAAAAAAGCCAATGATCAGGAGGAAGGGCCCTAACTTAATAAATAATTTTCTCGTTCTCTCAATCCGCGCCTCAGTGATATGAAGCTTAGGACCAAACTTATGCAAAAACGGTACCCCTAATTTTACACCTAAAATGAAGCTAATCGTAATCCCGCAGCCTGCCCCAATAAAAGCACAAATGAGTGAAGGCAGGTAAGCCATTTTTCCAGCAAACACAGTATACCCTACATAAGTAAGCAGAACCTCATCAGGAATAGGCAGGCCGACAATCCCGCCGAATAAAGCAATAATAATTCCAAAATAGCCAAAATGCTCAATAAGACCATTCAAATGCTGCATCATCACACGTCCCACATTCATTTCTTTAAAGAAAAAAAACAAAACTACCCAAACTTATCATCCTCAAAATTTTAAACTTTATCCCGTTGCAAATACAGTTTTTGGTGCCTGACACCAATTTCATCATTGTCACCATATTCGTAAATATAATAGTATAAATTCGTTTGTTAGGAGTGTGGGAGTATGGCGATTGAGTGGTGTGAGGCGGATCAGGTGTTTCATTTGTTTAATGGAAATATTAGTTATTTGATTCAGCTTGTTCATGGGAAGTATCCAGCCCATTTGTATTGGGGGAAGCGGGTGCGGTTTTTGCAGCCTTCAGCCATCCTTGCTTTTAAAGGAAGGGCATTTTCGCCGACGACGGAACCAGAAGATCCCAAATTCTCACTTGATACGCTGCCGCAGGAGTACCCTGCATATGGAAATGGAGATTTCCGGGAACCGGCCTATCAGCTTCGCACCCACGACGGATCCACGATTACCGAGTTTGTCTATGATTCACACGAAATACGAAAAGGGAAACCTTCGCTTAAAGGATTGCCATCATCCTACATTGAAGATGATTCGGAAGCAGAAACACTTGTCATCACCATGGTAGATTCTAAACTGGGAATCGGGCTGAATCTAATGTATACCATTTACCGTGACCTTGATGTCATTACGAGATCGGTGTCTTTCGAGCACCTAGGCAGCCACACCGTAGAAATACATAAATGTATGAGCATGTCAGTCGATTTCCATCAATCGGATTGGGACTGGCTGCACCTTCACGGAACATGGGCAAGGGAGCGTCACATAGAACGCAGGCCGCTGCATCATGGAATCCAATCGATCTCTTCTGCCAGAGGGGCGAGCAGCCATCAGCATAATCCATTTGTTGCGTTACTTTCAAAGAACACTACGGAAGAATATGGCGATGTTTATGGCGTAAGCCTTGTATACAGCGGCAATTTCCAAGCATCTATCGAAGTAGATCCTTTTGAAACAACCAGGCTCAGCATCGGAATCAATCCGTTTGAGTTTATTTGGCAGTTAAATCCGGGAGAAACGTTTCAAACGCCGGAGACACTCATGGTCTATTCGTCAGAAGGTCTTGGCGGAATGTCGAGAACCTTTCATAAGCTATTGCGAACCAGGGTGTGCCGCGGTGTTTACCGCAATCAATCGCGCCCGATTCTGATCAATAATTGGGAAGCTACCTATTTCAATTTTAATGAGAAAAAATTAAAGGATATTGCGGATGCGGCGAAGGGACTGGGAATGGAGCTGTTTGTTCTTGATGACGGCTGGTTTGGCCGTCGTGACAATGATAAAAGCTCGTTGGGGGATTGGGTCGTCAATAAGAAAAAATTGCCTCATGGTTTAGCTGGGCTTGCTGATTATGTAGAGAAAAAGGGAATGAAGTTTGGCGTATGGGTCGAGCCGGAAATGGTTTCACCCGACAGCGACTTGTACCGCAGGCATCCCGACTGGTGCCTCCATGTGCCCGGACGAAGCCGGACACTTTCCCGAAACCAGCTCGTCTTGGATTTAGGCCGGAGGGAGGTGTGTGATTTCCTGCTCGAAACAATGACCAGCATCTTCACCAGCGCACCGATTTCCTATGTGAAATGGGATATGAACCGAAATATGACAGAGGCGGGGTCGGCAGCACTTCCTCCTGAAAGACAAAAGGAAACAGCTCATCGCTATATGCTTGGCCTATATTGGATTTTGAGAAAATTAACTGAACGCTTTCCACAGATTTTGTTTGAAAGCTGCTCGGGCGGGGGCGGACGCTTTGATCCGGGTATGCTTTATTACATGCCGCAAACGTGGACGAGTGATGATACGGATGCAGTAGAGCGGTTAAAAATTCAATATGGAACAAGCATCGTCTATCCGGCGATTACGATGGGTGCTCATGTTTCGGATGTGCCGAACCATCAGACAGGAAGAATGACACCTCTACAAATGAGGTGTCATGTGGCGATGGCAGCCAATTTAGGTTTCGAACTAAATGTCGATAAACTCGGGTCTAAGGATAAAACAGTTGTGCACGATCAAATCAGTCTTTACCATCAAATAAAGGAGATCGTCCTTTTCGGTGACCTGTATCGGCTGTTAAATCCATTCGTCGGAATGGACACAGCCTGGATGTATGTGAAACCGAATCGGAATCAGGCAGTCGTTTTTTACTACAAAATATTGGCAATGCCAAATCCGCCTTTTTTTCGTCTCAAACTACGCGGGCTAAATCCAAACTTTAAATACAAAATAAACAGCGGTGAGCAGCTGTACTATGGCTCCGAACTCATGCAAATTGGTTTAGCCATGCCGCTGATCAAAAAGGATTATACTTCATTCATTTTTCAGATTGAAGCAATACGATGCTAGGCCGCCAAGTTTAATTGCCGTTGTTTCCGCCGGTACACGACCTTTGATAATAAAACACTGCATTCATATAAAAATAGCAAAGGGATGACGACCAAAATGTCGGATAATAAGTCCGGCGGCGTAATTATGACCGCAGTCACGATTAATCCAAAGTAGGAGTATTTTCTCATCTTTTGCAATCGGTACGGATTTAACACCCCTAAACTTGTCAAAAACATGATGATCACCGGCAGTTCGAATAAAAATCCGAATGGAAGGGTGGTGTGTATTAAGAAACGGAAATATTTTTCGGTCGTAAAAAAGGTCATAAACATATCCGCCGATAAAGACAGCAGGAATTTATAGACCATTGGGAAAATCACGAAGTAGCCGAAGCAGATTCCAACAAGAAATAAGATGAATAATGCCGGAATATATGCCAAAGTTATTTTTCGCTCAGCCGCTTTCAATGCCGGGCGGACAAACAGCCAGATTTGATAGGCAGCCATCGGAATCGTCCCAGAAAACGCACAGATGCAAGAAAGGATCAAGTACACCCATAAAATATCACTTGGGCCTAAGATTGCCAGCTTCACCTCTAATCCTTGAACAAGAAAGTTATAAATATCTTGGACAAACACAAAGGATAGGATAAACAAAAGGATAAACGTGCCTAAGATGTAAATTAGCCGTTTCCGCAATTCTTCAAAATGACCGATAAGGTCCATTTCATGATTATTCACAATACCCCTCCTTTAGGTAAAAGAAGATGCGAGCACACATTCTGCTGGCATCTTCTAAAAATGATTTGAACTAGATCGTTTTTTCTTCTTTTTTCTTAGATAGTTCTTTGGCGGGCTCATCCTCAGAAACCAAGTCACGTGTGGACTTTTTAAATTCCTTTAAGGTTGAACCAACGGCACGGCCTAATTCCGGTAATTTTGATGGACCAAAAATAATTAGTGCAATCACAAGAACAAGAATTAAGCCGGGAATGCCTATGTTTTGAAGCATGGCAGATTACCTCCAATTAGATAGCTTCCTTTATTTTCATCCTTTGATGAATGGTATTAAACAGTACATACTTTGCTCTCCTTTTGAGGTGATTTGGTCGCTCACAACTCTGAGTATAGGGCAGTACTGTAAAAGATGAATGAAGAGAGTGTAAAGAAATAATAAGAGATGATGAACTTTCTTAACTATTTGTAAATTACGAGGAGCACGACCATAAACAACAATTCCAGGGCGAACCATTTAAATTAGTGAAAAACAGTATTGGAAATAAGTTTTACCTATATAGTAAAATGTAATAATTGCAAATTGACAAAATATATTTTAGTAAAATACCAATTAAAGGCGTTTACCTTTAGTAAAATTGCAATTATAATAATCCTATAAAGTTCTACGATAGATAAGATGAAAAAGGTAAGGTTGACCATCGTTTAAAATGGGTTCAGAAGCAGGGAACCGCTTGCGGGATAAGTTTCTCGAGCTCACTCTTGTAGGCGGAATGGCGGAAAACTTTGATCTGCTTACAGGTAAAGGTTTAGTAGATAACCTCCTTTACATGGACATCGAGTGTATTTTTGCTGCTGTTGGCTAATAAAGTTAGGGGGGATTAAATGCATAAGTATTTCGGGGAACTTGCTCTTACGATTACTGCGATTATCTGGGGCAGTGGCTTTGTGGCGAGTGCGATTGCCTTGGAGCACTTCACTCCGTACCAAATTTTAGCAGGCCGGTTTTTAGTAGGAGCTGTCATCCTAGGTGTTATTTTCCATAGGAAAATAAAAATGATTAATAAAAGCACCATCATTAAAGGAGCGATATTGGGGGTCTTTTTATATTTTGCGTTTGCTCTGCAAACGGTGGGTCTTCAATTTACGACACCATCAAAAAATGCCTTCTTAACAGCCGTAAATGTCGTAATTGTTCCGTTTATCGGCTTCCTATTGTATAAACGAAGAATGGATTTTTATGAACTGACGGGGGCTGTCTTAGCGATGGTCGGTGTCGGTGTGTTATCGTTGAAATTATCGTCCGATATCAATATTGGAGATTTGCTGACATTAGGCTGTGCCGTTGGCTTTGCGTTCCATATTTTCTATACGGCAAAATTTGTGAAGGATTCCGATCCGATTCTCTTAACGCTTATCCAAATGATGTCCGCAGCCGTCATTGGAATGATCGTTGTCTTCTTCAAAGGAGAAACCTTCACCGCAGTCAAGATGGACGGGATGTTATCACTCCTTTACCTTGGGGTTTTTTCTACATCAGTTGCCTTTTTATTGCAAACCGTTGCTCAAAAAATGATTTCAGAAACAAAAGCTGCCATTATCCTTTCGACAGAATCGTTTTGGGGCATGGTATTTTCCGTTATCATTTTAAATGAGGTGATGACCATTAAAATGGTGTTTGGTGCCATCCTCATTCTTAGTGCTATTATCATATCGGAAACAAAAATTCCTTTTTTAAAAAGAAATAAATTAAAGGAACTGACAAGGTAGGTAGAGAAATAATGGCCACAATAAAAGAGATAGCCACTTTAGCTAATGTTTCAATAACTACCGTATCACGAGTATTAAACTACGATGAAACATTAAATGTCTCACCAGGAACAAGAAAAAGAGTCTTTGAAGCGGCAGAGGAATTATCCTATGTAATCACACCAAAGAAAAAGGCAAAAAGTAAATGGAAGATAGGTTTATACGATTCTTTCTCGCTGGAGGAGGAATTAGTCGATACCTATTACCTATCGATTAGGGTTGCCTTGGAAAAGAAACTGAAATTAAAAGGCATTGACTTCTATCGCATTGATAAGGGCGGCAATGCTGATTATAGTAAAAAAATCGACGGCATTATATGTCTTGGAACGTTCAAAAGCAAGGATATCGACAAGATCAAGAACTTTGACAAACCGTGTGTCTTTATCGATTCAAATCCGGACCAACGGTATTTTGATTCGGTTATTATCGATTTCCCTTCGGCTACCCAAAATGCTCTTCAGTATTTAACAGAATTAGGTCATAAGAGTATCGGTTTTATCGGTGGAGTCGAAACGGATATGTATGGAAATCGATTTAAAGATTTGCGTCAGGACGTTTTTGAAAATTATTTAAAGCAAAAGAATATTTTTAAAGAAGAATTAGTGAAAATTGGCGGTTATGATCCGAAAGATGGATATACCCTTTTAAAAGAAATGTTAGCCGGTGAACAAAAGCCTACTGCTATATTTGTTGCTAATGACACCATTGCTGTTGGATGCTATAAAGCGGCTTATGAGCTTGGTATAAAAATTCCGGCTGAACTAAGCATTGTTGGCTTTAACGATGTCGCTACCGCACAATATATGGTTCCTCCTCTGACAACAGTTAAACTATATACAGAAATTATGGGAGAAACGGCGGTAGATTTACTGATAGATAAACTGTCCACCAAAAGGGAAGTTAGTAAGAAAATCACGATTAATACGAAATTGATTATAAGAGAAAGTGCAGCAGCTCCACGAAAGAAATAAGGAGATATTTAGCGGGTTATTTTAAACGAAATGAAGCGAAGAGTATATATTGATGCTCCTCGCTTTTTTTTCATGGAATGTATGCCAAAGGAGGCGGGATCTGTGTGATTTCGGTTTATAAAAAGCTAGAAGAAAAAGTAAAAAGCCAACTTTATAGGAGCATACGGGCAAAAATGGTGTTGTTTTTCCTTATGGTTGCCCTCATTCCATTAATTCTATTTGGGCTGCTATCATACGAAAAGTCGTCCGAAATCGTGAATAAACAATTTAATGATTATGAACAATTTGCTGTTTCTCAGCTCAATAAACAAATTGAAAACACATTTGAGCAAATGTATGTTGTCTCGAAAGACATCAATCATTATTTATCCGACCCAACGCTGGTTATCTTAAATGAGGAAATACCGCGAACATATACAGGGTTTATTGAGAATAAAAACTTCGAAAAGATATTTGGAAGCACATAAGACGTACAATACCAAGGGTATCTATTTAATTACCAATACAGGCTACTATTATGGGAATAGTCGATTGGATATTCATAAACTCTTTCAAAAACCTTTTTGGAAGGAAACAAATAGTTTAAAAGAAGGGGATCTTTGGATAGGATTTTATACGGCTGACCATTATTACACAGGTGAGAAAGATAAGCAGTTAATGGGGCTGGTTTTTCCAATTGAAAGCCAATTTGGGGTGTTAAAAGGAAGTAAACTTTTAATTGAGACTGATGCTGAGGAGTTATTCTCTTATATAGGCTTTCTAGAGAATAAACTTCATTCCTCGGTCACCCTAAAAAATGGCGAGCATCAGGTAGTGTATAAGACGAAGAATTCACCAAAAGAATTGGCAACGGACATTGTCTGGAATAGACATTTTGATGCATATGGGTGGGATATCCATATTCGCATTCCAGAGGAATTCTATTATCAATCATCAAATGTAATTTATCGTTATACCCTACTAGCTATCATATTCTCTATTATTCTTGTATGTATCTTAGCTGCCGTCTTTTCCATACCGTTCACGAAGCGGATTAAACGTCTTAAATCCTCAATGAAACAGGTAAGTGAAGGGGATCTCAATACGCAAATAGCGGATACTTCAAATGATGAATTAGGAGTGTTAGCGCAAAGTTTTGATGATATGGTCAATCAAATTAAGGAATTAATCGATCAAATTAGCCAAACAGAACGTTTAAAAAGACAAGCTGAATTAAGGGCGTTCCATTATCAAATAAATCCCCATTTATTATTTAATACTTTAAATTCTATTCAATGGAAAGCTAGACTCTCAGGAGTTAAGGAAGTTCAAGAGATGATTTATCATTTAACAGAGGTTCTCCATGAAAATTTAAATTTTTCCGATGAGTTAATTCCATTAAAAAAAGAATTGCAGACGATATTGCACTATTTGAAAGTCCAAGAGGTTCGCTACGGAAACACATTTGAATATATAGAAGAAATGAAAGAAGATTGCCTAGACTATTTAATCCCTAGGATGACCCTTCAGCCTTTATTTGAAAATATCTTTTTTCATGCCTTTGAGGATGGCCAAGGCCGAATTGAGCTAGCGGTAAACGCCAAACAGGAATATTTGGAACTTACCCTCTGCGATAACGGCAAAGGAATGAATGCAGAAATGATAAGAAAGCTGCTTGACCCAAATCACCATGAGGAAAAAGGGAAGGGAATCGGTGTTTATAATGTAGATCAACGCATTAAGCTTCACTTTGGAACAGATTATGGCTTATCAATCGAATCCGTTGTGGGTCTCAAGACGATTTTTACCATTAAATGGCCAAAAAGGAGGTAAGCAAGTTGATTAAAGTACTAATTGCAGATGATGAGTTAATTGTTAGAAAAGGATTAATCGCAACGGTGGATTGGGAGAAATATGGCATGAAGGTTGTTGCAGATGCCCCAAACGGGCTAAAGGCGTTGGAATTGTTCAAAGAATATTCGCCTGAAGTGGTGATAACGGATATTGTCATGCCAGAAATGAATGGAATAGAGTTTGCTAGAAAAATTAAACAACGTTCCCCGGATGTAAAAATATTGTTGCTAAGCTGTCATCGAGATTTCACTTTTGCACAAGAGGGAATGAATATAGGTGCTTCTGGGTATATCGTCAAAACCGCCTTTCAGGATCAAGAGTTTGAAGATTATCTGGAACGGTTTAAAAACGAACTCGAATTATTTGAATAATGGAAATACCAGTCATTCGCCATCTTTAGCCACTGAATTCTATGAATGGTTATGTGATTTCGAGAATTCTTTTCCAAAACGACTAGAAAAACTCTTTTCTAAAGAGTGGAACTGGATGATGCAGACGTATTTTATTTATTTAATAAATGGAATAAATAGTGGTGAGCTTTTTCAAGAGATGTATGAGGAAAGACAATATGCAGAAATTCCTTGTGGACAGGATCAAGCATTTATTTTTATTCCAGAACCATCACAAGAATGGTTTGAGCATCTTTTAATAGAATCAAGAAGTAAAGATTCATCCATTCGCTGGAAGGTGAATGGTCCTAATCAAGGAATGGCTAATTGGATGGAGGGAGTTTTAAAGCTCTATCACCAATTAAAATTCGAAAAGAAATTTAAATTTTCGATGGAGGATTGGCCGACTCCAATTCAAAAGGCAGTTCAGATTATGATCGACCAATTAGACCAATCTCTATCCTCTAGTTCTATTGCAAAAGAAGTTGGGCTAAGCAGGAGCCACTTTAGCACAATGTTTAAAAAGGCGGTTGGGGATAGCTTTAGCGGTTTTACAGAAAAGATGAAAATTCAAGCGGCTTGTGATCTTCTTGAGAATACCTCGCTCCCTTTGCAGGAAATCGGCGAAAAAATTGGTATTCAGGATGGAAAGTATTTCAGCAAATGGTTTAAAAAATGTATTGGCAGAACACCATCCGATTATAGGCAGAACAAAAAGACGAATGTAAGCTAACAGATTTACTAGTATTTTTAAAATGTTCAAACAATTTTCCGAAAAATTCAAGATAATAGTAAGTTCTAAACCGCTTTCATTCACGTTACAATGAAAGCGGTTTCTACTATAAATAAAAAAAGAGGAACTAATCATGAACAAATGTTGGATAACAATTGTTGCCCTTATGCTGGTTTGTATAACTGCTGCTTGTTCAAATAATCTGTCTAACAAAAAAGAGACAACAGAAACTGAAAAGGACCAATTCGACATCATTCATCTTCGTTTTGCAACAGGAGAGACAGGAGATGCATTAGAAATTCAAAAAGTGATTGCTGAAAAATTTGAAGAAAAAAATCCGTATATAAAAGTACAAGTTGAGGCCTACGGTGATGAGTTTGACCAAAAGCTGACTGCTTCATTTGGTGCAAAGAATCCTCCAGATGTCATGTATATGAGGAATTTTCCAGCCTACTTTCAGCTGCTGGAACCTCTCGATAATTTTATTAAAAGGGATCCCTTTATTGACGTAGATGATTTTTACCAAGGGCTCTTTAACTATTCGACGATGTATCGAAAACTGTACGGTATGCCTGCAGGATTTACCACAAGAGTAATCTATTATAACAAGGATTTATTTGATGCAGCGGGGATTGCGTACCCCAATGATGGGTGGACATGGGATGACTTTAAGAGTATAGCAAAAGAATTAACCAATCTAGATAAAGAGCAGTATGGATTTGGATTAAGTCCAGAGTTAGATTCCTATAGCCTTCAGGGAATTGTTTGGAGCAATGGTTCTAGTTTTATAAGTGAAGATGGGATGGAAATCGCCGGATATATGAATAGTGTACAAACGATTGAAGCGATAAAAGTGTTGGCAGACTTGGTTCAGGCTAAGAGTGCAGTGCTTGTAGGCGGTAAAAATCAACAAAGTGGTGAGGAGTTTTTTAAAGCAGGGAAAATGGCAATGTGGGAAAGCGGTATTGGACCGTTAGAGGGATTTAAAAAGGCCAAGATGAATTTTGGAACCGTGGAAATGCCTGCTTTTCCCGGAAAACCAGTGAAAGGTGTTATTTCTTCTTCAGCGATTTCAATCGCGAAGGATTCAAAGAATAAGGATCTAGCATGGGAATTCGTGAAATTTTACAATTCACCAGCGGCCATAAAGCTGCGAACGAATGATTTACCGGTTCGTATTAGCATGGTGAAAGAAATGAAAACAGAGCAAGACCCTTTACTAGATCCATTTTATAAAATGCTAGAAAGATCAAATGTTACCCCAGCATTTCTCCTAAATAAGAATTGGGATGAAATCGATCGAAATTTATCTGCGGCAATAAATGCGATATTGCAGGAACAAGATGTTGAAACATTATTGAATAATGCTGTGAAGGATTCTGAGAAATATTTAGGGCAGTAAATTAAAAAACGGGTTGAATGATTCATAAAGATAAATCAACTAAATCATTTCAGGAGGGGATTTGAATGACAAGTCAAGATTATTTCGAATTAGAGGATAAAGTTTGTGTGGTAACAGGTGCTGCATCAGGAATAGGTTTAGCTACGGCAACGCTGTTGGCTGAAGTTGGTTCGAGGGTCATTCTGCTAGATATTAATGAAGAAAATGGACGAAAAGCAGCGGCTGAACTGCGATTGAACGATTATAAAGTTGAATTTGTTCATTGTGATGTAACAAATGCAGATGACTGTGCTTCAGTAAGAAATCATATTGAAGAGAATTACGGTAAAGTCGATGTCCTTTTTAACAACGCAGGTGTCATTAGACGAAAGACGGTTGTCGACTTAGAAGAGTCTGAATGGGATTTGGTCATCGATGTATCGTTAAAGGGAGTCTATCTTCTTTCAAAAAGTTTAATTCCGCTTATGTCAAAGAATGGCGGCGGGAGTATTATCAACACTGGCTCAGGGTGGGGGCTAAAAGGCGGCGACCAAGCTGCAGCCTATTGTGCAGCTAAAGCTGGGGTAGTGAATTTAACAAAAGCAATGGCAATCGATCATGGTCCACAAAATATTCGTGTGAACTGTATTTGTCCAGGAGACACAGATACCCCGTTACTTAGAAGTGAAGCAAAGCAATTAAACCTTCAAGAAGATGCTTTCTTAGTATCGTCCGCCAAAGGACGCCCATTGGAAAGACTAGGAACACCAAGAGACATTGCGAAAGGTGTATTATTCCTTGCAAGTGATCTGTCATCCTGGATTACAGGTACTGATTTAATTGTCGATGGCGGAGGATTGGCATAATTTTATTAAAAAAGTGATAACAAGGAGGATATTTTCATGACACAAAAGGTTCATCCTTATATACCAAATATGGTTCCTGAAGTACAGGCTGAAATGTTAAAAGTAATCGGTGCTGAATCTATTATGGAGTTATATTCCTGCATACCAGATGAATTAATGCTTAAGGAAGATATGAAGATTCCTGCCGCCTTAACAGAGTATGAGCTTAGACGCCATATTGAAGGGATCCTTAATAAAAATACAAGTACAAAGGAATATTTGAATTTTCTTGGAGCAGGCTGCTGGCAGCATTTTATTCCAGCAGTTTGTGATGAAATCAATCAGCGCTCTGAATTTTTAACCGCCTATGCTGGGGAGCCGTATGAGGATCACGGCCGTTTCCAGGCACTTTTTGAGTATCAGAGTTTAGTAGCAGAATTAGTAGATATGGATGTTGTGAATGTACCAACATTTGATTGGGGACAAGCAGCAGCTACATCTGTCAGAATGGCAGCGCGGATTACCGGAAGGAAAAAGGTTTTGCTCGCCAAATCCGTTGCCCCTGAACGCAGCAAAATTATGATTAACTATGGCACACCGCAATTGGAATTTGAATTTATTCAATTTGATACCCAATCAGGCGCGATGGATTTAGTAGATTTAAAAGCAAAATTAACAGACGATGTTGCTGCAGTTTATTTTGAAAATCCATCATATCTCGGTTTTATTGAGTCACAAGGACCAGAGATTTCAAAATTGTTGAAGGAAAATGGTTCCCTAATGGTAGTTGGGGTAGATCCAATTTCCCTTGGTGTGCTGGCACCGCCAAGTCAGTATGGTGCTGATATTGTCTGTGGCGATCTGCAGCCGCTTGGCATGCATATGAATTTTAGCGGTGGTCAGGCGGGATTTATTGCCACTCGTGATGAGGTGAAATTTGTACAAGAGTATCCATCCCGCCTATTCGGAATCGTTCCAACCATAAAAGAAGGAGAATACGGATTTGGCGATGTTGCATATGAACGGACATCATTTGCCTTAAGAGAAAAAGGAAAAGAATCGGTTGGTACACAAACGGCATTATGGGGAATTACAGCGGGTGTATATTTAGCATTGCTTGGTCCGGATGGCATGCAGGAGGTTGGAAAAACCATTATGCAAAATAGCCAATATGCAGTACAGGAACTAAATCAAATTACCGGTGTAACTGGTTCTCGTTTAGTTTCGCCATTTTTTAAAGAGTTTATCGTCGATTTTAATCAAACAGGACTTTCAGTGGAACAAATCAATCAAAGATTGTTAGAGAAGAATATTTTTGGCGGTAAAGACCTTTCGCAAGAGTTTCCTGAGTTTGGGCAGTCGGCACTATTTTGCGTAACCGAGGTTCATATGAAAGAGGATATTGACACCCTTATTCAATCTATTAAAGAGGTTTTAACAAAATAGAGAGGAGTTTTTTGATATGAAAAGGATCAAGCGCACGAGCAAAACCAGGGATTTCCATCAAGCGAAATGGAATGAGCCGATTATTTTCGAACTTCATCAGCCTGGAGAAAAAGGTGTAGAGATTCCGCCTGTTAATAAAGAAGTTGCATTATCTGTAGGGGATGGACTATCGGTTATTCCTGAAACGATGCAGCGAAAGGAAAAGCCGAACTTGCCTGAAATTGGCCAGGCGCGTGTATTACGACATTATGTAAGACTTTCGCAGGAAACACTAGGTTCCGATTTTAATGTTGAAATTGGCCAAGGGACATGTACGATGAAGTACATTCCAAAAATTAATGAGCTATTAGTTCGTGACCCAAAAATGATGGAACTGCACCCGTTACAAAATGAAGAGACAGTTCAAGGAATGCTTGAAATTTTTCATAATCTAGATTTATGTATGCGCGAAATTTCAGGGATGGATTATTTCTCATTCCAGCCAAGTAGTGGGACACAGGCGCTATTTGCGATGGCATCGATTGTAAGAAAATATCATGAAACAAGAGGTGAAGGAGAGAAGCGGGATGAAATCATCACGACCATTTTCTCGCATCCGTCACAAGCAGCAACGGCAGCAGTAAAGGGCTATAAAATTATTACTCTGCATCCAGATGAAAATGGATTTCCTGATATCGAGAAGCTAAAGGCAGTTGTGTCAGAGAGGACAGCAGGTTTTGTGGTGGCAAACCCTGAAGATACAGGAATCTTTAACCCAAATATTAAAGAATTTACCGATATCATTCACCAAGCTGGTGGTCTTTGCTTTTACGACCAAGCGAATGCAAACGGTCTTTTAGGAATGACGAGAGCAAAAGAAGCAGGCTTTGATATGTGTTTCTTCAATCTTCACAAAACGTTTGCGGCACCACATATGTGCGGCGGACCAGCAACTGGGGCACTTGGTGTTGTTGCAGAATTGAAAGAGTACCTGCCGGCGCCAATTGTTGAGCATCATAACGGCAAATATTCACTTCAATACAATCTAGAGCATTCCATAGGAAAGGTTCGTTCCTTCCATGGTGTTGCACAAACTGTTTTGCGTGCGTATGCTTGGATTCGCGCTCTTGGAGCTGAGGGTCTTAAGGAAGTGGCAAAGATTGCTGTCCTAAATAATAACTATATGTACCATAAAGTCTTAGATATTCGCGGCGCCAGCGCACCATATGTCGAGGGGCACCGCCTTGAACAGGTCCGTTATAGCTGGGAGCAAATGACAATGGAAACGGGCGTAACGACAGAAGACGTTACGAGGAGAATGACTGATTTTGGTCTCCATTATTGGACAAGTCATCACCCATACATTGTAAAACAGCCGTTCACTTTAGAGCCGACTGAGTCCTATTCCAAAGAGGATCTGGATGAATATATTCATGCATTGGAGCAAATTTCACAGGAAGCCTACGAAAATCCGGAAATCGTCAAAACGGCTCCGCATACTAGTACCATTCACAAAATGGACGAGCAAGATTTCCTTGATCACCCAGAGAAATGGTGTATTACTTGGCGTTCCTATTTAAAAAAGACGCAACCATGTGAAACTGTTAAATAAAAACTATATAAAAGTTGGGGGATCAATATGAAAAAGTATTTGTCTGTTTTACTTGCCGCTCTTTTATTAATGCTATCCGCCTGTTCAAACAATTCATCCGGGAATGAAGCGAAAACCGGTGATTCCAAACATCCCGCAGGTACGATAACTGTATGGGGCTGGGATGTTGCTGCGGCAACGATGAAGGCTTCAGTTGAAAAGTTTCAAAAGAAATATCCTGATGTAAAAGTAAAAGTAGAGGATTTTAATAGCGGAGACTTATATGAGAAGCTAACGGTTGGTCTTGCAGCAAGAGGTTCCGGACTGCCAGATGTTGTGTTAATGGAGGATGAGCGTATTCCTGGCTATACCTTTCAATTCCCGCAAGGCTTTTCAAATCTAACCAAGCTGGGATACGACAAATACAAAGACTCGTTTAATCCAGCAAAGGTAGCAGCTGTCCAGGATAAGGATGGGAATTTCGTCGCGGCACCATGGGATATCGGTCCTGCGGGAGTATTCTACCGAGTCGATTATTTTGAAAAAGCCAGTGTTGATCCAAAATCTATCGAGACATGGGATGACTATATTGCAGCAGGGAAGAAGATTAAAGAAGCAACTGGTGCAAAAATGCTGCCAATTGATATCCCCAACTATGATGGTATATTCCAAATGATGATGCAGCAGCAAGGACTTTCTTATTTTGATCAAGATGGAAAAATCACACTTGATTCACCAGAAGCTGTTGGTGCGATGAACGTCATTAAAAAGCTCCATGATGAGGATTTAGTTTTAAATAACAATGGCTGGGATGGCATTGTTACAGCAACCGTTAACGGTACCGTGGCAACTGTTCCTTACGGTGTTTGGTATACAGGCTCTATAATGGACCAGGCACCAGACTTGAAGGGAAAATGGGATGTATTTTATTTACCGAGCTTTGAAAAAGGCGGTAACAGGTATGCGAATTTGGGGGGCTCATCCTTGCTAATTCCTTCTACTAGCAAAAATCAATCTGCTGCCTATGCCTTTGTTGATTTCTTTACAACGGATCAAGATTCACAAATGCTGGGCTTTGAAAAATATGGGCTTTTCCCGTCATTAAAAGAAACCTATAACGCGCCGCAGTTTACCGAAAACAGTGAGTATTTCAATAATAGCCCAGTATTCAAAAAGTTCGCCGATATTGTTGACGATGTGCCGAAAATTCATTTGAACGAAAATTTTGCAAAGGCGAGCAAGCTTACTAGTAACGCTCAAGCCGCTATTCTTTTAGAAAATAAATCAGTAGAAGCTGCCTTAAAGGATGCTCAAAAGCAATTAGAGAATGAAATTAAATAATTGGTTTATCAGATGGGAGAGGGCATTTTTGCTCCTCTCATTTCCATCCATACCAATGTTTTCCCTAGATTTAAGGAGGTGCCTTTAGGTGGAACAAACAGAAAAGGCAGTAAATACGGCAACCAATTATCACGTTAAACCTAAGAAAAATGTATTAACGCCCAAAAATGCCCCATACGTGTTTATGGCCCCGGCGTTTTTATTAATAGTAATATTTACTGTTTATCCAGTTATCTCCTCATTTATTTTAAGCTTCCAAGAGGTTCGGGGGTAGAGAAAACGTTTGTGGGTTTCGCTAATTATGCTCGATTAATCCATGATCCTATATTCTATAAATCTCTCCTTAATACGTTTCAAATCCTAGTTGTCCAAGTGCCAATTATGATTTTTTTAGCTCTATTAATCGCAGTTGGACTAAATTCAAAACTGGTTAAAGCTAAGACGCTGTTTAGAATCGCCTATTTTATGCCTGCGATTACAGCTCTTGTCGCAGCCTCTATCGTATTTATGATTCTTTTAGATGAACACTTTGGATTAGTAAACTATTTTCTTTCCTTCATTGGAGTAGAAAATATTCCATGGCTGACCACCCCATTTTGGGCAAAGGTATCAGTGATTCTAGTTATGACATGGAGATGGACAGGGTATAATATGGTGATTTTTTTAGCGGGGCTGCAAAATATTCCAGCTGATTTATACGAAGCGGCAAGTATTGACGGAGCAGGTAAAATAAAACAATTTTTCCTGATTACCATTCCACAATTAAAACCGGTGTTCATTTTTACAGTGGTAATGTCAACAATAGGAACACTTCAATTATTCGACGAGCCATTTATATTAACACATGGCGGTCCGAACAGTGCGACCATGACCATAACGCTATATTTATATGAGGCTGGATTTAAGTTTTTTGATTTTGGTTATGCCTCAGCCATTGCCTATGTTCTCGTCCTCATAACTGCAATCATTTCGTGGATTCAGATGAAATTGGTAGGTGACACAGAGGAATGATTACTTCAAAAAAGCTTTCAACTAAAATCTGTATTTATATTTTATTGATCGTAGGTGTAATCCTGTCAATCGCTCCATTCTACTGGATGATTGTCGGAGCAACTCTTCCTTCCGGGGAGATTTTCCGTGTGCCGCCAAGGCTTCTTCTGGTGATTATTTAGCTAAAAACTTCCAGTCACTTAGTGAGTCTTTAGGAATTGCAAAAATCTTTTGGAATTCCTTATATATTGCCGTTGTCTATACACTGTTAAGTACGCTTATTAGCGCAATGGCAGGGTATGCCTTTGCTAAATTCCGTTTTAAGGGGAAAAAAATATTCTTTTTTGTCATTTTATGTTCATTGATGATTCCTTTCCAAGTAACATTAATTCCGTTATTTGAAATGATGGTGACATTTGACTGGTTAAATACGTATCAAGCGATTATTTTACCGAGTTTGGCTGCTCCATTTTCGATTTATTTGATGAGGCAAAATATGAAGGCGGTTCCAGACTCTATTATTGAGGCGTCCCGTGTCGATGGGGCAGGGGAATTAAAGATTTTCTTTTCCGTTATTTTACCAGTAACAAGACCAGCATTGGCTGCTGTTGCAATCTTCCAATTTATGTCACAGTGGAACAGCTTACTATGGCCGCTCATCACGCTAAACTCTAAGGACATGTTTACACTGCCTGTAGCGTTATCCAGCTTAATTGGGATGGCACGAATCGATTATGGGGAATTAATGTTGGGGACCACTCTGTCAACTATTCCCATTATGATTTTCTTTTTATTGCTGCAAAAGCAATTTATCTCAAGA
>NZ_JBMPZU010000028.1:0-35845 GCF_049463095.1 Neobacillus sp. 19 | reverse complement strand
CTGTACTCGTTGGGTTGTCAAGCCGATATTAACTTCCAAAAATTGATCCCAACAACCTAGATAGGCGTTTTCGCATTTATCGTGAAACGCTTTCAGCGTTTTTCGTCGCGCTCAAATACTTTAATAGAAATATCTCCTAAGCCCATCTCTATTTGTATAAGGAAAAAACAAGGAAAGGAAGTGAGTAAATGAAGTTAAAAGAAAACATCGGCAAATATATTAAACTGGAGATTTCTGGTAAGAAATTCATCAGTGGTTTGTTAGTGGATATTGGCAGTGATATATGGGTAGTATTCAATGGCAATGATTATCTTTACATTCCAACTATTCATGTCCAAAACTGGCAATTTCTAAAACAGGATGAAATTGCGGAAATTAGTTTTAATGATGAACCAACACCTATTTATAATCACAATGAAGAAACATCGTTAAGAAAAACCCTTACATCTGCAAAGGGAATTTTCACAGAAATCTACGTAACAAGTAAACAAGCACTGCATGGCTATATTATTAGCATCATGAATAATTATTTTGTCTTTTACTCCCCCTTATACAAAACGATGTTTATCTCCCTTAACCATTTAAAGTGGTTAATCCCGTACACGAATAATCAGCGGCCATATGGTCTAAGTAACGCAAATCTTCCAGTGAATCCGAGCAATATCACATTCGCCCGATCATATGAAGTCCAAATTGAAAAGTTAATGGGCGAATTAATCGTTTTTAATATCGGTGAAAACGAGAATGTCATCGGCAAAATTCAAGGAATTAAGAATAATTTTGTCGAATTAATCGGTGCAAAAGAAGAGCCAATCTATATTAATCTACAGCATATTAAAACAGTCCATATGACCTAGGTTGATCTCTATTTATGGCTGTTTATGAAACAAGCTTTTAGAACTATGCAAAAGAGTGCCACGGGTGGCACTCTTTTAATTAATAAGCTCTGTTAAACGTGGCTGTTGATTTCCGCTACAGTCGCTTCGCTTTCCGCGGGGCGTGCGGTGAGCCTCCTCGGTGCTAAAGCGCCTGTGGGGTCTCACCTGTCCCGCTGCTCCCGCAGGAGTCTCGCGCCTTCCGCTACAATCAACAGTGGTAAAAAGTCAACAATGAACTTTAACAGAGCCAATTAATAAAATAGTCATTCTTAAAAAATCAAAGTCTATTTGTTTTTCACATAAACAGTTTCTGATTTTTCCCTCAAACGGAAAGACAGTAATTCAAATGTGATTCCATACAGAAAGGTAATTAAGAACATGGATCCAATCATATCAAAGATAACATGCTGTTTAACAAAAAGAGTTGAAATGATTATAAACGAACCTGAGATATGGATACATAAGGTGTTTAGGATGTGTTTGTTTTTGATGTGGAGCGATGCAAGCATAACGGCAAAAGTTGTCAGCACATGTATACTTGGAAAACAATTAAATGGACGATCATTCATATAAATCCACTGCACTAAATTAGTTAGGAAATCGTCGCCGGTTAGTGCCGGCCTTGGGACTGTCGTCTGGAAAAGGAAGTAAATCACAAAACAAATCAACTCGGCGATGACAATCATTAATAAGGTTTTGAGGTATATCTTTGTATCCTGAAAGCAAAAGTAAACCAAATAACAAAAAATATAAGCATACCAAAGAATATATGGGAGGATAAAGATTGGCAAAAATGGAATGGATTGATCCAACGCCGTTGAAATATCAACCGCTTTATGTGATCGATTATTTAAAAATTGGTAAACCACAGCAAGAAGCGGAATCACCAACAAAAATAGCAAATAGGGAGTTTTTCTAACTATTTTAATCACAACCACCCCTCCCCTTAAAAAGGATAAACTTGAATAATATGAGATAAATAGACAAAATAGACAAACCCATTTAATAATACCATAACTACAATGAAAATACATATTTTGGTGTCAGGCACCGTCCGTGGACAGTGTCCGCTCAAGACGGACAATTATTCGGTTGGAATGGTTTTAGTTTATAGTCTTTGGTGTAGGTTTTCTGCCTCCCCAATAATCTTATTCATTAATTCGCGAACGGTTAATGGTTTTGCTAATCTAGGACTTTGTCCTGACCATAGCGACATATATTCGATGGATCTGGCTGCTGCAGATGCCTTTCTAATTCCCTTCGTTAGTTCATTTTGCAGTGGATATGCCGGGAGAACTTCATCATATGGTTTCATTTCTTCGATAAAGCGATTATGAAGGCCCCTGGCTAATTTACCTGAAAATGCCTTGGTCAATACCATCTGGTCTTCTGATGCCTTCATAATCGCCTCTTTGTGAAGAGTGTTTGCCCCGCTCTCATCACAAACAAGAAAAGCAGTACCCATTTGCACGGCATGAGCTCCGAGGCATCTTGCAGCCATGATTCCCCTGCCATCCATTATGCCGCCTGCTGCAATAAGCGGCAGGCTGATTACATCGGCAGCCTGTGGAATGAGTGACATTAATCCAATGTGGCTTTGATTCTCTTTCCCAATGAATGTTCCGCGATGCCCGCCCGCTTCAGCTCCCTGGACGACTACTGCATCCATTCCTGCCTTTTCAATCATGATTGCTTCCTGAACCGTCGTAGCAGTTCCTATCAAAAAAGACGAATTCTTTTTAAATTTCGTTACCATTTCTTGCGACGGGATTCCAAAGGTAAAGGAACAAATTTGAATGTTTTCTTCCATTATTATATTAATCTGCTGCTCGAAGATATCTAGATCCTGTTCAAAGGTTGGAAGGACCGGTACTTCAATAATCTGAAATTCTTCCCACATTGGTTTTAATAAATCATTAGCTTTTCGGAGTTTGCTAGTATCTGCCGTGTAATTTGCAGGAACAAATACATTAATTCCGAATGGTTTATCCGTTAACTTTCGTACCTGAGAAATTTGGTTACGTAATTGCATGGGACTTAAGTATCCTGCAGCTATCACTCCCAACCCGCCTGCATTTGAAACAGCAGCAACTAATTCAGAGGTTGTCGGTCCACCTGCCATCGGTGCTTGAATGATTGGATAATTTATGTTAAATAATGTGGTTAACTCATTTTTCCACATGCTTTTCACTCCCCATTCGTTGTTATAATTTATAAAATTGAGACTTTCTTCAATCATCATTTATTGTAAT
The DNA here is from genome assembly GCF_049463095.1 of Neobacillus sp. 19. Lineage (NCBI taxonomy): Bacteria > Bacillati > Bacillota > Bacilli > Caryophanales > Bacillaceae > Neobacillus > Neobacillus sp. 19. The sequence continues at coordinate 32,715 of NZ_JBMPZU010000028.1, read as the reverse complement.
TAAGTTTTGACAATGCAATAATTTTAAATAAAGTATAACTTACTGAAAAAGCTGGTGATAGTGTGGAACGGATAATTTTATTTGATGGAATTTGTAATCTTTGCAATAGCAGCGTGCAATTTATTATTAAGAGGGATCCTAAGGCGAAATTTAAATTTGCCTCTCTCCAAGGACAATCCGGTCAAGAGTTATTAGAAAAATATGGTCTAAAGACAAACCTAAACAGTTTTATTTTCATTGAGAATGAAAAAATTCATATGAAATCAAGTGCAGCTTTACGTGTTGGAAAACAATTAAATGGAGCTTGGAAGCTGGTATCGATTTTCTTCATTATCCCTCCAATCATTCGCGACACCCTTTACAATATCATTGCGAAAAACCGCTATAAATGGTTCGGAAAAAAAGAAACCTGCCTCCTCCCATCCCCGGAATGGAAAAACAGATTCTTAGAATAAACCTACCAACTAATAATTTATTCCCTTTTGCATACCTTTTTAGTAATACTATTTTACTCAGCCAGGAGGAAAAAAATGGATATTTTTGTTAGGCGCGGGGATTCTTTATGGCATTACAGTCAATTATTTAAAATCAATTTACAGCTCATCATTGATTCGAATCGAATGATTCAAGTGAACAGCCTCAACATTGGACAGCAGGTACGGATTCCCGGGTTTGTTGCCCAAGATACCAGATTCGCCATGGTGACACATTATGGAAAATCGCCCAAAATCGCCATCTTCCACTTGAAGCGATTCTTTTGGTTAACCCTAACATAAACCCAAATAATTTGAAGACAGGCCAGATCATTAAAGTTCCACTCCGGATTACATGGAGATTAGTGCATGGCGGACAAAACTACGATTACAAATTGTTGCTGAATGATATCAAACGGCTGCAGGCAGTCTATCCGTTTTTGCAAGTCTCTACAATAGGGAATACAGTTTTAGGAAAAACCATTTCAGAAATCCTCATTGGTACCGGTGGTAAAAAGGTTCATTATAACGCTTCATTTCATGCGAATGAATGGATTACCACACCCGTCCTCATGACCTTTATAAATGACTATTTACTTTCTTTAACAAATCAAAATACTATTCGCGGTCTATCCACCTCTCCTATTTATCAGCAAAACACATTATCAATTGTCCCAATGGTAAATCCCGATGGAGTGGATCTAGTCTTACATGGACCTCCTGCCAATGAACCATGGAAACAGCGAGTAGTTGAATACAATAAAGGCAGCATGGACTTTTCAGGATGGAAGGCAAATATAAGAGGTGTCGACCTGAATGACCAATTTCCGGCGAAATGGGAATTAGAGAAAGCGAGAAACCCCGACAAGCCGGGCCCAAGGGATTATGGCGGCGAAAAGCCATTATCCGAGCCCGAAGCAATCGCTATGGCCGAACTGACAAAAAAACGAGATTTTACGAGAGTACTAGCCTTCCATACACAGGGTGAAGTGATTTATTGGGGGTTTGAAAATGCCGAACCACCGGAATCTGAAGTCATCGTGAAAGAATTTAGCAGGGTCAGTGGCTACGGGCCAGTCAAAACAATTGAAAGTTATGCTGGTTTCAAGGACTGGTTTATCCAAGACTGGCGGCGGCCGGGCTTTACCGTTGAGATTGGCAGAGGCGTCAATCCCCTTCCAATCTCACAATTTGATGAAATCTATCAAAAAACACTAGGTATATTCTTAGCAGGACTATATTTGTAGAAAAGAAAAGCGCAAGCGCGCTGGACAATTCTCAAAGCCGAAACTTGAAAATCTTATATCACTAAAAAAGGAGGCCGATATCTGATCTGGCCTCCTTTTTCCTGTCTATTATCATAATAACTTGTACTTTATCGTACATTGTCTTTTTTCAAAAAAAGAACCTTTGAATACGATTCAAAGGTTTAAACGAGAACTTAGCGGTCCAGGCTAGGTTCCCACAATTAGGAGGTCTAAACTCAGAAGAATTTAAACATTCCCATTTTAGCACCTTTTCAAAATTCATTCAATAGTTTAAAGCTGTAAAGGGAAAAAGTGGTTCGAAAGACATAGGAACAAACTTGAATTGAAAAGGTCATAGGAATTCCCCAAAACAAAAGAATAAATATTTCTTGGTTGACATACATGTATATACAAGTTAAAATGAAACCGTAACCAAAACTTGTATATACAAGCACCCGTTTCAAATGAAAACGTGCCCATAGCTGTATATAAAAATTAGATAAAGAAAACTTGCTGATTGGCTAGCCCGTTAGGGTGAAGACAGACGCTTAGTTGCACTTATGCCTAATGGGAAAATTTCACTTTCCTATCGGCTAAAAACCGGGAGTAATCCCATTATAGGGGGAAAGAAACATGTCCAAGTATACAGATCCTTCAAAAGACCTACTGGAACATATTGGTGGTAAGGAAAACATCGCAGCCGTGACCCACTGTGTCACAAGAATGAGATTTGTTTTAAATGATCCAAACAAAGCAAATATAAAAGAAATCGAGTCGATGAAACTCGTAAAGGGTACATTTACCCAAGCAGGTCAATTCCAAGTAATCATTGGGAATGAAGTATCAAGCTTTTATAATGAATTTGTCAAAATTGCCGGTGTAGATGGTACGTCAAAAGAAGAAGCTAAAGTTGCAGCTAAGCAAAATCAGAACTGGCTTCAGCGCATGATGGGTCACCTGGCTGAAATCTTCACTCCATTAATTCCAGCACTTGTTGTCGGTGGTTTAATCCTTGGTTTCCGAAATGTAATCGGTGATATTAAGCTATTGGATGACGGCACAAAGACGATCGTCGAAGTTTCACAATTCTGGGCCGGTGTTCACGCCTTCCTATGGCTGATTGGTGAAGCGATATTCCACTTCCTTCCTGTCGGGATCACCTGGTCTGTTGCGAAAAAAATGGGTGCGTCTCAAATACTAGGTATCGTCCTTGGTATCACCTTAGTTTCACCGCAATTATTAAATGCTTACGGCGTTGCAGGTGCAAAGGAAATTCCAGTGTGGGACTTTGGCTTTGCCCAAATTAAAATGATTGGCTATCAAGCCCAAGTTATCCCTGCCATTTTAGCAGGAATCGTATTAGGCTTCCTAGAAACCAGATTACGTAAAATCGTACCAAATTCCATTTCCATGATTGTTGTACCATTTTTAGCGTTAGTTCCAACCGTATTAATTGCCCACACTATTTTGGGTCCTATTGGCTGGTCTATTGGTTCTGGAATCTCTCATGTGGTATATTCCAGCTTAACTTCTGCATTTGGCTGGTTATTCGCTGCTATCTTCGGATTTGCGTATGCACCACTTGTCATAACTGGTTTACATCATATGACAAACGCAATTGACCTTCAATTGATGAGTGAACTGGGTGGAACAAACCTATGGCCAATGATTGCCCTTTCCAATATTGCGCAAGGTTCAGCCGTTCTAGCAATGATCTTTATCAACCGTAAAAACGAAGAAGAAAAGCAAGTTTCCATTCCTGCGACGATTTCATGTTACCTAGGGGTAACGGAGCCGGCTATGTTTGGGATTAACCTTAAATATGGCTTCCCATTCTTAGCAGCGATGATTGGTTCTATGATTGCAGGCGTTGTATCGGTTGCAAGCGGTGTAATGGCAAACTCGATTGGTGTCGGCGGTCTCCCTGGGATTCTTTCGATTCAGCCAAAACATATGGCTATGTTTGCAATCTGTATGTTGATTTCGATTGTGGTGCCATTCGTCTTAACGACTATTTTTGCAAAAACAGGTGTTAAAAAATTGAAACTTAAAAAGTAAATGTACACTCCATCAAGGAGGGAGACCCACTCCCTCCTTTTCCACATTAGAGTACTTAAAATAAATAGGCAGGTGTTTGAAATGTCAACAGCATGGTGGAAAAAAGCAGTTGTTTATCAAATCTATCCAAAAAGTTTTCAAGATACAACCGGAAACGGGACCGGCGACCTACAAGGGATTATTGAAAAACTAGACTATATAAAAGAACTTGGAGTAGATGTCATTTGGCTTACTCCTATTTACAAATCTCCACAGCGTGATAACGGTTATGATATTAGCGATTACTATTCGATTCATGAGGATTATGGCACAATGGATGACTTCGACCTGCTTTTAGATGAAGCCCATAAACGCGGTCTAAAAATCATCATGGATATCGTCATCAATCATACATCAACTGAACATGAATGGTTCCAACAGGCAAAGTCCTCTAAGGACAATCCTTTTCGCGACTTCTATATTTGGAAGGACGGCCAAAACGGCGAGCCGCCGACAAACTGGGAATCTAAATTTGGCGGATCTGCTTGGGCGTTCGATGAAAAAACTGAACAATACTATCTGCATTTGTTCGATGTAACACAGGCTGATTTAAACTGGGAAAATGAAAAAGTCCGTGCGGCATTATACGAAATGATGCATTTTTGGCTGAAAAAAGGTGTCGATGGCTTCCGTTTGGACGTCATTAATTTAATTTCAAAAGACCGGCAATTCCCGCAAGATGACAGTGATGGACGGAAATTTTATACAGACGGACCGAGAATTCATGAGTTTTTACATGAAATGAACGAGAAAGTTTTCTCGCGCTATGACATTATGACCGTTGGTGAAATGTCCTCTACTTCGATTGATAATTGCATCCGTTATACCAATCCGGAGCAAGAGGAATTGAATATGACCTTCAATTTCCATCACTTGAAGGTGGATTATCCAAACGGAGATAAATGGACAAAAGCTGATTTTGATTTTCAGGCTTTAAAAGATATTTTGTCCAGGTGGCAGGTTGAAATGAATCAAGGCGGCGGCTGGAATGCCCTCTTCTGGTGTAATCATGATCAGCCGCGGGTGGTCTCCCGTTTTGGTGATGACCAAGAGTATCACAAAGAATCTGCCAAAATGCTGGCCACAGCCCTCCATATGATGCAGGGAACGCCTTATATTTATCAGGGAGAGGAATTCGGGATGACGAACCCGAACTTTAACTCTATTGAGGAATACCGTGACGTTGAGTCGTTAAATATGTTTACCATCAAAAAGCAAGAAGGAATGCAGGAACATGAGATTCTTGACATACTTAAACAAAAATCCCGTGACAATTCAAGAACTCCGATTCAATGGAATGCAAGCAGGAATGCCGGCTTTACGACCGGAACCCCTTGGATTCAAACGGCGGCAAACTATAAAAAAATTAATGCCGAAGCGGCTGTACAGGATCAAGACTCCATTTTCTATCACTATCAAAAGTTAATTCAATTAAGAAAAAGCTATGATATCATTACTAATGGGGATTATGAGCTTATTCTAGATCAAGATGAACAGATTTTTGCTTTTATCAGAAACGCCGATTCAGAAAAATTACTGATCATTAACAATTTTTATGGTAAGGAGAATACAGTTATCCTCCTTCCACATTTAAACCTTGATGATTTTACGAGCGAGATGTTACTCTCTAACTATGAGGATTCTGCCCAGTTAGGAAGAGAAATTCTTCTCCGGCCCTATGAATCCATCGTGTACCACTTGAAAAAATGAACGGAGAATCTCTATGACAAACAAATACCTTACCATTTATAACTGCATAGTCGAGCAAATTAAAAGCGGCGAAATTACGCCGCAGACGCTTCTCCCCTCTGAGAACGAATTAAAAGATCAGTTCGATACCTCGAGGGAAACGATTCGCAAAGCATTAAATCTGCTCTCACAAAATGGCTATATTCAAAAAGTTAGAGGGAAAGGTTCGATTGTCATCGACATCAGCAAATTTGATTTTCCTGTTTCTGGCTTAGTCAGCTTCAAAGAATTGGCAAGTAAAATGGGCAAAAAACCAAAAACAATTGTAAATGAACTCTCGTTAATTAAACCTGATGGATTTATACGGCAGCAGCTTCAGCTAGGCGGGAAAGATCAAGTATGGAAGGTCGTTCGTACAAGAGAAATGGGCGGCGAAAAAATTATTTTAGATAAGGATTTTCTTGCGAACAAGTACGTCCCTTCTTTAACAGAAGAGATTTGTGCCGACTCAATTTACCAATACCTGGAAAATGAATTGAACTTGACCATCAGTTTTGCTAAAAAAGAAATTACCGTGGCTGAGCCAACCGATGAAGACCGTATGCTTTTGGATTTAGAAGGTTTTCATAATGTCGTTGTCATCAAAAACCAAGTGTACTTAGACGATGCCACCCTCTTTCAGTACACAGAATCACGGCACAGACCCGATAAATTCCGTTTTGTCGACTTCGCCCGAAGAGCACGTTAAAACAAACTTCCAAAGAGGAGCCCCTGCTGGGCCTCCTCTTTTCACACTCTTATGGAAATAGATAAATGTGTTTTGGAGAAAATTTTGTTAAAATAATTGTAACAAATGGATGAGGTGAAAAATATGTGCGGCCGATTTACGCTAACAGCAACCATTGAAGAAATCATCAATCGATTTGATATTCAAGCGTTTATGGAGGAAGAGCTTTATTCCCCCAGCTATAATATTGCCCCTTCCCAGTCCGTACTTGCCGTAATTAATGACGGGAGGTCAAATCGAATGGGATTTTTAAGATGGGGCTTAGTTCCTCCATGGGCGAAGGATGTGTCGATTGGCAATAAAATGATCAATGCCAGAGCCGAAACCTTATCAGAAAAACCGAGCTTTCGAAATGCTTTCAAAAAGAAGCGCTGTCTTGTCATTGCGGATAGCTTCTATGAATGGAAGCGCCATGAGGATAAAAGCAAAACACCGATGCGAATCAAATTAAAGTCAGATGAAATGTTTGCCATGGCAGGAATTTGGGAGGGTTGGAAGACTCCGGATGGAAAAACGCTTTACACCTGTTCTGTCATTACAACCGGCCCTAATGATTTGATGAAGGATATTCACAACCGGATGCCCGTCATTTTAAAGCGTGAAGATGAACAAACATGGCTCAATCCGTCAGCCCCAGACCCCTCCCTATTAAAATCATTATTTGTCCCGTATGACGACCATTTAATGGAGACCTATGAAGTTTCAACCTTAGTTAACTCGCCTAAAAATAATACAATTGAGCTAATTCATAAAATTTGTTAGCGCCCTTTTATTTCAAAATGGACATGTTCACTACATGCACGTCCAATTATGACATATCATGTTATTACCCATAAAAGTTTTCCTTCTTTCGAAAGTGGTTTACACCACTTTCTTTTTTTTTGATTGATAGGCAGTTGTTTTGCGTGTGGTCTTAATATCCGTTCATAGGAATATATTAATAAAAATGCTTACTAACGGCCTTTTTTTGAAAGGAGATTAACATGTTTTTTATCCCAACTAATGTCAATATTGGCAGTATGAAAATTAACAGCCCAGATCATAAAAGTGCCGTTTCGGTTGGCTCTGCCTTTTTAAAAGGAATCAATGTTGCCGGGAAAAAAAACCAAGGCTTTGGCCAGCAATTTGGGGATTTATCTATTACGGCTGTTCCCATTCACATTGTTTTAGATGAAGAAATCATCGATATCCCCTCGATAAAAATAAATCAGGTGTAGGGAGTGATTGTATTGAATATCGCACCAATGGCGATCAATTTTTTAGGTTTTAAGGTAAACGCAGTGGATAATTCCTCGTTCATTAATCTCGGACCCAATCAATTTGTTGACCAGTTTGTTTCCTATAAACGAAACCAAGGCGTGGGCGAACAAAACGGTGATTTATCCCCTGTAAACATCCCTATCTCATGGGTTGTAGACCCTGATGTATCAGATAGTAATTCAGCGAAAAATAGTATTATTTAATGATTTTCTAGGGGTGATATAGTTGATTTTTGCACCGATGGTTGTCAATCTGGGGGCATTGAAGGTCAATGTATTCGATCATGGCTCCGTGATGAATATGGGACCAAACCAGTTTATTGACCAGTTCGTTTCCTATAAACGAAACCAAGGCTATGGTGAACAAAATGGTGATTTTGTCCCGATGATTATCCCTATTTCCTATATATACGATTCTGACATGAGTGACAGCTGGACCGCAAAAAACAGTTTCATTTAATTACCTCATCCCCAAGTGGTGATGGGTTTTTTTTATGGGTTATTACATAATACTGATTTTTTGGCACCATTTGGGAAATATAAGGGTATTCGTTCACATGAAAGGCAGGATGCATATCTGTGGGAATGCATTTGAAAAAATGGCTCTATTACTTAGTGAAACTTCGGAATAAAATCTTTTTTCCATTTTTCATTTTATATATCATATTGGCCGCTTTTACGATCTATTGGATTGAGCCTAAAACATTTCAATCTTTTTTAACCTCTTTATATTGGGTGCTCACTACCCTTGCAACGGTAGGGTTTGGAGACTATACCCCAGTTACCAACACAGGTAAGTTCTATACCATTATTCTTTATATCACAGGTATTGCCCTTGTCAGTGTCTTTATTGGAAAAATTATTGATTCTGTCTATTTTATCGATAAATTGAAACTCGGAGGAAAAATGAAATATACTGGCAAAAATCATATCATTTTGGTTGGATGGAATGCGAAGTCCAGATTAGCCATTGATGAAATTTTTAAATCAGATAAAAAGATTGATATTGTTATTATTGATGTTTTGGAAAAATCTCCATTAATCAACGAACGGCTCCATTATGTTCATGGTGATGCGACGAATGAAGATATTCTCCTTCAAGCAAATTTACCGAAAGCAAAAGGTGTAATTATTTTTGCTGATCAAATCACGCAGGATAATTTTGCAACGAAAGATCCGCTGCTTGTGGATGGGAAAACATTATTAATTGCGACTGCGATTACGACACTGGAAGAAAAATATAATAAAAATATTCATGTGACCGCCGAAGTAATTAATCAATGCCATATCCCCCTATTCAAGCATGTGAATGTAGATGAATTTATTCCTACACAGGAAATGATCTCCCATGCAGCCGTTAGATCTTTATTCTCGCCTGGTGTTACCCATATGTATTCAGAACTGTTGAGCACCCAGTATGGAGAATCCGTGTTTGAAATTCCAAAACAAGCCGAATGGCAAACCTATCGTGATGCCTTCGTAGATTTGCTTAACAAAGGGGCCACACTTGTTGCCGATCGCGGCGACCTTCACATTAATCAAAAACTAGACGACCACATCCCAGATACCGCACAGCTCTTCGTTATTTGTGATAAAGACACCCTCTCACAATTAAAATCAAATTAGTGGGAGTTGAAAGACAGAATCCTTTCTGTTTTAAGAAATTCATTCTCACAGAAAAAAGCCTTGAAAGACCAAGGCTTTTTTCATTATGACATATAAAATTCTATATTCTGTCTCCAATTAAGGTAAATGGGTGTTGCCCCTATGCAGCCTGGGAATCAACCCCAGCCGCCGTGCCAGCCGTGACCAGGGAATCCTCCACCCCAGCCCCCGTGCCAGCCGTGACCCGGGAATCCACCGCCCCAGCCGCCATGCCAGCCGTGACCAGGGAATCCTCCACCCCAGCCGCCATGCCAACCATATCCAGGGTATCCTCCCATTCCTATACCGCCATATCCACCGTAACTTGGGTATCCACCCATTCCCATACCGCTATATCCAGTCACGCCTGGGAATCCACTCAATCCCAATCCGCTATATCCACCCACGCCTGGAAATCCTCCCATACCTGCACCAAATTGTCTCATATCGTTCATTTGAGCATCTCTCCTTTATATAGGTTACAGTCTAGAGTATGTTGAAACCATAAAAAGGCATGGGCAGGAGTCCTGAATTTTGCTAAACTATGTTGGTGACAATCGCTAAATATTTTCAATCCTTCTTGTGCTACTCAATTTTGTACATCCTGCTTCAGTGTATATTCCATCATCCAAGCCGGTATGGATCTCCAGCTTTCCATTTGGATTTGGCCGCTTCCTTTGATAACTTCTACTTTACCTTCAATAATGTCTGCAATAGTTGGTGGATATGGACTTTTCCGAATATGTGTTAGTACGTTTTTCATTACCTGGTGATAATCCATTTGCTTGCCAAATTCCAACCATTGAAGAACGGTATCATCTTTCGTAACAAAAGACGGGTAAACAGATTCAATCAACACCAATATTTTGAACACCTCATGCTTGGTCATTTACTAACCCCTTCACCTTTTATTAACAGTTTCTAGTCTAGCCCAAAAAAAAGAAAAGAGCATAAAAACATGACGTGAACACAAAAAAACGCACGATGAATTTACACTTCAATTCATCCTGCGTTTTAATTGCTATATCAAGGTTAAACTATTTTTGGAACTCTTCCCTAATTTAATTATAGCATGTAAAAAATGGTTAATATAGACTTTTTATTCTCATTTACTACTGCTAAAATCAAAAGAACATTCATGGTAAGGAGAGATGTAGAATGAGTTCTTTGGCTCTCGGTTTTCAGGAAATGGACAAAGCGCAGGTTTCGCTCGTTGGCGGGAAAGGGTTAAATTTAGGGGAATTATCAAAAATTGAAGGAATTCAAGTACCAGAAGGATTTTGTGTAACAACAGTGGGATATCAAAAATCCATCGAACAAAACAAGACGTATCATGCATTGTTGGATCGGCTTACTATGCTAGAAGTGGAAGATCGAGAAGAAATTGGAGAAATCAGCAGGAAGATTCGACAAATCCTTATGGAAGTAGAAATTCCTTCCGATGTTGCAAGCGCAGTTACTCATTATCTCTCCCGATTTGGCGAGGAACATGCTTATGCCGTGCGTTCTAGTGCGACTGCTGAGGATTTACCGAATGCCTCTTTTGCTGGTCAACATGACACCTATTTAAATATCATCGGCAAAGAAGCAATCTTACAGCATATCCGCAAATGTTGGGCTTCCCTATTTACGGATCGGGCGGTAATCTACCGTATGCAAAATGGATTTGACCACAGTCAAGTTTATTTATCCGTTATCGTTCAAAGGATGGTTTTCCCACAGGCTTCAGGGATATTATTTACCGCTGATCCGATTACCTCTAATCGAAAGCTGCTATCAATCGATGCGAGTTTTGGACTTGGAGAGGCACTGGTCTCTGGCTTGGTATCTGCCGATTGTTATAAAGTTCAGGAAGATAAAATCGTGGAAAAAATGATAGCAACCAAAAAATTAGTTATCAATGCACGAAAAGAAGGCGGTACAGAGACCGTGCCAATCGATCATGATCGGCAAAAGATTCAAACACTTACTGACCAGCAAATTTTACAATTGGCACGCATCGGAAGACAGATCGAAGCTAATTTTGGTTGTCCGCAAGATATCGAATGGTGTTTGGTTGATGATATCTTTTATATTCTCCAAAGCCGGCCAGTCACGACTCTTTTTCCCATCCCTGAAGCGAATGATCAAGAAAACCGCGTCTTTATATCTGTCGGCCATCAGCAGATGATGACAGACCCCATTAAACCATTGGGATTGTCTTTTTACCTGTTAACTACTCCTGCACCAATGAGGAAAGCTGGTGGAAGGTTGTTTGTGGATGTCACACAACAACTGGCTTCACCTGTCAGTAGAAACATTTTATTAAATGCCATGGGACAACACGATCCGCTCATGAAAGACGCACTTATGAACACACTTAAGCGAGGAGATTTTAAAAAACCGTTACCAAGTGATAATAAAGCACCGAGTCCCAGCAGAGGCAATACAGATATGCTGGCACAAATCGAAAACAATCCATCAATTGTTTCTGATTTGATTAAGCGTAGCCAAACATCCATTGAGGAATTAAAACAAAACATCCAAACGAAATCAGGATCAGATTTATTTGATTTTATTCTAGAAGATATTCAGGAATTAAAGAAGATTTTATTTGACCCACAAAGTTCAGCTGTATTTATGGCTGCTATAAATGCTTCAACATGGATCAACGAAAAAATGGAGGAGTGGTTGGGTGAAAAAAACGCAGCAGACACGCTTTCCCAATCTGTACCTAACAATATAACTTCGGAAATGGGTCTGGCGCTATTGGATGTCGCCGATGTAATTCGGCCCTATTCAGAAATCATTGATTATTTACAACAAGTAAAAGATGATAACTTTTTGGATGAATTGGTTCGGTTTGATGGTGGACAGGAAGCGAGAAACGCTTTCCATGCTTTTCTCAACAAATATGGAATGCGATGTGCCGGAGAAATCGATATCACGAAAACTCGTTGGAGTGAAAAACCAATTACCCTTGTCCCCATGATTCTTGGTAACATCAAAAACTTTGAACCAAATGCTGGCAAGCGCAAATTTGAGCAAGGGCTTTGTTTTGCATTGGAAAAAGAACAGGAGTTAGTAGACCGATTGAAACCATTACCTGATGGTGAACAAAAGGCCAAAGAAACAAAACGAATGATTGACAAAATCCGAAATTTCATTGGGTATCGTGAATATCCAAAATACGGCATGATTAACCGCTACTTCGTTTATAAGCAGGCATTACTGAAAGAAGCAGAGCAACTCGTGCAAGCGGGTATTATTCATGAAAAAGAAGATATATACTATCTCACATTTGAAGAATTCCGGGAGGCCGTACGTGCAAATAAACTGGATTACCAGGTCATTAACAAACAGAAAGACGAGTACAAATTATATGAAAAATTAACTCCCCCACGTGTAATCACGTCTGATGGTGAAATCATTGCAGGTAATTACAAACGAGAAAATCTCCCAGCAGAAGCGATTTTAGGTCTGCCTGTTTCTTCTGGAGTTATAGAGGGGCGAGCACGTGTTATCTTAAACATGGAAGATGTTGATTTAGAAGATGGAGATATATTAGTAACCTCCTTTACTGACCCCGGCTGGACACCATTGTTTGTATCGATAAAAGGACTAGTCACTGAAGTCGGCGGTCTGATGACCCATGGAGCAGTTATCGCACGTGAATATGGCTTACCTGCAGTAGTAGGAGTGGAAAATGCCACGAAACTGATAAAAGATGGACAACGAATTCTTGTCAACGGAACAGAAGGATATATCGAACTATTGTAATAGCGGAAAACTTTCAGAATTAAAATAGCAGCACCGCTCCAGTGGATACCGGAGCGGTGTCTAACGATCTTTCCATTTGACCACCTTGACGGATGTTTTTGACGTATAATCAAACAATTCGGTGTGAGAGGAAATCCTTGCGCCGGTACACGCTTAACACAACCCCGATTAAAAAGGAATTTAACAAAACGGGCATCAGCCCATAACTGATAAATGGCAATGAAATGGACGTTTGTGGAAAAACCCCTAGTGCCATGCCAACGTTGCAGGCCAACTGAACACCATATAATGTAACTGCACCAATCAAAAGAAGCTTTGCATATGAGTCTTGAATCTTAAAAGAAATGGCAATGATTCTAACCATAAATAAGGAAAGAATGGAAACTAAGGCAGCCGCAAAAAGCCAGCCGTAAATATAAGTTAAGCTTACAAAAACAAAATCTGTATGTGCGGACGGGATAAATTCCTTATTCACCGGGTGTCCAAACCACCCTGCTTCAGTCATTAATTCTTTCACACGCAATACCAGGTATCCCGCGCCACTCGAATATTCCTCCGGGTTTATAAAGGCCATTAATCTTTCCATTTGATACATTTTAAGGTATTGCCATTGCCACGCCATCCACCCGAATAGGGTGAAACCACTAACCATGATTCCAAAAATACTCCCAATTTTTTTATAACTATATTTACTCCACCATATCATCACGAATACCATGACCGTGTACATAAAAATGACGGGTGTACTTGGAACGGTAAAGAAGAAGAAAAATGGAAGGAAAAACAAAATGAAAAATTGCCAGACTTTGAGCCTTTCATTTGTAAAAAACGAAGCCCAGGCAAGGAAAAAGAATGGTAAAGCCATGGAGCTTTCTAAGGTAATTATCGACGGGATTCTTAACAATGGAACACCATTAATCGTAGTGTTGGAAAAAGTCCTAATCACAATTAGGAAGAGGATCCCTAGAGAATAAAACAACCATCCACGATTTCTCCATTTACGATAATCGATTGCCATCATTCCTAATGCTGCGGCACCTCCTAATAAAACCATGATGGTCTTACTGACTGAGAAATATCGTTCGTCTATATTCCAAAGTGAAACGATCGGTAAAAATCCAAGTCCTAAGGTCGTAATCAATAGGATTAGGGTGAACCAATCAATCTTTGGTTTGTGCAGCTTGTTCATTTGGATCCCCAATTTGGTCGGGCTGCCCATCTGCTCAATCGCCTTTTCTTCGGCCTCTGCTTCTAAGAGTCCTTTTCCCATCCATAGGTTCTTTGCTTCCTTCAGGTGAAAACCTAATTCATCTGCCACATATTTCTTAGCTTCCTTCGATTTAATTTGTCCGGTCACTTCATTTAAGAAAATAGTTTTTTTATTCGCCACGTTTGTCTCACCCCTCAAGCAATTCTTTAAGCTCAAATCGTGTTTTCGTTTGTTTTTTTGCAGCTTTTTGCAGTACCTTTTTACCTTTAACAGTAATGCGGTAATATTTTGTATTCGATCTGTCCCAGGCTGCTTGTATCCACTGGTTCTGTTCCATTCGATGGAGCAAAATATAGAGATATCCTTCGTTATCCTCGAATTTCCGGATGCCGCGTCCCCGTAAACGTTGTGCCAATTCGAAGCCCGTTTTTTCCTGGACTAGAAGCTGCATGATTGCTAGGAATATATCTTCTTCATTGTCTTTCTGTTTATTGATTTTTTCACGAATGTCTTTACGGTGCTGGTCGGTAAAATTCAATTGTGAAAATGCAGTTTGATCCATTGATTTCTTTAAATTCTTTAAACGATCCTCCATGAACTATGCCTCCAATCGTTTTTTCAAGAGTTCTTTCGCACGCTTCATTCTTGTTTTAACCGTATTATCACCGGTTTCAGTGAGCACAGCGATTTCCTTTATCGGTAAATCCTCATAATAAAAAAGATAAATCACTTCCCGATATTTAATCGGCAACGTCATAATGGCGGCAATCAGTTCATCCTCCTCTTCCTTTTGGATGACGACCTGCTCGACCATTTCTTTTTTCGATTGACTGTTTGCCGGTTCCTCATCTGTCGTGACGACGTTTCGGTTATACCAGCTCTTCAGGTAGTCTTTGCAATGATTAATCGCAATCCGCCACAGCCACGTCCGCAGCTTTGATTTTCCACTATATGTATGAAGTGATTTGTAACATTTAATAAATATATCCTGGGTCAGGTCTTCGGCCAAGCCTTTATTTTTTACATAAGAATAAACCAGCTGCAAAATCTCCTGTCCATACCTGGTCATCATTTCATCAATAAGTGCTTCCTTATCTTCTGTAGCTAGCACAACTGCTGTCATTTCTTCCACGTTTGTCCCCCCTTGCTAAATCTTAGACGACGTATAACACTAGAAAGTTTTTAAAAAATAAAAAAAGATGGAAAAACAGGTTACCTGCCTCCATCTATCTTTTTTGTTTATTTATTTTCATCTTTATGAAACCAAAGTGGTTCATTGTCGTCCTCGTCGCCGTTATAATTGATGAGGATTTCTTCGCCTGCTTTGATATCCTTGTAAGCATAAAAATCAAACGTGTGATTTGGAAAATTTATTTCATAAGTGGCGTTGGGCTCATACGAATGGTTAAACAACATACCGTATCCTAAAACAAACGCTGTATGGTTGATTCCATACTCAAATGCATAATCAGCCAGTAAGGTCTTTTCAATGTGAACATGCTCCTCATTAGGGTAAGGAATAACAGGTGCCGCATGAATTAGCTCCCCTTTAGCAATATCACGAGTTGCAAATACCCCTCTATTTAAATCCCCATCACTAAGCTTAGAAGTTTTTACTTCAATCATATTAATCACCTATAATGTTCTTTCCAATGAAGTTTTTTATCATACTTAAGCTTGCCATTATATGCTCAGGAATGCAAATGTTTTTTATTTCAGTTCGATTGGTTATATTTTCCGGCACTCATCATAAAATGGAATATACGTTCGTAGGGAGGCGAGGATATTGTTAAAAAACAATGATTCCTTGATAACAGGTGAGATGTTGGTCAGGTATTACGAGCTGAATAAACAAAAAAAAGAAATCGAATTTGAAATGAATCAATTAAAGGAAGCATTTCAAACCTATTTTAATCATCTGGTTGGATCCAATCATAAAGGGGAAATTACCGTGAGTGGTTACAAGCTGCAAAGGCAAATTCGAAAAACGGAGAAATACAATGAAGTGGTAACCGTTGAAAGATTAGAAGAATTACAGATGAATGATCTCATTCAGGTGGTTAAAAAGCCGGATGATGCAAAAATAAAAGCAGCGCTTAACCTAGGATTATTAAATCCCACTAATTTAGAGGGATGCCTGGTTACAAATTACACTCCGGCCATTACAGTTAAGCCAATAACTCCGAGATAGAATAAAGGATGTGCAATCTTTATGATTCACATCCTTTTATTAGTTAAACTTCGAGTTGCTGGCTGACTTTTGCTGTATGCTCGTTCTCTTCCCATCCTTTACACACATCTACCCACTCAATAGCAAACGAATAGTGAAATAATTCTTCCTTCGTCAACTCGATGGCAGAGTTCGTACTGCCGCAGGCGGGAAATAAAGTATCGAATCTTTGCATGGACACGTCCAAGTAAACCTTAAGATCATGGTTCAATCCAAATGGGCAAACCCCGCCAATCGCATGACCTGTTTGCTCAAGTACTTCTTCTGGAGCAAGCATCCGAGGCTTGAACCCAAATTTTTGCCGAAACTTTTTGTTATCAACTTTTGCATCGCCGGCAGCCACAATCAAGATCGCTTTTTCATCTGCACCTCTAAAGGACAATGTCTTGGCAATACGAGCAGGGATTACCCCAATGGTTTCAGCCGCTTGATCAACAGTCGCACTGGATGTTTCAAATTCCATGACGTCCATTTCACGATTCCATTGTTTGAAATGGGCTTTTACACTTTCTAGTGACACCTTATTCATCCTTTCCATATGTATTATAGTGTATATTACCATACGTTAAAGGGATAAAGCGAAAATACGGCTTCAACTGTACGCTAACTCCTTTTAGCAAGAGAATATCAGTTAGCTAGCATGTTGATAGTTGTAAGTTAGCGGAAGTAAGCTGAAATATAGCAGGAAAATCCTATCCATTTATTAGAGATATTTTTAAACCAGCTGCCTTAAAAATGTTATAATGTTTTGTTATATTTATAGAATAGCAGAGATGTAGGAAAACGTTTTGGGGGGAAAGACATGAATTCGCAAGGTGCAGTAATGCCCTACCCAAGGGCAAAAGGAATTATTTTAGTACTAATAGCCGCAACCTTTTGGGGAGTATCCGGCACAGTTGCCCAATATCTGTTTCATCAGCAAGGCTACAGCACGAACTGGCTTGTCGTTACCCGCTTGATATTTTCGGGAATGGGTTTATTGTTTTTTTCTCAAACCGTTGGGAAACAAAATATTTGGAGCGTTTGGAAAAATAAACAGGATGTCATTCGTCTTATTATCTTTGGCATCATTGGCATGTTTGGTGTTCAATATACTTATTTTGCAGCAATTGAGCATGGAAATGCGGCTACGGCAACAGTCTTACAGTATCTCGCTCCGGTTATCATCGCTGTGTTTTTATGCCTGCGAGCAAAATCATTGCCCGCAAAAAAAGAAGTGATTGCGATCGGCCTAGCCCTTTTTGGCACTTTTCTTCTAGTCACAAAAGGAAGTGTTCATTCGCTGTCCATTTCCGGTCCGGCGTTATTCTGGGGAATTCTATCAGCGTTTGCGCTTGCGTTTTATACACTTTATCCAGGCAGCCTGCTGTCTAAATGGGGCTCTCTGATTACAGTGGGCTGGGGAATGACAATTGGAGGCATCGGATTCAGTTTCATTCATCCACCGTGGAAATTTCAAGGTAGTTGGAATCTTACATCCTTTTTAGCGGTAGTATTTGTCGTCGTTTTTGGCACGTTAATTGCTTTCTTTTGCTATATGGAGAGTTTGAAGTATATCCGGGCATCCGAAGCAAGCCTGCTCGCCTGTGTTGAACCATTATCCGCAGCCTTTTTGGCCGTAGCCTGGCTCCATGTTACCTTTGGTGCGGCAGAGTGGATCGGTTCTTTTTCAATCATCTCCACTATTTTTATATTATCCGCTTCAAAAAAATAGGCAGACCACATCGGCCTGCCTGTTTTTTATTCGCCTAAATCCACGTTGTGGTATACTTGTTGCACATCTTCTAAATCTTCTAATACATCAATCATTTTTTCGAATTTAGCAAGTCCATCCTCTGGAAGCGTGATTTCATTTTGTGGCAGCATCGTTAATTCGGCAACGGTAAATTCAGTGATACCTGCTTGCTTGAAAGCTTCTTGCATGGCATGGAACTGATCAGGTTCTGCATAGACAATCACTGACTCTTCTTCTTCAATAATGTCACGTACATCAACATCTGCTTCCATTAACAATTCAAGCACGTCATCGGAGGATTTTCCTTCCACACCAATAACCGCTGTTGCATCAAACATATAAGCGACAGAACCACTGACACCCATGTTCCCGCCATTTTTACCAAATGCCGCGCGAACATCTGAAGCAGTACGGTTAACGTTGTTTGTTAGCGCATCGACGATGACCATTGATCCATTCGGACCAAATCCTTCATAACGAAGCTCGGTATAGCTTTCTTCAGACCCGCCTTTTGCTTTTTCTATCGCACGATCAATAATGTGTCTAGGCACATTGTATGTTTTGGCCCGCTCTAGAACGAATTTTAACGCCTGATTAGATTCGGGATTTGGTTCACCCTGCCTTGCAGCTACATAAATTTCAACCCCGAATTTTGCATAAATACGGCTTGTATTTGCGTCTTTTGACGCTTTCTTTTCTTTAATATTGTTCCATTTACGTCCCATTACGAACACTCTCTTTCCGGATTGAATCTGCACAAAATTATTATAATAAAAAAAGCGGATTCTTCAATACTTTTTTACTATAACAATTTGGAGTCCTTGACGAATTATTTACCTGTCAAACATCACTTTATGGAAAAATGCTGTTTTGATACACAGATAATATTATACATGAAAAGTGTTATTTGTTAAGTATCCGATCATTAAAAAAGGGGTTGATGAATGAAAAAATCGCTAAAAACAGGACCATTCCATGTTTTATGGATGGTCCTATTCCACTATACAAGCATCTGGTACAGTGTGCTATCGTTATTTAGTTCCCGATAAATAAAACCCTTTGCCTTAATCCGTTCAATTAATGGAAGGTAATCCTCTTTATCCTTTAATTCAATTCCCACAACTGCCGGTCCGGTTTCACGATTATTCTTCTTCGTATATTCAAAATGGCTGATATCATCATTCGGCCCAAGAACATCAAAGAGGAATTCGCGTAATGCCCCCGGACGCTGCGGAAACTGAACAATAAAATAATGCTGCAGCCCTTCGTAAAGCTTGGAACGCTCTTTAATCTCCTGCATCCGTCCGATATCATTGTTCCCGCCACTGACGACACAGACAACCGTTTTGCCCTTAATTTGATCTGCATATGTATCTAAGGCGGCAACAGAAAGAGCACCGGTAGGTTCCACAACAATGGCATTTTCATTATATAAGGATAAAAGTGTGGTACAAACCTTACCCTCCGGAATGACAATAATGTCATCAACCATTTCTTTACAAATGTTAAATGTCTTTGAGCCAACTGTTTTCACAGCAGCCCCGTCAACGAACGGGTCAATCGTCTCGAGCGAGGTGACTTCTCCTTTTAAAATTGATTCCTTCATGCCTGGTGCACCTAGAGGCTCAACACCGATTAATTGTGTTTGTGGTGAATAATGTCTCATGTACGTTCCGACACCAGCGAGGAGACCGCCTCCGCCTATCGCTGCAAAAAGGTAATCAATCTTTTCAGGACAATCATTCAGCACTTCTACTGCAACCGTCCCTTGACCGGCAATCACATCGTAATCGTCAAAAGGATGGATAAATGTCCGATTTTCAGCCTGGCTGCATTCCATCGCCTTTACATACGCATCGTCAAAGGTATCACCGGTTAAGACAATTTCTACACTGTCCTTGCCCCAAAATTTCACTTGATTCACCTTTTGCTTCGGAGTCGTGCTTGGCATAAAGATTTTGCCATGAATATTTAACAGGTGGCAGGAATAAGCGACACCCTGCGCATGATTACCAGCGCTCGCACAGATAATCCCATTTTGAAGTTCATCTTCATTTAGCTTTTTGATGCGGTTATAGGCTCCGCGGATTTTAAACGAGCGGACACTTTGCAGATCCTCGCGTTTTAAATAAACATGGCAGTTATATCGTTCTGACAATAAGTGATTGTACTGCAAAGGGGTTGGTGAAATTTCATCCTTAATATTATGGCTGGCAAGGATGATATCCTCTACATTAAACGTTTTCTTATCGACTTGTTGACTCATTTTCTATTTCCTCCTCTGTATTTCCTACTATCCATTCAAAATAGTATTCGTTTAGTAGATGATTAAGCTTTTAAACACAACAAAAAACCCGCCCCTGTGGAATAGGGACGAGTTAGCTCGCGATACCACCCTACTTCCGCAATTTTAAAATGAAAACTGCGGCTCTCGATCAACGCACCATTAGTGAGTACGTGTTCCATTTTAACGGCGGACATTCCGGTACAGCTTACTTACATCCTTCAGCTATACATCTCAGAGATGATTTTCAGATAAACCTGTCATCGACTTCCACCAACCGTCGACTCTCTGCGGAACAAGGGATATATCCTACTCTTCTCGTCATCAATTCATATCTAATTTTAGATAAGGGTACCACCGAAAAAATGCCCTGTCAATGTTTTTTGACTATTTTAACTATTTTGTTAATTATTAAAGCGCTTACATTTCCAATAGTTCATTTTTTACCACTTTTATTTTATATCTAAAAAATCCACCTAATCCCAGGTGGATTTCATCAATGTGACGACTGTCATTTTATCTTTTTTTCGTATTCTATAAGAGTTAATCGATCATTAACCTTAAATTCCTTCGTTTTTTTATAGCCGAATTTTTCGTAAAAATGGCGGGTCCGGGCATTATCCTTTGGGGTGTCTAAGCTCCATTCCTTTACTTGCGGAAACTTCTTTTCTAGTTGTGTCAAGATTTTGCTGCCCAAGCCTCGATTTTGAATGGCGGGGCTGAGAAAAAGACGAAACAAGCGATAATGGGTATCCGTTATTTTCACGATACAGATGCCGCCGGAAATTTTTCCATTTAGGAAAATGGTGTAATGAAGGGATTGGTTGAGTTTATACTTAAAAAAATCTAATGGTTCGGCTGCAGGACTTGAATCATAATCCTTATACTTCTTCAAATCGGATTGAAACGCTTCTCTTTGAATGGTTAATAGGGCCTCCGCTTCGCTCATTTTTGTCCTTGCAATGTTTAATTTCATGAACTCACCTCGACAATACATTTCATTCATTATATGAGTCGAGTATTGGAAATGAAATCATGAATTTCTTAACAGCGGCTTATATTATGTCCGGCTTTGATTAATCCCGCTACGTATCGTATGATAAAAATGGATTTTTCCACATCCTGCAAATGGAATAGTAATGTATAGTGAAAGGATTTTTAATATGAACAAAAATGAAATACAATCCTTAATAATCAACCTTGGACTCGCTCCTCATCCAGAAGGAGGCTACTACAAAAGCACGTACCAATCGACGGAAAGAATATCTGATGATGAGTTAAGTGTGAATTTTGATGGGCACCGCAGGCTTTATACGAGTATTTACTTTCTTTTAACTTCAGATGATGTTTCCCATTTTCATCGTTTGAAATCAGACGAATTATGGTATTTTCACGTGGGAAGCCCATTGACGATCCATGTGATTCACGAAAATGGGGAATATGAGGAAATAAAATTAGGGGTGAATTTAGAAAAAGGAGAGGTGCCTCAAGCATTGGTTCCGAAGAATTCAATCTTTGGATCCTCCGTTAACGATCAAGACACCTTTTCATTAGTGGGCTGCATGGTTTCACCCGGCTTTGAATTCCAAGACTTTGAATTATTTACACAAAAAGAGCTATTACACAAATATCCGCAGCACGAGACAATCATTTTAAAGTTAGCATATGAAACTTTACCAATTTGAGGAAAATGGTGTCAGGCACCATGTGAAAAATTCACATAGTGCCTGACACCTGTATTTTTATTCTATACCATAGTACCCGCAGACGACGCAGCCGACTGATTTCGCTGCGACGATTAGGGCGTCTTCGTCGATATTGAATTTTGGATGATGGTTGAAGTATGGCTTTTCTACCCCTTTTGGCGTACAGCCGATGTAGAAGTAACAGCCAGGGATTTTTTCTAAATAGTAGGCAAAGTCATCGGATGGTGACATCATTGGATACTCCTCGACTTGCTGAATTTCCGGTTGATTGGCACTTTCTAAACTTTCCTTTACCAAAGCTGTCATACTTGGGTCATTGTATAGTGGCGGATAATCAGACTCATAAGCTAGCTCACATTGAACCCCGAATTCCACTTCGACCCCTTTTGCAATTCGATGTACTTCTGTTTCAATAATCTTTTTTGCTTCAGGTGACATATAACGTATATCCCCTTCAAGTACAACCTTGTCTTTAATGACGTTGAAAGTCCCTTTGCCGTCAAATGAGCCAATCGTAATAACCCCCATATCGAATGGATTTAAACGGCGGCTGACGACAGTCTGAATCGCTGTAACAAAATGGGCACCGGCGACAATGGAATCGTTCGCTAAATGAGGAGATGATCCATGTCCTCCAACACCTTGAACGGTTAATTTAAAGAACGATCTGCCTGCAAAGGAATAGCCGCTATGATAGCCTACATTACCCGCTGGATTCAGCGGCAATAAGTGGATACCAAATATATTTTCCACATCATCAAGAACGCCTGATTCGACAATACTTTTTGCTCCACCTGGCGGCACCTCTTCAGCATGTTGGTGAATAATTTTTATCGTACCAGGCAAAGAAGCCTTTAATTGAATAAGACAATCCGCAAGAATTAATAAATAGGCAGTATGTCCATCATGACCACACGCATGCATGACCCCTTCGTTCTTTGATTTATATGAAAGATTTGTTTCTTCCAAAATAGGAAGGCATCGAAATCAGCTCGTAAGGCAATTGTTTTACCTGGCTTTCCTCCATTGATCGTAACAACAATCCCAAAGCCATTACCCACATTCGTTTGAATCTCAACATCCTTGCCTTGATAAAAATCGATGATATATTGAGCCGTTTTCTCTTCTTTAAAAGACAATTCCGGGTGTTCATGTAAATAGCGGCGAATTTGAATCATTTCTTCTCTACGTTCTTCTAACAATTCCATTAATTGTTTTTTCATGGTTATAACCATCCTTTCTGAAAAAACTATTCCAACCCATAATAACTACAAACCACTTGTCCAACAGACTTTGCGGCTACAAGGAGACACTCTTCATCAATATCGAATTTCGGATGATGATTAAAGTAAGCATTTTCTACACCTTTAGGTTTACAGCCAATGAAAAAGAAACAACCAGGGATTTTTTCAAGATAGTAAGCAAAATCTTCCGAGCCTGAGAGCATTGGATATTCGCCAACTTCCTGAATATCTGGATCATCCATGCTCTTAAGGCTTGCAACGACATCAGATGTTACTTCCGGATCATTGTATAATGGCGGATAATCCGCTATATAGGAAAGATCGCATTGAACATCAAATTCTGCTTCAATTCCCTTGACTATCCGGTGTATTTCGTTAGCAAGTAACTGCTGTGTTTCGACCGTCATGTAACGCACATCACCTTCAAGCTCCACACGATCTTTAATCACGTTGAAGGTTCCTTTTCCGTCGAAAGAGCCGATTGTTATCACACCGTGATCAAACGGATTTAAACGGCGGCTGATGACTGTTTGAACAGCCGTGACAAAATAGGAAGCAGCGACAATCGCATCATTGGCCAAATGTGGAGAGGAACCATGTCCGCCTACACCTTGAATTCCCAATTTAAAAAACGATCTTCCAGCCAGTGAGAAACCGCTGTGGTATCCCACAAATCCCGCTGGATGGGTAGGGAAAATGTGTATACCAAAAATATGATCGACATCGTCCAGTACGTCTGATTCGACAATGCTTTTTGCGCCTCCGGGAGGTGCTTCCTCTGCGTGCTGGTGAATAATATTAATCGTACCAGCAAGTGAGGATTTCAATTGGATCAAACAATCGGCAAGAACCAGTAAGTAAGCGGTATGGGCATCATGACCGCAAGCGTGCATAATACCTTCATTTTTCGATTTGAATGGCACATCAGTTTCTTCAGCAATAGGCAGCGCATCAAAATCGGCGCGAAGGGCAATCGTTTTTCCGGGCTTTCCACCTTGAATCGTCACAATCAACCCATTACCATTACCCACATTTCTTTTTACCTCAACATCTTTTCCTTTGTAAAAATCAGCAATATATTGCGCTGTTTTTTCTTCCTTAAAAGACAATTCAGGATGTTCATGTAAATAACGACGAATTTGAATCATTTCTTCTTTACGCGCTTCTAACATTCCCATTAATTGGTTTCTCATTTTTATGCCTCCCAATCATCCACATGCTAGGATAAGTGCCGCCACAATTTAACATTAGCAGCACTTATGGACAACCTTCGCCTGATTATTCTGTTACCGGCGTTGGTGTTGGTGATGGATTTTTTACTTTTTTCTTACCAGCATTCCCTGGAACCATCGCAATGATTGAAAGCAAGGAAAGAATACCAAAGATTACATTTGTAATTACCCCTCCGGTTGCCGCAGCTTCAATGCTTCCTATAGAATCAATCGCTGCATAGACAGCTGCTGAAATCGCGACACCAAATGATCCGCCAAGAGAGCTGGCCATCTTATAAAGTCCGGAAGCTTCCCCAACTTTATTCGAAGGGGCATTCGAAACAGCTGTATCTGTTGACGGGGTGGCGTAAATTCCTAAGCCAAGGCCGAATAAAGCGAATCCAATAAATACCACAACTGTATACATAACACCAGGCAAGAAGGTTAATCCCATGAGCGCTACACCAACCGTAGTAATAATCGCCCCCCAAATCATTGGAGATTTTGCTCCTACCTTTTGTAATATTTTCTCTCCAACTCGAATCATCGCTAAGACAGCGACTAAATATCCAAGAGATAACATACCTGATTGAAAAGCGGTAAATCCTCTGCCAACCTGAACATACGTATTCGCAACAACAAGTGTTCCAGCGATGGCATTTAATAAGAAGTTAGAAATCGTTGCACCTGTATAGGGTTTATTTTTAAATAAGCCAAAATCAATGAAGCTTGCTGCTTTTCGTTTTTCAATATTAAAGAAGACAATGGCTCCAATGATGGTCACGCCGATAAGAATTAATGTTAACGGGCTTGTCCATCCGAAATCTCCACCCCGTGTGATTACTAAGTTTAACGCAAGCATCGTAATGATAAAGGTGATAAACCCACTGACATCAAATTTTGCTGTAGTTGTTTGTTCCCTTTTGCTTTCAGGTGTATCCTTAATCAACAGCATGGCAAGGATGGCGAAAACAATCGAAAAGACAAAAATCCATCTCCAACCCATATAGGTTGCAATCGCGCCGCCGGCAAATGAACAAACTCCAGAACCACCCCATGAACCAATGGACCAGTAGCTCAAGGCGCGCTGACGTTCTGCCCCTTCAAAATACTCTTTCACTAAAGCAATCGTTGCAGGCATAATACATGCTGCTGATAGTCCTTGAATCACACGGCCAATGATGAGTAAGGCAGATCCTTGTGCAAATATGAGGCATAGTGAACCAATAATGCTTAAAATCAATCCAATATTGGTAATTTTCTTACGGCCCACTTTATCTGCCAATCCACCTGCAGCTACGATAAAGATTCCTGAGAATAAGGCAGTTAAACTAATGGCTACATTCAGCATACCTAATGAAATACCTAAATCTTTTTGAACCGCTGGAACGACGTTAACCATTGCCTGAGCAAACAGCCAAAACGTAATAACACCGAACACAATTCCGGTAATCATTTTATTTGTTCCTTTATAACCTGTATCCATGGTGAACCTCCTAGATGTTTTATTTGTTAACCGTTATCTTGATCAATAATGAAGGAATCCTACCATCAGTATTTGAATAAGAAATCCCTTCAATTCAACTTAAAAATATATTGTCTAGTTATTGTTCAAAACAGTTTACTCATATCTTGTTCATAGCCCTATTATAGAAAAATCAACCGATTGAACCGAGTCAATTTTTGTGTGGTTTAGGTGTATTCATGGTTATTTTTTTAACTGCCCTTCTTTTATAGCTAAAAATAGACGTCGATTTTTGACAGTCGTTTATTTTTGGACAAAAAATAGCCACTGATATGGAAAACATATCAATGGCTATTTTGATTACTCAAATACTTTTCGAATTTCGAAAAAATGAATGGCGTTTGTCGTCATATAGGAATAGAACGCCCATTCATTATCAATGGACTCATCAAATAGTTCTAATGATGGATGGCTGGTACGGATTATATAATCAATCATTTCGGCATCCATTCCATGTTTACTGCTCATTTTCCACCAATTCGTGTACAATGCCCCGTTGTCCTTGTCAAAAATATACTTACGAACTTGATATTCACCTTTCTGTATGCCAGAAATTTTCACGCGAATATCTTTATTTAGTTTTTGAAGGAAAAGCTTCCTCAATGGAAAAATACGGGTTAACATAATTACAATTCATGAGAACCAGCTGGTAGCCCCTGTTCGTTTGTGTCATGAGAAAGTCCTGACCCGTTGCAACCACTACTCCTTCCAGCTTATTTGCAAATAACATCGAATAATAGGCAGGACGCTTTCCATTGAAATAATGAAATAATTCCAATCCTTCGAGACGAATCCTATGGTTCGGTTTATCCTCTTCATGTAATTCAGTATTGACCCAAAAGGTCAGTGATTCGACTTCATTGGCTAAATCCAAAGCATTTTTTAACACTAAGGCACCACGGAAAAATGTCCCATTTGTGAACCGCGTATTTCCGGAAAGTGTATTCCACGATACCAGGAACAACGGTTTCTCCATCTGATGAAGCTTTAAAAATCCTTTTACCTTGTTAGTTTTTACCACTATGTAATCCTTAGCGAAAGTAAAACGTTCATCACCCATTTCGGTAAAATCAATCACTTCATTTTGGTTAGCATGAAAGCCAATAAAATCAAAACGATCCCCTTCTCCCAACAGCCACTCATGCTCTTTCGGGATATTTTCGTCATGAAAGGAAAACGGCAGAAACACGCCGACCTTGACATCTGGGACCAGCTGTTTGAGAAGCCGATGTAATTTTAGATAAATTTGATGTAAATTTTTCGCCTCTACTGCCGTAAAATATGGTTCATAATAGATGAAATGCCATGAATTCAAAAACTTTTCTCCATAAACCTGCAAGCAATGTTTTAAAAATTTGGTGAGTTTACTAAAGTACTGCTCCTCGTCTGCCGAAATTTCTTGATAATCTACCCGCACATACAAGGATAGATTATTTTTTAATATAAAATTTAATGCGCTATCCGTGTTAAAGTAAGGGGATGTGGTAGCAATCCGTTCGTCCGTTTCCACATCAGGAAGGATGGTTGCCCCACTTACTAAATGGTGAATTCCAATAAAACTTAATCCCAAATCATCTTTCACCATTAACACTTGAGAACGAACATTTTCTTTTAATAATTCCTTTAATTCACCTACCATCAGGATGTTATCAGGAAGGTTGATTGTTTCCTGTTTATCATGGGAAAGTTCAATCATCAATTCTTCATAACGTGTTTCCGTATTGACATACATTTTGTCACCAGCTGTTAAAATCATCCCTAATTTAGCCAAAACCTCCGGAGACTTCATCAGTGTTTCCGAATCATGTAAATTATAGCTGTTGACAGATTCAATAGGTTGTTCGGGGCTATGTGTTTCTCGGTATTCATGCGGGGTGGCACCATAGACCTCTTTAAACAAGTTTGTAAATGATTTTGAATTTGGAAATCCATTTTTCATCGCAATTTGCGAAATCGAATCGGTTGTATAAAGTAAGTCCTTTAGACCGTGTTTCAGCCTAATATTCATTAAAAAACGGCTAAACCCCATTCCCATCTTTTGTTTAAAATAGCGGGATAAATAAGCCGTTGACAAGAACGTCTTTTGTGCCATTTCCTCTAAAGTAATCGGCTGCTCATAGTTTCGTTCCATATAATCAATGATTTGTGTTAACCGCTGATCATCGGTATCGATTTTTTCAAAAGCCGTTCCTTCTAAGCTAAAATTACGAATAAGAATCAATAGGATCTGACAGATGTTCCCTTGGATTTCAAGCTTATAGCTTTCCTCCCTCCTTAAATAAGTAATCATCATTTCCGCCAGTAATTTCCTTATTTTATCAATCTTTAATTCCCGCCCCATTTCAACTTCCCGAGAAAAGCATCGAAACCGACGCTTATGATACTCTGGGTAAAAGCGGTCGATAACAGCATCCGTAATGGTTAACAGCAGCACACAATTATCTTTCGTGCCGTGAAATTGATAAAGCTGATTGCGATTAAGCAGCAGTAAATCATTTTCACCTAATGAATAAAAGCGGCTATTCGTCTCAACCGTTAGGTCGCCGTTTATCACAAAAATAAATTGAATCCCTCTATTGACCTTCGGCGCTAAAAATTCGATCCTTTTAAGTTCAATTAAAAAATCTTCTCCTGGATCACCCAACCCATTCACCTCAATCAAATCTCTCTTTCACTTTTTTAGCATTACTGTTTATTGAATTTTTCACGCTCAAGGCATTTTGCAAGTCTGCTATTTCTTGTTGAATTTTTGGGAATCCCGTTATTTCAGGGACCATCCTTTTCACTACGGGCTGTTTATGTTCTACAGCGCTTGCCATTGATTCAAAAATCAATAATAATCGAGCAAGGCTTTCATCGGAAAGGATGGGCCGGTCCTCGCGTCTTATACAAGCGTCTAGATGAAACCTCAACTGCTCCATTGAAAAGATGGCAGGCCAAAGCTTCCCTAAAGCAGCTTTATTATGTGGAAGTTCTCCTAATGCTGTTGTATAGATAATTTTTAAATTATCAAAATTTGTATGCATTTTGCTCTGAGCCGGGATTTTTTCAAATGGAAAATCATTCAA
Organism: Neobacillus sp. 19; assembly: GCF_049463095.1. NCBI lineage: Bacteria > Bacillati > Bacillota > Bacilli > Caryophanales > Bacillaceae > Neobacillus > Neobacillus sp. 19. Next base: position 3,547 of record NZ_JBMPZU010000028.1, on the reverse strand, counting down.
TTGCCCTGTAAATAACACTTGTACAAATTGCATCTGGCTTCGGATTGTTTTCGATATTGCATGTGGGAGTCTGCTAGAAGCTGACCTTCTTCCCGTTAGATAGGTCCCAAATAACCCGATACCGCAGCCAATTAATACATCTGTAATCCTAGCTGTGGCAAAAATGGACAGCTTATGTAAGTGTGTCGAGCTTTCGGCGATTAACAAGGCATTCGGAGTGATGAACATCGCTGCAAGTGCGTAATTCCTAACAATATAAAGCTCTGTTAAGGTTGTTAGTGTAAAGATGATCAACACAATAAAAATCCCTTGAGGTTTTGCTGAAAGGATGATACTTGCAGTCAATATGCCAATAATCGTTCCTAATGTTCTTTGTATCGCGCGATGAAAAGTAGACATAATGGTGGAACCAAGCATTACGGCCGCACAGGATAAGGGAATCCAGTAGGAGCGGTAAAATTCAAATGAATAGGCAACAATCGCTGCAATGGCAAGGATGATACCGTAACGGACAGCAGAAAGGAAGACAACCGAATTCTTGTCAAAAGCCCCGCCGAATACCGTCATAATGGGACGCTTAAAAATGATTATTTCTTGATTGATTTTCGAAACCGGTTCATTCAGGATGGCATCAGCATCAAAGATCTTACGAAACAATTGGTCGATCGCTTCATTTGTTTCTTCAGGCTGGCGAACTTTAGGAAACTTGGTCCTTTTGTTATCAATTGAATCGACAATCCCCCTGACAGCTGCCGCTAATTCCGGCGGCAGCTTTCCGCACGGTTCGGAAAAACGTTCGATAACACGTAAAAAGATATCATTGGCATGATGATTTAACAAAAGTAACCGGTTATATACATCCGTAGTTCGCCACGTAATATGCCCCGCTAAAAGAATATCATCCGTCGTCTTCATCTGCATCACGGTTCGATGCCTTGCTTGATTATAGTTTTGCGTCCCAATAGCGTCTAAAAAGCTGGCCAGCTCCAGATAAACTTTTCTTACTGCCCTCAATTCAGGTGCATGAGGATGAAAAAGCCAGCCCGCCATTCCAATTACCCATGAAAGCAGCCCGCCCAATAAAACCAGACCCGCTCTGATCGGAGCAAGTGTTGGGTCAATCGGCATGCCTGAGGTCATCGCAAAACATAAAACGAAAAAAACCGCTGCCGGACCTGGAATTTTTAGTGCTCCAAAAATAAAGGTCGCGACTGATCCAATCAAGCCAAGCATCAAAGATGATAAAAACGGGTGCGGAGCCAGAAGGGTCCCAATCCCTACGGAAAGACTCAAGCCAATCATCACCCAAAAGAGCTTTTTCGCCCTTTGGGCATAAGGTTCATTAAATACATAGAGGTAGGTAAAGCCGCCAATCCCTGCCTGCATTCCGTAAGCTAAATTTCCGGTAAGCAAACCAATGAATGCCGGGATGGCTGCACAAAAACCAGCGCAAATCGCTTTTTCCCATGGAAAAGGATTCTTTTTAATTTCTAATGCCTGCCTGACAAACTTGAATATCGGTAACGAATGACCTATTTTACCCAACGCGTAAACCTCTTTCTTAGAGAACCTTTTTATAAAAAATAGTATTCTCTAATTGCCGCCTCAATTTGCATGGGGAAACGATACCAATGCAAAAGAAAGACTGAACAAGTGTTCAGTCTTTCAAAGGTAATTATGAAACGGGCTGTGGGCTGCCTTCGGTCACTGCCTCGGTTTTCGCCGGAATGAAAAAGCTTAAGGCAACTGTAACCAAACTTAAACAAAAGGCATAAAGAAACACATTTTTCATTCCGATGACAACGTTCGCCGCCTGATTGATCAGTAAACCCATTATGGTAACCCCAATTGAAGTTCCAATATTACGAAGAAAAATCTGCAGTGAGGTGGACATTCCCTTGATATGGGATTCGGCAAATTCTTGCGAAGCAATGGTCCCGACCGCAAATAATAATCCAAAGGAAACCCCTTGAACAGTCAAAATCAGGAACAAGCCGAGGTACGAAATATCCTCGATGAAAAAATAAAGGGCAAAACCGGAAACAGCCGTAATGAAGCTGCCAATAATAAACAAGATTTTATAACCATAGCGGATAATCCATTTTCCCGCTGGTGTACTGCCAAACATCCAGCCCATCGCAATACTTAACAGGATTAATCCACTTTTATAAATACTCATACCAGAGCCTTCTTGTAAAAACAATGGAATAAAGTTCGATGTGCCAAAAAAAGAAAGACAGTAAACGAGCATAAAAAGATTGGTCCTCAAGATTCCTTTATTTTTAAACAAAGAAACAGGAAGAAAGGGATGTGCTTCTTTCCTTTCAACTAAAGCAAAAATGATTAAGCCCAGCAATCCAAAAACAAGATACCATAAAGGCTGCCTTACACTTGTCGACAGCAATAAAAGGGTAATGGAAATCCCGAATGGGAAGAACCCTTTATAGTCAATGTGAGTCTTTTTAAATTCCATATTTTCCTTATAAGGGAGTAAACACAGAACCGTGGCAATACCAATCGGGATATTGATAAAGAAAATCCATCTCCATGTCAAAGCTTCCACAAAAAAGGATCCTAACACAGGCCCTATAATTGAGGAAATCGCCCAGATTGTGCTAAACACCGCTTGAATTTTGCCTCGTTTCTCTATCGTGAATAAATCGCCGACGATGATCATGGAGAGCGGAATCATTCCGCCAGCGCCAAGTCCTTGTATTCCTCTGTACACCACCAGCATCACCATCGAGTCCGCGAGACCACAAAGGATGGACCCTATCGTAAATAATCCTACTGCAATCATTAGCAGCCTTTTCCGGCCATACATATCCGATAATTTCCCATAAAGTGGAACCGTTACAGTACTTGCGAGCATATAGACAACAAAAATCCAAGCAAAAAGCTCCATTCCGCCAAGCTGTTTGACAATAGTTGGACTTGCTGTCTGCATAATATTGGCATCGAGCGCCGAAATGAGGGTCGTAATGACAAGCCCCCAAAATACATATCTATTTTTCCCCATAAAATCCTCCTACACCGAAAAAAATTCCTTTTATTTACATGTATATTTTCCCGCATCTATCATTATAGCAAAATATCCCTTTAATTTATGTGGGTTTTAACAAAAAAAGAAACAGACCCCACAGAATTGCAGAGTCTGTAACGAATCGATCGTATAAAGTTAACGAATCCAATACCCGCTAGAATGGAATAGGTACGATTTGCTGCCAACTTTTTGCCAGCCCGTAACCATTGCACCGCTGCCGGATAAATAGTACCACTTGCCTTGGACGAAAATCCAGCCGGTCGCCATCGCACCGGATGAAGTTAAGAAGTACCATTTGTTTTGATCCTTCAGCCAACCCGTTGCCATCGCTCCGGAAGAGGTTAAGAAGTACCATTTGTTTGATCCTTCAACCAACCCGTTGCCATCGCCCCGTTTGATTTAAGGAAGTACCATTTTCCGCCCGCCATTTGCCAGCCTGTAAGCATTTCACCATATTGGTTTAAGTAATACCACTGATTAGCATCCTTTAACCAGCCGGTTATG
>NZ_JBMPZU010000027.1:0-59808 GCF_049463095.1 Neobacillus sp. 19 | reverse complement strand
CCGAAACGCTGATGAACGCATTTTGGCCTGGCCCGCTGACGATTATTTTTAAAGAAAGAGGGCGTTTGTCGGAGAAGCCACAGCAGGACTCGATACGGTTGCGGTGCGCATGCCGGACGATCCGCTGGCGCTGGCGCTGTTGAAGGTCTGCGGACTGCCGATTGCTGCGCCAAGTGCCAACAGTTCGGGCAAACCAAGCCCAACGAACGCCGCGCATGTATTGGATGATTTAAACGGAAAAATTGCCGGTGTGCTTGACGGCGGCGCAACAGGGGTCGGCGTCGAATCAACCGTTGTGGATTGCACGGAGGCAGTGCCGGTGATTTTAAGGCCGGGCGGGGTGACAAAGGAGCAGCTTGAAGCCGTGATTGGAGAAGTTCGCGTCGATGCCGCTTTGTCGGACGAAGCCGCCCGGCCAAAGGCTCCGGGAATGAAATATCGTCACTACGCGCCGAATGCCCCGCTTTTTATGGTGTCAGGGACTGCGGAATTTCTTCAAAGTTTGGTAGCTGAAAAGCGTTCGGCCGGACTCAGGGTCGGGGTACTAACGACGGAGGAGAATGTATCCGGGTATGATGCGGATCTAGTACTTGCCTGCGGAAGGCGTGCGGAGCTTGAAACGGTTGCTGCCGCGCTTTACGATACGCTTCGCAGATTCAATCAAGAAAACGTCGACATCATCTTTAGCGAAACCTTCCCCGCTGACGGCGTCGGCTACGCCATCATGAACCGCCTGCAAAAAGCAGCCGGACACAAACTCATTACAGAATAACCACTGGTGCCTGACACCGTTTATCCCCTATCTACTATAGATAGATGGTTAACGGTGTCAGGCACCATTTTTAATCTTTCTAGTGTCGTTAGGTGGTTTATGGTGTCAGGCACCGCTTGTGACTTCTAAATTGGTTTGGACGTGCATATGCTTAGGTTAGTTAGTCCAAGGGGGCGGAGGTTGATTTCGGGGATGGTTGGTGAAGTGGTTACACTTGTAATTATGGCATTTGCTCTGGGGATGGATGCATTCTCGGTCGGGCTTGGAATGGGGATGTACAACCTTAGGCTGAAGAAAATTTTTCATATTGGCCTTACGATTGGTTTATTCCACGTGTGGATGCCGCTCGTTGGTTTAATTGCGGGTAAATTTTTATCGGAGAAATTTGGTGCATTTGCCACCTTTATCGGTGGTTTACTTCTGATTGTATTGGGGATCCAAATGGTATGGTCGACGCTAAAAAAGGGCGACGAAAAAGTCATTACACCCGTTGGCTTCGGCTTATTGTTATTTGCTTTAAGCGTGAGCCTCGATAGCTTTTCCGTGGGCTTAACCCTAGGCATATACGGAGCAAAAACCATAATGGTGCTTTTATGCTTCGGAATCGTGGCCACCGTGCAAACATGGGCCGGGCTGCTGCTTGGAAGAAAGGTGCAAGGCTGGCTTGGGACCTACAGCGAGGCACTAGGCGGCGCGATTTTACTTGGCTTTGGCTTGAAGCTGCTGGCACCATTTTGGTAAGAGGAGTCTGAATTTTTCGAAAACCCTTCCTAAATATGGTAGAATAGAACTGGTAATATTTATAATACCAATCTATGAAAATCGTAAAAAGTATTTAGGGGAGGGAAACCAAGTGCAGTGGAAAGTATCGATGATGCTATTTATCTTTTTAATCGCCATCTCTCAAGCTATTTTTCCAAAGCTGGCATTAGCAGATGAAACGGGGGCAACTGTGACGGCCAATGATCAGGTCCAAATTCAGTTAGTGGAGAAGGTCACCAATCAAACGACAGTCATCAAAGGGATTACATTCCCGAATGCAAGTGTTATGGTGGAAAACAAAATAGGCGCCCTTCTCAGTTCAACACAAGCCAATGCGGAAGGCGGATTTGAGCTGGAGATTGCCAAGCAGCCTGCAAACACCATCCTGAAAATAACGGCAGATGATGGGGCAGGAAATACATATGCAATAGAGGTAACCGTTGCTTTAACCGGCTGGGTTTTGAATAATGGGCGCTGGTATTTCTATGGACAAACTGGCGACATGCAAACAGGCTGGATCACCGATAACGGCAGCCGCTATTTTCTTGATCAAACAGGAGCGATGCAGACAGGCTGGCTCTTTGATCAAGGCAAGTGGTATTTTTTAAAAAGCAGTGGAGCGATGCAGACGGGCTGGGTTTGGTCCGGCGGCAAATGGTATTATCTTCAGCAGAATGGCGTCATGGCCACCGGCTGGGCGCTGGACAAAGGCAAGTGGTATTATCTCAATGGGTCCGGCGCGATGCTGACCGGCTGGGTGAAAAGCTCGAATCGCTGGTATTACTTAAACGGCAGCGGGGCGATGAAGACGGGCTGGATTTGGTCTGGAGGTAAATGGTATTTCCTGAATCAGAACGGGGATATGGCCACCGGCTGGGTACTTGACCGGGGAAATTGGTACTACTTGAATGCTGATGGTTCAATGAAAACCGGCTGGATGAAGAGCGGCTGGGATTGGTACTACCTTGGCGGAAGCGGGGCTGTTTCAGCAGTAGAACTGGATGCACCGCATATCGCGCAAATGCCGGAGCTGCCGCGCGGCTGTGAAGTGACGTCGCTTGCGATGCTGCTGCAGGATGCCGGTGTGAAGGCTAATAAAATGACGTTGGCTTCTCAGGTGCGGAGAGACCCGACACCTTATTCTAATACAAATGGACAAATTTACTTCGGCAACCCGTATACGGGCTTTGTTGGCGATATGTATTCCTTTAGCCGCCCGGGGCTCGGCGTTTATCACGGTCCGATTGCGGAACTGGGGGAAAAGTACTTGCCGAATCGGATGGTGGATTTGACCGGCTCGAACTTTGAAGAGATATACAAACATTTAAATAACGGAAAACCAGTATGGGTGATTGTCACTTCATGGTACGATACCGTGCCATCACAGTATTGGCAGACATGGAACACTCCGACTGGGAAAATTTCCATTACGTATAAAGAACACAGTGTCCTGATCACTGGCTATGACAGCCAATATATTTACTTCAACGATCCACTGTCCACCAAAAACCGCAAAGTAGCCATCAGCGCCTTCAATCGCGGCTGGGAACAAATGGGCAAACAAGCGATCACCTATCGCTAAATGGTAAACCGTGCCCTTGTAGATGGTGCTTTGGTAGACGGTGCCTGACACCATTATTCCTATCGAGGAGTGGTTAACGGTGTCAGGCACCAATACTCCTATCGCTGTGTGGTTAACGGTGTCAGGCACCAAGTTTTTGCTTTCATTCGACTTGTTCGGGGGGAGGCTTTTTTTTGAATGTGGGGGATCTCTGTAGTATAGTGAAGGTTATCATCAGGGCTTGCACCTGTTAATTCGGAATTAAGGGAAAGGGGGCATACAAGTGCCGCGCGTTTTGTTTGTTTGTACAGGAAATACGTGTAGGAGTCCAATGGCTGAGGCAATTTTGAAAAATAAGCACCTCGCCGGAATCGAAGTAAAATCGGCTGGAATTTATGCAGCAGCCGGCAATGAGGCATCGCCGCATGCAAAACAGGTGCTTACCGATAACAAGCTTTCACACAACCATCGTTCGAGCCTGTTAACGGATGTTGAGGTCGAATGGGCTGATCTGATTTTAACGATGACTGCCTCCCATAAGTTCGCGATTCAGCAGCAATACCCACAGGCAGTCGTGAAGGTCTTTACGTTAAAGGAATACAGCAGCGAGGAAACGTTCGATCCTGATGTCGTCGATCCATACGGCGGGAGTCTTGGGATGTATGAGGCCACATACCGCGAATTAAATGAATTAATTGAGAAGGCAATTGAAAAACTAAAACAGTAGGAAGAGATCTAATGCGGAAGGTCCTTCAAACATTGAGGTAAAACGCAAAATAATAAATTTTTGAACAATCCAAGCTCTCTTCAAAAAGGGAGCATTTCTTTTGCTTTAAAGCTTTAAAACTTTTTGCCAATGTGTCAAAATGAAAGCAGAATTTACTGAACAGATTAGGAGGATTTTTAGAATGAAAGTTGCATTAGCTTCAGACCATGGCGGTATCAATATTCGCAAAGTTATCGCTGAATTATTAGATGAATTACAGATTGAATATGTGGATTTCGGCTGTGATTGCGAAACATCCGTGGATTTTCCAGATTACGCACTGCCAGTTGCTGAAAAGGTAGCAAGCGGTGAGTTTGATCGCGGCATTTTGGTTTGTGGAACGGGAATCGGCATGAGCATTGCCGCTAACAAAGTGAAAGGCATCCGCTGTGCTCTTGTCCATGATACATTTAGTGCCAAAGCAACGCGTGCGCACAATGATTCAAATATGCTTGCACTGGGCGAGCGTGTCATCGGCCCTGGGCTGGCTCGTGATATCGCAGAAATTTGGCTAAAAGGGGAATTTGAAGGCGGACGACATGCCGGCCGTGTTGGAAAAGTAACGGAGTACGAGAATAAGCATCTTTGAAAGAAGGGCAAAGCTTATGATTCAAGACTGGAAAAATGAACTTGAGGCAATTTTATCAGACTTTCAAGAGCAGGCAGCTTTGAAGCCGGGGCAGCTGCTGGTCGTCGGCTGCAGTACAAGCGAGGTTATGGGTGAACGAATCGGAACCTCTGGAACTCTTGAGGTAGCCGAAATGATTTTCCGCCAATTGAAAAAACTACAAGCAGAAACAGGCATCCATTTGGCGTTCCAATGCTGTGAGCACTTAAACAGGGCATTGGTTGTCGAACGCTCCGTCGCCGTACAGCGCGGTTTTGATGAAGTTTCTGTCGTGCCTGTCCGGAAAGCGGGAGGAGCCATGGCAACCTTCGCTTTCGCGAATATGGACGATGCCGTCGTAGTAGAGTTCGTGAAGGCGGACGCGGGAATTGATATTGGCCACACCTTAATCGGCATGCACTTGAAGCATGTCGCCGTGCCGGTCCGCGTCAAGCAAAAAACCGTCGGCCACGCCTATGTCACCTTAGCAAAAGTACGGCCCAAACTAATCGGCGGCGCCAGAGCCATCTACGAAAAAGACACCGAGAATCTCAGCTGCACATAGTGGAAAGGGTGTCAGGCACCAATACTCCTATCTGAGGGTTGCAAAGGGTGTCAGGCACCATTTCAGGGTGAGAGTTGGCTTTGGATTATATACGAACATTACGACCAACAACCAAATTATTGTTCGGAAATCGCCGGACATTAACCGATTGCTAAACCGGTTTTTATTGTTTGTTCTGGAAAATACGAAAAACGATACCTTTTCTATCTGTTTCGTGCTAAAATGAAAAGGGAATTTTCTAAAATCTTGCTTTTTCATACATAACAAGGGGGAAGGAATTATGAAGCATTTGTCTCAAGCGGACGAGCTCGTTTTTAAAGCGATTCAGAAAGAATTAGGTCGTCAGCGCTCGAAAATCGAATTGATTGCCTCAGAGAACTTTGTCAGTGAAGCAGTAATGGAAGCACAAGGATCTGTGTTAACTAATAAATATGCAGAAGGCTATCCAGGACGCCGTTATTATGGCGGCTGTGAATATGTTGATATCGTTGAAGACCTCGCTCGCGACCGTGCGAAGGAAATTTTCGGTGCGGAATATGTGAACGTGCAGCCGCATTCAGGGGCACAAGCTAATATGGCTGTCTACTTCACCATCCTTGAGCAAGGCGATACCGTTCTCGGTATGAACCTCTCCCATGGCGGCCATTTAACACACGGCAGCCCAGTCAACTTCAGCGGTATTCAATATAACTTTGTTGAATATGGTGTCGATGAAACGACCCACCGCATTAATTATGAAGATGTTCGCGAAAAAGCACTCACACACAAGCCGAAGTTAATCGTTGCCGGTGCCAGCGCCTACCCGCGTGAAATTGATTTTGCGAAATTCCGCGAAATTGCAGATGAAGTCGGTGCCTACTTTATGGTCGATATGGCACACATCGCCGGACTTGTTGCGGCTGGACTGCATCCAAATCCAGTACCATATGCACATTTTGTCACAACAACAACACATAAAACATTGCGCGGTCCTCGCGGCGGGATGATCCTGTGTAAAGAGGAATTCGGCAAGAAAATTGATAAATCGATCTTCCCTGGTATTCAAGGCGGTCCATTAATGCACGTGATTGCTGCAAAAGCAGTAGCATTTGGTGAAGCATTGCAGGATGACTTTAAAGTATATGCCGGGCATATTATTGACAACGCCAAGCGCCTTGCAGAAGGTTTGCAAAAAGAAGGACTTAAGCTTGTTTCCGGCGGAACGGACAACCACTTATTGCTTGTGGATGTAACGCCACTTGGCCTTACAGGAAAAGTGGCTGAGAAGGTACTTGATGAAGTCGGCATTACGGTTAATAAAAATACGATTCCGTACGAAACACTAAGCCCGTTTGTCACTAGCGGTGTCCGGATCGGAACGGCAGCTGTTACAAGCCGCGGCTTCGGTTTGGAAGATATGGACGAAATCGCATCCATCATCGCTTTCACATTGAAGAATCACGAAGACGAAGCGAAACTTGAAGAAGCCCGTGGACGCGTTGAAGCATTAACAAGCAAATTTACACTATATCCAGAATATTAATTCAAGCAAATCGACCTCCTGTCCAACGGGGGTCGATTTTTTTTTTGAAAAAGATGAAGTGTGGTGCGCCCCCTGAGCATTATTTTTAAAAAATTCCCACTATACAGAATGGTGGCGATATGGTACGATTCGACTGTTCAATAATTGAACAGTGAGGAGCTGCGGCGAATTATGGATCGATTTCAATTAATAGAAGTATTGACACAAAATCCAACCATCTCCCAAAGATCTTTGGCGGAAATTAGTCATCTTTCCGTGGGAAAAGTAAATTACACCCTCAATCAACTAGCAGATGAAAATATGATCATCATAAAAAAAGAAGGAAGAACCTATCATTATGAAGTTACCGAAAAGGGCAGGGAATTCTTAAAAGAGGAACTGGACCAACTTCATGAGTCAAAAGTGATTCTTCATAACCATGAGAGAAAAGTAGTGAAGCAGGCTGTTATTCTCGCAGCTGGGGCAAAAACGGAATTTGATACTCCCGTTTGTTTGCTGCCAATCAAGGACACGACCCTTTTGGAAAGAACCATCAGCATCCTTGAAAACAATGGGATTGAAAAAATAATCATCGTCACCGGCTATAAAAAAGAGGTATTTGACGAGATGAAGTCTCTCAAGGAAAACAAGGCCATTCATTTTGTAGAAAATCCTAAATACCATTGGACCGGAAGCATGGCTTCCCTTGCGGCCGCGTCGCAACTAATCACCGATGATTTTATTCTGGTAGAGGATGATATTCTCGTAGAGGAAAGAGCGATCACTGAGTTGCTGAACCATGAGAAACGCGACTGCCTGCTGATAACAAAAGAAAGCGGCTCAGGCGATGAAGCCTTTATTGAACTTCAAAACAATTATATTTATAAAATCTCCAAGGATATTCATCAACTAAATCGAATTGACGGAGAAATGACGGGTATCACGAAATTTTCTTACGATATGTATAAGGAAATGCTGCAATTATTTGCGAAAAATAAAAACCCGTATGTAAATTACGAATATGTCCTCCTCGATGTATCCAGGATTATCAATGTTGGTTTTTATAAAATTCCTGACTTAGTGTGGGCGGAAATTGATAGCTATGAGCATCACTTTAAAGTAGTCGATAGGTTCTACCCGATGCTGATGCGGAAAGAAGCGGACTTTAAGGAACGCGAATTAAAGCAGGTAATCGCAACCGCCTTGGAGATACCGATTGATGAGATTACATCGATTGAAGCACTTGGCGGCCTGACGAACCGCAACTTTAAAGTCACTATCGGCAGTCAAGAATTCGCTGCAAGGATCCCGGGGAAAGGCACGGAACATTACATCAATCGTCACGATGAAAAAATCAACTCGGAAATCACCAGCAGGCTTGGGATTAATCCGGAGGTCATTTATTTTAATGAACATACCGGCCTGAAGATTGTCCGATTTATCCCGGATGCCGAAACGCTGAATTCGAAGACGGGGACAAGGGAAGATAACCTAATCCAGGTTGCCGGAATTTTTAACCGTCTCCATACATCTGGTGAAACCTTCAATGCCAGGTTTAATGTGTTTGAAAAGATTACTGAATATGAAACGATTTTAGCGAATTTAAACGGGGAAGTGTTTGATGGCCACGAGGCTGTAAAACAGCAGGTTCTTGAGCTTGAGTCCTACTACAAATCGTTAAACGTACCGCTCGTTCCTTGCCATAATGATCCGCTGGCTGAAAACTTCGTCAAAAGCGGTGAAGAGAAAATGTTCCTGATTGACTGGGAATTTTCCGGCATGAACGACCCGCTATGGGATGTCGCCGCCTATATTATTGAGGCCGAATTGTCGCCGGAAGAGGAAAAGCTGTTCTTACTGCAGTACTTCAATGGAACGGTGACGCGTGAGAACCTGCAGCAACTGTTACTAAATAAGATCTTCCTTGATTTCCTCTGGACGATCTGGGCGCTGATGAAGGAAGCAGGCGGAGAAGATTTTGGCTCCTATGCGTACAATCGCTTCACTCGGGCCCAAGCCAATTTACAGGAATACGACAGACAGTATAAGAGGCATGAGGAACCTGGAAAAATTTAGTGTTAAAGGCGTTAAGCTGATTGGTCCCGTTCGGGCCGCATAAATGAAACTTGCCGGCATGGTCGGCAAGTTTTTTATATCTTGGCTGGGCCGTGAGTTGCTCTATGGCTTTTTTTTCTGTAAAATGAGACGAATGCATGATAAATTTTTAAAAAAGGGGCGATTATTGTGGCAAAAGTATACGTCTTCGACCATCCACTAATCCAACACAAGCTGACTTACATACGTGATATAAATACGGGAACGAAGGAGTTCCGCGAGCTCGTTGACGAAGTGGCAACATTGATGGCGTTTGAAATCACAAGGGATATGCCGCTTGAAGATATCGAGATTGAAACACCGGTATGCAAGACAAAATCAAAGGTATTGTCTGGGAAGAAAATCGGTCTGGTGCCGATATTACGGGCAGGGATCGGCATGGTTGATGGAGTGTTGAAGCTCATGCCGGCGGCGAAGGTAGGCCACGTCGGCTTATACCGTGACCCGGAAACATTAAAGCCGGTGGAATACTATGTGAAGCTTCCAACGGATGTAGAGGAGCGCGATTTCATCGTGGTCGATCCGATGCTGGCAACAGGCGGTTCCGCGATTGATGCGATTCATGCCTTGAAAAAGCGCGGCGCGAAGCATATCAAATTCATGTGCTTGATTGCCGCACCAGAGGGCGTTGAAGCAGTAAAGGCCGAGCATCCGGATGTCGATATTTACATCGCCGCCTTGGATGAGAAATTGAATGACCATGGCTACATCGTACCGGGCCTAGGCGATGCCGGCGACCGGTTATTTGGAACGAAATAGGCCCTTGTTGGGTGAGGCAGCCGGCAGGTTGGAAAAAAATCAGTTTTTGAAAAAGTCGAGTAGAACCCTACTCGGCTTTTTTTATTGCCTAAAAATATAATAATATTCAGTTTGTCGAATAAGGGGGAGACTTCCTTTTACTGCCAATGGAATTCCTGAGTCGTATGTGTCGAAAAATATTTTTCTGATAATTGAAAAACTATATTAACCAAATGAATTTGTAAAGTTATTATAGATTTTACCTATTTTGATTTTTTTGAAAATTTATGGAAATCAAAATTTGATAGATAAATAGGAGGGGGAAACAAAAGTGAAGAAAAAGAGACAGAAAAAGACGGCTACATATGCGCTGGCGTCTGCATTAGTCCTATCCAATCTTGGATTCGCAGGGGCGGTTTCAGCAGAAGGCAGCACACCGCAAAATGATTTCGAAGCAAAGGTAAAACAGCTTCAAGACTTGGCTGGCAAGGAGTTAAAGGAGATTGACTCCAAGGATATTAAAGCAACAGCGAACCTAAAGGCATCTGACAAGGTCCGTGTCATCGTGGAACTGGATGGACAAACTCCAGTTGAATATGCAACCGAGCAAGGGAAACTGTACAAAGAATTATCTGATAGCAAGAAGAGCTCGCTGGCAGCAACTCTAGTAAAACAGCAAACAAGCGTAAAAGAAAAGATTTCCGCCAATGGCGTGAAACTAGCATATAAAAAGAACTTCACCACTGCCTTTAACGGCTTCAGCGGTGATGTTGAGTATGGCCAGATTGCAAAAATTGAAGCGGTCTCAGGCGTAAAAAATGTCTATATTGCAAACGAATACAATCGTCCGGAAGAAACACCTGATATGAAGACAAGTCACAACTTCATTCAATCCCAGAAATCATGGGGCGATGCCCACCTTAAAGGAGAAGGCATGGTTGTGGCTGTCATCGATACGGGTGTTGACCCATCTCACCGCGACTTCAAGATCACGGATGCTTCAAAGGATTCATTAACGAAAGATAAAGTGAACAAAGCTGTAAGTGAAGCAGGGTTGAAAGGTAAATTTTTCACAGATAAAGTTCCTTATGGCTACAACTACTATGATGAAAACAGCACGATTCTTGACCTTGGACCAGGCGCTTCGATGCACGGTATGCACGTTGCCGGTACAGTAGCGGCGAACGGTGATGAGGCAAAAGGCGGAATTAAAGGGGTAGCTCCTGAAGCACAGGTGCTGGGCATGAAGGTATTCAGTAATGATCCAAACTATGCTTCTACTTCTTCCGATGTCTATTTGGCGGCCATTGATGACTCCATTCAAGCTTGGTGCAGATGTATTAAACATGAGCTTGGGCTCAACGGCTTCCTTCTATGATGAAAAAAGTGCTGAAGATTTAGCGATTACCCGCGCCGTGGAAAACGGCATTGTCTGTGCCGTTTCTGCCGGTAACTCCGGACATATCGCATACGGTTATGGAGCAAATCCAAATCCATATGCAAGCAACCCGGATATCGGGGTAGTTGGCGCCCCGGGATTAAATGCGGATACGATTCAAGTGGCTGCAGCCGGTAACGAAAGCTATCTGTATCAGCACGGCATCACAGTGGATGGTGCGGAAGGGTTCACTGCCACTGGATTTGGTATTGATGATTGGATGGAGCTGGCAAAATCGCAAACATTGGAGCTTGTGAGCCTTGGCGGCAAGCTTGGGGCTCCAGCTGACTATGCCGGATTAGATGTAAAAGGGAAAGTCGTGGTTATGCCGCGTGGTGAATTAGCGTTTGCAGATAAAACAAAGAACGCAGCAGCAGCAGGTGCAGCCGGCATCATTGTTTATAACAGTGACAATCCTGTATTCTACGAAAACCAAGGCGGCTGGCAAATTCCGTTCATGAAGATTCAACGCGCTCAAGGGTTAGCGCTTGAAGAAGCGATTAAAGCCGGTCATACGACACTTCATGTGGCCCAAACGAAGAAAACAGATGATCCTGAAATGGGCCGGATGACTGACTTCACTTCTTGGGGTGTGACGCCATCCTTAGATTTCAAGCCGGAAATCACAGCTCCGGGTGGAAAAATTTATTCAACAGTAAATAACGATCAATACGAAGTCATGAGCGGTACATCAATGGCAGCTCCGCACGTAGCAGGCGGTTCCGCACTTGTACAGCAGTACTTGAAAAAGGATGACCGTTTCAAAGGCTTAACAGCCGGTGAGCGTACACATCTTGCGAAGCTTCTTTTAATGAATACGTCGAGCAAAATTGTTGATTTGAATGGCCAGCCATTCTCTCCACGCCGTCAAGGTGCTGGGATGATGCAGACATTCAATGCGGTTTCCACACCTGTTTTAGTAGTGGATAAAGGATCAAACGAAGGCAAAGTGGCGTTAAAAGATTTCCAAAGCAAGCAATTTACCATGAACTTTACGGCTAAAAATATTTCAACGAAAAAAGTAACATATACGGTAAATACAGACGTATTAACAGACACCATTAAGCAAACAACTGGCAAACCGGATACGAACGCGTTAATTGCCGGTAATATGGAAGGTGCAGTAATCGATGCCCCGAAAACACTGGAAGTGCCTGCGGGGCAATCGGTTGATTTTTCCGTCAAAGTGGATTTAACAAATGCGAAAATTCCTGGTCTTGATCAAGCCGGCAAAAAGATTGCGCTTGACTTGAAGGAAGATATTTTCGTTGAAGGTTTCGTGACACTTACCGACGTGAACAACAAGGTAGAGCCAACGTTAAATATTCCGTATGTTGGATTCTACGGCAAATGGGATCGTCCGAGCATCCTGGATGGCTTTAAGGATTTAGGCGAAACGAAGTTCTACAACCATGGCCTGAACGAAATGCTGTTTACCAGAGGGGCATCAATCTACACACAAGCACCGGTTCCTGGAAAGGGATACTATGCGGTTTCTCCAAATGGCGATGGTCTGTATGATAATGCGTTCCCGCTGCCAACATTCTTGCGAAATGCAGCAGAAGCTCAATTTAACGTTCTTGATAAGGACGGAAAGCTGCTTCGCCGTGTGGCATTGGAAAAGGATGTACGGAAGAGTTACTTCAATTCCGGCAATTCCGGTTCTAGTACGTATTCCTTAAAATCTACCCGTGCATGGGACGGTACGGTTAATTCTAAGAAGGTTGAAGACGGCTTGTACTACTACGAAATTAAATCTGTCGTAGATTACAAAGGTGCCGAATATCAATCGAAGAAAATTCCGGTATACGTGGATACAACGGCTCCAAAAGTGAAGGCAGCCTATGATAATGCCACTTCTACTGTCAGCTGGACAACAGAAGAAAATGGTGTAGGCGTAAGCAATTACGCAATCTATGTTGATGACAAATTGATAACCAACGAAGTGGCTGCTAATGCAACAAGCTATAAATTTGATACGCCGCTTGCTGCAAAAGCAAAAGTTGAAGTATTTGCGGTTGATTACGCTTCAAACGTAGGCGGTTCAAAAACGGCGGCTGGCGACAACGAGCTTCCGCTTGTGTACATGAGCGCTCCATCTGCCAATGCAACATACAGAAGTCTTGAGGTACCGGTTTCAGGCTATGCAACCGATGACCTTGGCGTGGACAAAGTTCAAGTAAATGGCAAAGATGTTGCTCTTACGTATGATGAAGCGAAAAAGCAATACAAATTCTCCACAACTGTTAAGTTTGAAAAAGACGGCAAGTACAAAATTCCAATTTCGGTAACAGACGTTGCTGGGAAGGAATTCAGTATTTCAAGAATTGTTTATGTCGACACCACAGCAGGTGAAATCGTTGTCGATGCGCCTGAAAAAGTGGGCTACGATGTGGATACGGCAAAGGTTAAATTAACATTGAAGGATAACTTTAACTATTTATCCTTATCTGTTAATGGCGAGCCAGTGTTCCTGCAGCCATACACAAGCCCAGTGGACATCATGACACCGGCAAATACTCCATATGAGTTTGATGTTGCCTTAAAGCATGGTGAAAACAAGGTAAGCGTAAGTCTTTCTGACTTTGGCGGCAATGTAACGAAGAAGGATATTGTGATTGTCCGTTCGGAAACAAAGGATCCGGATCCAGTTGACCCAACTCCAGATCCAGTGGATCCAACACCGGCTCCAGTCGTGAAAAATGGCTGGAAATGGGAAAACAACACATGGTTCTACTATGTAAAAGATGTGAAAAAGACCGGCTGGCTTCTTGACGGCACGAAATGGTATTACCTGAATAAAGACGGTTCGATGAAGACTGGCTGGGTGCTTGATGCCGGCAAATGGTACTACTTGAATAAAAGCGGTGCAATGCAAACCGGCTGGGTGCTTGATAGCGGTAAATGGTACTTCCTGAACACTAGCGGTGCGATGCAGACCGGCTGGGTGAAGACTGGCGGCGAATGGTACCACTTAAGCAATAGCGGTGCGATGGATACCGGCTGGAAACTCATCGGCGGCAAATGGTATTACCTGAATCCTACATCTGGTAAAATGGCGTACAGCACAATTGTTGACGGCTATAAATTAGGTAAGGATGGAGCATGGATTAAATAATATGGTTGATGGCGGGCGGCCCTAATCAAAGGGGCTGCCCGTTTTTGTATACTTTCCCCGTCAAAGGAAAAACCTAGTTAGAAAAAGGGGAATTCTTACATGAAATTACTGCTTGCCATTCTTCTCGCGATTCAAACGCCCAAAATACTGGTCCACCCACCGATTCCTACGCCCGATGTCGCGATTGTTGTCCTCGAAAAGCCGCAGACAGAACAGGAAATTGGGCAGCTCCTCTCCCCCTATAAAGAGGTGAAGCTGCGCCGGGTGTTCCAGGAGGCGATTGATGGCTTTTCGATTGAAGGCAGCCCGGAAGCAATCGCGCGGCTCGCCAACCAAAAGCACATTCTCAACGTCTCGCCGGTTAACCAATACCAGGTGCAAACAGAGGAAAGTGTCAAAATCATTGGCGGAGAAGAGGTCCGCGGTTTTTTTGATCAAAAAAATGAACGGCTTACCGGGAAGGGCGTGACGGTTGGGGTTATCGATACCGGCGTCGATTACACCCATCCCGACCTGCAAAGGAATTATGCCGGCGGCCATGACCTTGTCGATAACGACCGCGATCCGATGGAAACTCTTGCTAAAGGAAAGGCGACCATTCATGGCACCCATGTCGCCGGCATCATTGCGGCGAATGGAAAAATAAAAGGCGTTGCACCGGAGGCCAAAATTGTCGCCTATCGTGCACTAGGTCCCGGCGGCGGCGGAACAACCGAGCAGGTGCTCGCGGCCATTGACCAGGCCATTAAAGACAAGGTTGATATTGTCAATTTGTCACTCGGGAATAGTATTAACGGGCCGGACCTGCCGATCAGCCTTGCCCTCAACCGTGCTGTCGATAAAGGAGTGGTCGCGGTGGCGGCTTCCGGCAATTCCGGGCCGAATATCTGGACAGTCGGCTCACCAGGAACAGCCTCGAAGGCTATTTCCGTCGGCGCCTCCACCCCGACGATGGCAATTCCCTCATTATTAATAGAAGGAACGCGGGAAAAAATTCAGCTCCAGCCGATGGAAGGCTCTGATCAATGGGCGATTGACCGCTCTCTGGAGCTGGTGGATGGCGGCATCGGCAGGAAAAGTGAGCTAAAGCAGGTTCAAGGGAAAATCGTGCTGATGCAAAGGGGAACATTGACCTTTTCGGAAAAGGCGAAAAATGCACTGGAAGCGGGCGCTAAAGCGGTGCTGATCTATAATAATATGAGCGGCGGGTTCATGGGAAACCTCGATCACCAAATGAACATCCCTGTTAGCTCGCTCTCGAAGAGTGACGGAGTGATTTTACAAAAGGAATTAAAAAAGCGAAGTGTGACGGCACGGGTCTCGGTGCGTGAAGAGCGGGACCGGCTGGCGGATTTTAGTTCGCGGGGGCCGGTGACGGGGACGTGGGAGATTAAGCCGGACCTGGTGGCACCGGGGGTGGCGATTCATTCGACGATTCCGGGCGGATACTTGAGTCTGCAGGGGACGAGTATGGCGGCGCCGCATGTGGCGGGTGCGTGTGCGCTGATCAAGCAGGCCCATCCGGATTGGACGCCGGAGCAGATTAAGGCGGCGTTGATGAATACGGCGAAACCGCTGGTGAACGGCACTCCTGGCGAGGGGGCTGGGAATTCGAACCGTACGGCTGGTCATTCCGACGGCAGTGCTGCTTTTGTGAACAGGAACAGTGCCGCGTCGTCGTTTTACCGCACGTATGAGCAGGGTGCCGGGAGAATCCAGGTGAATGAGGCGATACAAGCGACGTCGCTCGTGTCGCCGAGCAGTATCCGGTTTGGTAAGTTTACCGGTACGGGTGGCAGTCATAAAGTACAGTTGCATGTTGAAAATAAGGGTGAAAAAGCGCAGCGGTATTCTTTTTCGATTCCGAAACGGACGGATGGGCTCACGTGGCGGTTCCCGCTATCGTTTACTTTGGAACCGAAGCAGTCAAAGGAGATGACGGTGGAGCTTATGGTCGATCCCCTTGTTTTTAAGGGCAAGATTCATGACGGCTTTTTACAATTACAGGCGGGTGCGAAGATGATTCAGATACCGTATTTGTATGTGCTTGAGGAGCCGGGGTATCCACGGGTGATGGGATTTGATTTTCAGCCGGGGGACAGGCCGGGTGAGTATCGCTATGAGGTGTATTTGCCAGGCGGGGCGGAGGAATTTGGCATCGCTTTGTTTCATCCGGAGGATTATCGTTTTGTCGGCTTTTTGGATACGTTAACAAATGTGAAAAAGGGGATGCTGCGCCAGAACCTTGCTGCTGAGAAGCTGCCGGCTGAAGGCAGGTATCTCGTGAAGGTTTTTGCCAAAATGGCTGGTAAGGAAGATTTTATCGAAACGATGATTGTGATTGATGAGAATACGGAGTAAGGTACGGGGGCCTCTTGCCCCCTCTGTGCCAATTGGTACCATCTACCAATTTTGTACGAAAGTTCACAAAATTGACACAAAGTTGTCTAAAATCGTTCAAAATTTCCACTACAATGATAGTGTAAACTAAAAATTTTATATGGAAGAAATTTCGGAGCTTGTTTGTGGATTAATTCACGTAAACTCATTGACATTGACTGGTGCCTATTGTATGCTAACAAAGGGTGTGGATGGTAGGGTTTTCATTATTTCCAAATAGAATTTAGTGGTTAAAAAATACCTCTATCACTTTCCCAAAATACCTCAAGTCCGGTGCAGTTTCTCTCGGTAATCAAGGAGAGAAATAGACCGCAATTCATTTAAGGCTCTTGGCCCAAATGTCCGCAATTTTCTCGCAGTCTTTGCGGGAGCCACTCAATCACTATTTATTCAGGAAGATGGTTGGATCATGATGGGGGCACGGAACCAATTTTCTTAATACTCGGATTGTTCGCAGGACGTGCTGCAGGTGTTTATTCGATGATGTACTCGGATCCGTCATTTCTTTTCAGGAGATTAGCCAACCATGCCGGAATTTCAATTACTATTTGCAAGACAGAAAAGATGGATGTTCTTTTTATTAGCTATTTATGTACTCGGCTGGGGGTTCACGTCTTACCAATCTATCTTTATGGGATTGGTTTTTGGGACGAGTTTGAGCCTTTTTAATTTGTGGTTAATGGTCCGAAAGATGAAGCAGTTTGATCATTCGCTCTCACAAGGGAGAAGGGTACGATCGCTCGGATCTTTTTCAAGGTTTGCGACGGCGGCGCTGGCTGTCGTGGTTTCGATGAGGTATCCGGAACATCTCAACCTCATCAGCGTAGTTATAGGGTTAATGACATCCTATATTGTCATTATGATAGATTTTTTTATACACTCTTTGCAAATACATAAGTAACGGGGAAGCGAGGTGAAAATTGTTGGAACACGGAGCACATATAGTTGAATTTATGGGGCTGTATTTTAACATGGGGAACGTGTTGATGATCACTGTTGCCTCTGTCATAGTTTTTCTCATTGCGGTCCTATCTACTCGTAAGCTTGCCATGAAGCCGACAGGCATCCAGAACTTTATGGAATGGGTCATGGACTTTGTTAAGAATATTATTAACAGCACGATGGATTGGAAAGACGGCGGACGATTCCATGTTCTCGGGATTACCATTATGATGTATGTCTTTGTAGCCAATATGGTGGGATTGCCGTTTTCAGTCGTTATCAATGGTGAGCTTTGGTGGAAATCACCAACTGCCGATCCGGCTGTCACATTAACATTAGCCATTTTAGTAGTAGGTTTATCACATTTTTATGGGGTAAAAATGCGGGGAACAGCTGCATACGGGAAGGAATTCTTTAAACCGTTCTGGTTCATGTTCCCAATCAAAATTATCGAAGAGTTTGCCAATACTCTGACTCTTGGTCTCCGTCTTTACGGAAACATTTACGCGGGTGAAATTCTTTTAGGATTGCTCGCAGGCGGGCTGGCAACTGGTGTCGGCGGTCACTTAGCCGCTATCTTACCGATGCTCGCATGGCAAGGCTTCTCAGTCTTTGTCGGCGCCATCCAGGCATTTATCTTTACCATGTTAACAATGGTGTACTTGTCTCACAAAGTGAGCAGCGACCATTAATATAATAACCGTTCATTTATTGAACAAAAAATAAAAATTTTTATACATTCCAAGGAGGAAAATTTCAAATGGGTCTTTTAGCAGCAGCAATTGCAATCGGTTTAGCGGCATTAGGTGCCGGTATCGGTAACGGTCTTATCGTATCTCGTACAGTTGAGGGTATCGCTCGTCAACCAGAAGCACGTGGTATGCTTCAAACAACAATGTTCATCGGGGTTGCGTTAGTTGAGGCGATTCCTATCATCGCGGTTGTTATCGCGTTCATGGTTCAAGGTAAATAATTTTAGTTTCCAACCAATAAACGTTCCAAAATGGCGAAGATCATTTCCATGAGAACCTTCGCCATTCGTTTATGCCTATGATTATTATGTATATGCTTATGCATATAAACATTATGGCAATAGCCGTAAGGGTGTCAGGCACCATTTAGTGGGTTTGCACCGTGATGATGTTGAAATTTATTTGATTGATATATTTGTTTTGGACGACTCTTGAAGGGAGTGAAGTGCGAGGTGTTAACAAGCAGTCTTGTACTAGGCGCAGCGGCTGGACATCAGTTTATTAATACTGGTGATATTATATTCCAATTGATCATGTTTATCGTCTTGATGGCATTGCTGAAGAAGTTCGCATGGGGTCCATTAATGGGCATTATGAAAGAACGGGAAACACACGTTGCAAATGAAATTGCTGCAGCGGAAAACAGCCGTCAGGAAGCGAAGAAACTATTAGAAGAACAACGTACACTATTAAAAGAAGCTCGTACGGATGCACAAGGTTTGATTGAATCAGCGAAAAAGCAAGGTGACTTGCAGCGTGAGGAAATCATCTCTACAGCCCGCGGCGAAGCTGAGCGCATTAAAGAATCAGCCAAGCTTGAAATCGAGCAGCAAAAAGAAAAAGCGGTTGCCGCTATTCGTGAACAGGTTGCAAGCCTATCAGTCTTAATTGCTTCTAAAGTAATTGAGAAGGAATTGAGTGCAGCGGATCAAGAAAAACTTATTAACGAATACATTCAAGAGGCAGGAGAAAGCCGATGAGCAGCTCTATGGTAGCAAAACGCTACGCGCTGGCTCTTCTGCAAATTGCAAGAGAACAACAGCTTCTTGGAGTAATAGAAGAGGAACTTCGTGTAGTGAAGGAAGTTGTACAATACAACCCTGAAATAAAGGCTGTTTTGAAATCTTCTAAGCTTTCACTTGAGAAGAAGAAGGAGATTGTCACTCAGGCTTTCGCTTCAGTAAATGTAAATGTACGCAATACACTGTTGATCTTAATCGACCGCCACCGCGAAGATGAAATCGTGAACGTGGCAAATGAATTTTTACAATTGGCAAATGAGGAAATGGGAATTGCCGAAGCGGTAGTCACAAGCACACGTGCATTGACAGATGCTGAGCGCAGCGCCATCTCTTCCGTATTTGCTGCGAAAATTGGCAAGAAATCACTTAGAATTGAAAATATCGTTGATTCCAATTTGCTCGGAGGCGTGAAGCTTCGCATTGGAAATCGTATATATGACGGCAGTTTGCGCGGCAAACTCGATCGTTTAGAACGTAAATTGTTAAGCTAAGATAAGTTAAGATTCGAAAGATTAGGGGTGAAACTCATGAGCATCAAAGCTGAAGAAATCAGTGCCCTGATAAAAAAGCAGATTGAAAACTATCAGGCGGAAATTCAAGTGACTGATGTCGGTACAGTTATCTCCGTTGGTGACGGTATCGCTCGTGTTCACGGCCTTGACAATGTCATGGCTGGAGAACTTGTTGAATTTTCAAACGGCGTTATGGGTATGGCACAAAACCTTGAAGAAAATAACGTCGGTATTATCATCCTTGGACCTTTCACTGAAATTCGTGAGGGTGACGAGGTTCGCCGTACAGGCCGCATCATGGAGGTTCCCGTTGGTGAGGAACTAATTGGACGTGTGGTAAACTCACTAGGTCAGCCAATTGACGGCATGGGACCAATCAATGCAACAAAAACCCGCCCTGTTGAGCAAGTTGCTACAGGCGTTATGGCTCGTAAATCCGTTCATGAGCCGCTGCAAACAGGTATCAAAGCGATTGACGCACTTGTGCCAATCGGACGCGGACAGCGTGAGTTAATCATCGGTGACCGTCAAACAGGTAAAACATCTGTTGCCATCGATACAATCATTAACCAAAAAGGCCAAGACATGATTTGTATCTATGTTGCCATTGGACAAAAAGAATCAACAGTACGTAACGCTGTTGAAACACTTCGTAAAAATGGCGCATTAGAATACTCAATCGTTGTATCTGCATCTGCATCACAGCCTGCTCCAATGCTATTCTTAGCACCATATGCAGGTGTTGCGATGGGTGAAGAATTTATGTTCAACGGCAAACACGTGTTAATCGTATATGATGATTTAACAAAGCAGGCATCTGCTTACCGTGAGCTTTCCTTGTTACTTCGCCGTCCTCCAGGCCGTGAAGCCTATCCAGGGGATGTATTCTACTTGCACAGCCGTTTATTAGAGCGTGCAGCGAAATTAAATGATTCACTTGGTGCCGGTTCGATCACTGCGCTGCCATTTATTGAAACACAAGCAGGGGACGTATCTGCTTATATCCCAACAAACGTTATCTCCATCACAGATGGACAGATTTTCTTACAATCCGACCTATTCTTCTCCGGTGTTCGTCCGGCGATCAACGCAGGTCTTTCAGTATCCCGTGTAGGGGGCTCTGCCCAAATCAAAGCAATGAAAAAGGTTGCAGGTACACTGCGTCTTGACCTTGCTTCCTACCGTGAATTAGAAGCATTTGCTCAGTTCGGTTCAGACCTTGATAAAGCAACACAAGCAAAGCTTGCCCGTGGTGCGCGTACAGTTGAGGTGTTAAAACAAGATCTTAACAAGCCGCTTTCAGTAGAAAAGCAAGTTATGATTCTTTACGCATTAACACGCGGCTTCCTTGATGATGTTCCAGTACAGGATATCCGCCGTTTTGAAGGAGAATTCCATAACTGGTTAGACCACAACCGCAAAGACTTGTTAGACCAAATCGTAACAACGAAGGATCTTCCAGCTGACGAAGATATGGCATCAGCCATCAACGCCTTCAAAAAGACGTTTGCCGCTTCTGAACAATAAGGTCTAATATAGTTCGAAGGTGCCTGACCCCTCTTTCACCATTCAATAGTAATTGAAATGGGATTGAAGGGTCAGACCCCTTGAAAAAGAACATTCTTTGAATGAGGGTGGTGAGAACCAATGGCTTCATTACGCGATATTAAAACGCGGATTAATTCGACGAAAAAGACGAGTCAAATTACAAAGGCGATGGAAATGACGTCTGCAGCAAAGTGGAACCGCGGTGTTATGAATGCGAAAGCGTTCGTTCCTTATATGGAAAAAATCCAGGAGGTAACAACATCGATTGCATTAGGTGCAGGCGGCGTGATCCATCCGATGCTGACACATCGTCCGGTAAAGAAAACGGGTTATATCGTCATGACCTCTGACCGTGGTCTTGCAGGTGCATTCAATAGTAACGTCATCCGCCGTGTCCATCAAACCATCCTAAGCCGTCATAAATCCAATGATGAATTTGCGATTATTGCGATTGGCCGGGTAGGGCGTGACTTTTTTGCGAAACGCGGGTATAACGTTGTCCTTGAAATCGCTGGTGTTTCTGACCAGCCGAGCTTTGCAGATATCAAGGATATCGCAAACGCTACAGTAGGCATGTTTACAGACGGAACAATAGATGAAATATATTTAACTTACAGTCACTATATCAGTGCCATTTCGCAGGAGGTAACCGAGAAGAAGCTGCTTCCGTTAACGGATTTAACGACTTCCCACAAGCTTATTTCCTATGAATTTGAGCCAAATGCAGAAGAAATACTAGAAGTTCTTCTCCCGCAATACGCAGAAAGCTTGATTTACGGTGCGCTATTAGACAGCAAATCAAGTGAACATGCGGCGCGGATGACCGCAATGAAGAACGCAACCGACAATGCCAAGGAATTAATCAATTCCTACACACTAATCTACAACCGTGCGCGTCAAGCGGCGATTACACAGGAAATCACTGAAATCGTCGGCGGTGCCGCAGCGCTGGAGTAAGATTATTTTTTAAAAATGAACCCCGGTTACGGGTGCTTGATAAGTTTTGTTTACGGATACGGGTCAGCAGTTGGGACTCTATTCCTAAAACAGATACGGGTATAGTGTCTTAAGACAAGGTTCATTTTGCAAAAAATGAACCAACTATGCTTGTTTCGGAACAGTATGTAAGGAGGGAAAAATGATGAGCAAAGGACATATTCTTCAGGTTATGGGTCCGGTTGTTGACGTTAAGTTCGATAATGGCCAGCTTCCTGAGATTTACAATGCGCTGAAAGTCGTAAGAAAAGCGCAAAATGCATCTGAAGTGGATATCAACTTAACCCTTGAAGTAGCCCTTCATTTAGGTGATGATACAGTTCGTACAATCGCGATGGCATCTACTGATGGTGTGACCCGCGGTTTGGAAGTAGAAGATACTGGTAAGCCAATTTCCGTACCGGTAGGCGAGCCAACGTTAGGCCGTGTGTTTAACGTACTAGGTGAAGCAATTGACTTGAAAGAGGACATTCCTGCTAGTGCCCGCCGTGATTCGATTCACCGCGAAGCACCAACGTATGAAAATCTTTCAACTGAGGTAGAAATTTTAGAGACTGGTATTAAGGTAGTTGACCTCTTAGCTCCATATATTAAGGGTGGTAAGATTGGTCTGTTCGGTGGTGCCGGTGTAGGTAAAACCGTATTAATCCAGGAATTAATCAATAACATCGCGCAAGAGCACAGCGGTATTTCCGTTTTCGCTGGTGTTGGGGAGCGTACTCGTGAAGGGAACGACCTTTTCCACGAAATGACGGATTCCGGCGTTATCAAGCAAACAGCGATGGTATTCGGACAAATGAACGAGCCGCCAGGTGCACGTATGCGTGTTGCCTTGACTGGTTTGACGATGGCTGAATATTTCCGTGATGAGCAAGGGCAAGACGTGTTATTGTTCATCGACAATATCTTCCGTTTCACGCAAGCAGGTTCTGAGGTTTCAGCGCTTCTTGGCCGTATGCCATCTGCCGTTGGTTACCAGCCGACACTTGCTACGGAAATGGGTAAATTACAAGAACGTATCACTTCAACTAATAAAGGTTCTGTTACATCGATCCAAGCGATTTACGTTCCAGCCGATGACTACACTGACCCGGCTCCGGCAACAACTTTCGCTCACTTAGATGCGACAACAAACCTTGAGCGTAAGCTTTCTGAAATGGGTATCTATCCTGCGGTGGATCCACTTGCTTCAACTTCTCGTGCCTTGTCACCTGAGATTGTTGGCGAAGAGCATTACGATGTTGCTCGTCAAGTACAGCAAACATTGCAAAAATATCGTGAATTACAGGATATCATCGCGATTCTTGGTATGGACGAACTTTCCGATGAGGACAAGTTAATCGTTCAACGTGCGCGCCGTATCCAGTTCTTCTTATCACAAAACTTCCACGTTGCTGAACAGTTCACTGGTCAGCCGGGATCATACGTACCAGTTAAAGAAACGGTTAAAGGGTTCAAGGAAATCCTTGAAGGTAAATATGACCATCTTCCAGAAGATGCGTTCCGTCTTGTTGGACGTATTGAAGAGGTTGTTGAGTCCGCAAAACGCATGGGCGTAGAAGCCTAAGGGCGCCAGGAGGGTAAAAAATGAAGACGATTAAAGTCAATGTTGTTACTCCCGATGGCCCGGTGTATGAATCAGATGTGGAAATGGTTAGTACGAAGGCTCAAAGTGGTGAGCTGGGCATTTTACCTGGACACATTCCGATGGTGGCTCCGCTCGAAATTGGTGCTGTGCGTCTGAAGAATGGCGGCAAAACAGAATTTGTTGCCGTCAGCGGCGGATTTTTAGAGGTTCGTCCTGATCAAGTGACGATTCTTGCCCAATCGGCAGAGAAAGCATCTGATATTGATGTGGAACGTGCCACGAGAGCGAAGGAACGTGCAGAGCAGCGGATGAGAGATCAGAAGCTTGAGCATATTGATTTCAAACGTGCAGAGCTTGCGATGCGCCGTGCCATCAACCGCCTCGCCGTATCGGAACATAGATTTTAGAATTTATATAAAAGCAGAACCCCTCCCGGTAAAGTTGGAGGGGTTTTTTTAGTGGTGTGGTGTGGTTTTTACCATATTCAATATGTTTAAGTGTCTGAAAAAGGTGGTTTGAGGGGAGATGGAAAGTAATATAGTAAAAGTGGAAAGTAAATGGAGGCAAGCGGACAGTAAACTGGTCAAAGTGGAAAGTAAATGTTGCAAAGCGGAAAGTAAATTGTTCGAAATGGAAAGTAAGAAAGGTGTAGCAGTAGTGAGTGGTTGATTAAGTGTTCAAATTTGTTGATAAAAGTGTAAAAGTTGTTGATAAGAAGCGGAAAGTTGTTGATAGAAGAGCAAAAGTCGTCGATAAATGGTTCAAAGTCGTTGATAAGAGGAATTTTGTGTGAAAAGGTCCAACAATTACCCCACTGCCAGCCTTTTGTCTGGCTATTTAATGGTAGGAAAGGGCTAGTTTATCTGTAAACGGCATGATAAGGACAATTCTGCATATGATGGTAGGGTAAATAACTTAATACCAGTCGATTAGTATTTTGATATAAGTTAACATGAGTGCTGATACATATTGAGTGTAGTAATGGTGTGATGATGCCCTGTTATTTTTTTAATGGGAGGATGGAAAGTGAACAATTAATGACAAATCTCACTGACATTGGTAGGATTATGATATTAAATAGGGGTTGTTGGCGAATTTTTAATGTAGCTTGGCGGTTATCCAGGCACGTCATCTTCCGCTGACGTTCCAGATCACGTGCACTTGTACCTGTTCTCTAGAATGGGTATTGCCGGTTCGCTTTTGCGTCATCTCTGAAGTGAATTCAGGAAGCCTTTCAGCGAGATCACGCAAAAGCTCAGGAGAGGGGCCCCCCTGTCGACGTACCAGTCAGCTGTTAATTGGAAATCCATCGCCAGTGCTGTCGCACCTGCGCTTCGGAAGATCACCGAAGCTTGCAAAAATCTTGATAAAAAGCCACTTTGGAAAGCAAGCTCTCCAGCGGCTTTTTATCAAGATTTTCGCGGCGATGGAATTTCCAATTTATATTAGATTGGCTTGTCGACAGGGGTTTGTAACAATGCTATAATGAATTCGGTTACAATATTCATTAGTATGAAAATTTACAACATTGGAGGGGATAGACATGGAACTTCTAAATGTATATCAGAATAACTATCTGATAGTTTTTGTGTTTCTATGTCTTGGGGTGCTGCTGCCTGTGGTGGCGTTATATTTGGGTAAACTTCTGCGTCCGTTTAATCCGAGTGATGCGAAGTATACCACATATGAGAGCGGTATTGAGCCATTTCACGATTCCCGTGTGCAGTTCAATGTCCGCTATTATATTTTTGCCCTGATGTTTGTTATTTTTGATGTAGAAACGGTGTTTTTATATCCATGGGCGGTCGCTTATGATAAACTGGGCATTTTTGCGCTCGTCGAAATGCTAATTTTCGTAGCGATGCTGTTAATTGGCCTAGTGTATGCTTGGAAAAAGAAGGTGCTACGATGGATTTAAAACTAGAAAACTTATCACCTGCGGAAATCAAAGAGTTAGAAAGAAATGTATTTTTTGCCACGCTGGAGCAAATTAAGGGTTGGGCACGGAGTAATTCCTTGTGGCCAATGACATTTGGTCTGGCTTGTTGTGCGATTGAAATGATGGGTACCGGTGGCGCAAACTATGACCTTGACCGTTTTGGGACGATTTTCCGTACGTCACCGCGGCAGTCGGATTGTATGATTGTTTCCGGTACGGTTACGAAAAAAATGGCGCCAATCCTGCGCCGGTTATATGACCAAATGCCGGAGCCGAAATGGGTGATTGCCATGGGTTCCTGCGCGACTGCCGGTGGACCGTATGTCAAGTCGTATTCGGTTGTAAAGGGTGTCGATCAAATCGTACCTGTTGATGTCTATATTCCTGGATGCCCGCCAAACCCGGCCGCATTAATTTATGGGATTAATAAATTAAAAGGAAAAATTCGTTACGAAGCGAAGACTGGGAAGAAGGTGATTTAAGCAATGAGCGGGGAAAAAGATCTCGATCAATTAAAGAGAGAAGCCGCTGAGAAGGCTAAAGCTGCGGCGTTAGCGAAGCGTAAGGCGAAGGAAGCGGGAGCTGCCGAACCTAAGCCGGAAGCACCGAAGCCGAAGCCGTCCGAACAGAAAGCGGCTGAAACACCAGCAGCAGCTGGCGATGATGCTGATATAGCAAAGAAAAAGGCAGCAGCGGCCGCGAAGGCGAAGGCTGCGGCGCTGGCGAAGAAGAAACGCGAAGGCATTGCCGATGAACCTGCACCTGCGGCGGAATCTGCACCGCCAGCTGAAGAAGTACCGGCAGCGGGCGATGCGGATGACCTGGCGAAGAAAAAGGCAGCAGCGGTTGCAAAGGCAAAAGCGGCAGCAGCAGCAAAGCGGAAGGCAATGGAACTGGCAGGAGGCAGCGCGCCCGTACAGGCTGGCGATGAAGCACCGGCTGCAGAGGCAAGCAGTGCGGCAGACAGCAGCGGCGATGCCGACGATTTAGCGAAGAAAAAAGCAGCAGCGGTCGCCAAAGCAAAAGCGGCGGCAGCGGCAAAGCGCAAAGCGATGGAATTAGCCGGAGGCGACGCACCAGCAGAAGAAAGTGCGCCAGCAGGTGACGATGCGAAAGCGAAAGCAGCGGCAGCAGCCAAAGCAAAAGCAGCGGCGGCAGCAAAGGCAAAGGCAGCAGCGGCGGCCAAGGCCAAAGCGGCCGGAGCAGGAGCTGGGTCGGATGCAGCGGCAGGCGGCGATGATGAGAAAGCGAAGGCCATTGCGGCGGCGAAAGCCAAGGCGAAGGCAGCGGCAGCGGCCAAAGCGAAAGCAGCAGCCGGCGGCAAAGCAGCCGACACAGCAGCAGCGGAAACGGCGGCAGCGCCATCACCCAATCAGCCTTATTTAGATAAGTATGTAAAGGTGATTGCTGAAAACCTGGGTGCAGATGTTTTAGAAGACTCTTATATTAATAAACTATCCAAAGATGTTCCGACACTTGTGGCAAAGCGTGATACATATTTTAAAGTGGCTCAATTTTTAAAATACAATGAGCTGCTAGGGTTTGACTATCTATCTGAGCTGCATGGGACGGATTTTGAAACACACATGGAAGTCTATGTTCACTTATACTCATACAAAAATCGTCAAACAGTGGCGTTAAAAGTGAAGATTGACCGCGATGAACCAACAATCGAGTCCTTGCAGCCAATTTGGGCCGGAGCGAACTGGCCTGAATGTGAAGCCTATGATTTACTGGGAATTAAGTTTACAGGACATCCGAACTTGCATCGGATTCTGCTGGGCGAAGATTGGGTTGGCCATCCACTGCGCAAAGATTATGAACAGTACGATGTGGAGGTGTAGAGGGTGATCAGAACAGAAGAAATGTTACTAAACGTCGGTCCTCAGCACCCTAGTACGCACGGAGTATTCCGGCTTGTCATTAAAATTGATGGAGAAATCATTACCGAGGCAACACCAGTTATCGGGTATCTGCACCGCGGAACTGAAAAATTGGCTGAGAATCTGCAGTATACACAGATTATTCCTTATACTGACCGGATGGATTATTTGTCAGCGATGACCAATAACTATGTGATTTGTCATGCGGTTGAAACAATGATGGGGACTCAAGTGCCGGAACGGGCAGAGTATCTGCGTGTAATTGCGATGGAGCTTGGACGCGTTGCGAGCCATCTTGTGGCCTGGGGCACATACATCCTTGACCTTGGGGCGACTAGTCCGTTCATCTATGCTTTCCGTGATCGTGAAATGATTATCAATATGCTGAACGAGTTATCAGGCGCACGGTTGACGTTCAACTATATGCGTGTCGGCGGCGTGAAGTGGGATGCACCTGAAGGCTGGATTGACAGGCTGAGAGATTTTATCCCATATATGCGTGAGCAGCTTGCAGGCTATCATGAGCTTGTCAGCGGCAACGAAATCTTTTTGGACAGGGTAAAAGGGATTGGCCGCTATACGAAAGAAGAGGCGCTTCAATACTCCCTGAGCGGACCGAATCTGCGCTGTACCGGCGTGAAATGGGACCTAAGGAAAGATGAGCCTTATTCGATTTATGATCGCTTTGAGTTTGATGTTCCGACAGCGGAGGAAGGGGATTGCCTGGCCCGTTATAATCTTCGTCTAGCTGAGATTGAACAATCGCTGAGAATCCTGGAGCAGGCAGTGGAACAGTTTCCAGCAGAAGGAGAAATTTTGGCGAAGGTGCCGAAAATCATTAAGGCGCCAAAAGGGGAAGCCTTTGTCCGCATTGAATCACCGCGCGGCGAAATTGGCTGCTATATTGCCAGTGACGGCAAAAAAGAACCATATCGCTTAAAGTTTAGAAGACCATCATTCTATAATCTGCAAATTCTCCCGAAACTTTTAGTAGGCGAAAATATTGCAAATCTGATTGCTATTTTAGGGGCAATTGATATTGTCCTTGGGGAGGTGGACGGCTAATGATGGAAGAGTTGCTCCATTCAAGTCCCGGCTGGGTGAATTTTGGGATCTTCTTTTTAATGGGAGTGGTCTTGCTTTTAGTCGTATTAGGCTTCGTTACCTACGGAATTTTAGCAGAGCGGAAGGTTATGGGGTACATGCAGCTCCGCCACGGTCCAAACCAATTGGGCGGTAGATTCGGTTTGCTGCAAACCGTTGCCGACGTTTTGAAGCTTTTACTAAAAGAGGATATTATTCCGAAGGCAGCTGACCGGCCATTATTTATTCTGGCACCGATTGTTGCGTTTGCGCCATCATTCATGGTATTGGCAACATTGCCGTTTACCGATAAGTTTCAGTTTGCCGATATTGGTGTCGGCTTGCTTTATTACATTTCCGTATCCGGGTTAACCGTCTTTGGAATGGTGCTCGGCGGCTGGGCTTCGAATAACAAGTACGCCCTTTTAGGCGGCATGCGGGCAGCGGCACAGATGATTTCCTATGAAATCCCGCTTGTGATGTCCGTTATTGGAGTTATTCTGTTGTCCGGAAGTTTAAATCTAAATACAATAGTCGCACAACAAGAGCATGGCTGGTTTATTTTATTGCAGCCAATTGGCTTTATCGTCTTTTTTATCGCATCGATTGCGGAATTAAACCGGACACCGTTTGACTTGCCGGAGTCGGAGAACGAACTTGTTGCCGGCTACTTCGTTGAATATGCCGGATTCCGCTGGGCATTCTTCATGCTTTCCGAGTATGTGTATGTATTTGGAATGTCGGCTCTGACAACGGTTGTGTTCCTTGGGGGCTGGCTGCCGCCATTCGCATTCCTTGGCTTTATTCCTGGGGCCGTATGGTTTGCTCTTAAATTCTGTGCCGTCGTCTTTATGTATTTCTGGATCCGCAGCACGCTGCCGCGTTTCCGCGCTGACAGACTCATGGAATTTGGCTGGAAAGTATTGCTGCCAATCGCCTTGGCCAACATCTTCCTAACCGCCATACTCAAATCACTATTCTTCTAATAGGTGAACAACTAGAACCATCAAAATGGTGCCTCACACCAATACAAGCATTCCCACTGTGTAAGTGGTAAGAATGGTGCCTGACACCGATAACAATTTTTAAACTGTAAAAGGGGTGAAAAACGTGCTTGGAGTATTTAAAGGCTTGAAATATACCCTGAAACAATTATCGCGGGAGAAGGTTACGTACGATTATCCAAATAAGCCGCTTCCGCTGCCAGACCGCTTTCGCGGGATCCAAAAGTTTTATCCGGAGAAATGTATCGTATGTAATCAGTGTGCACAGATTTGCCCGACGGATTGTATTCAATTAACGGGTAAAAAGCACCCGGACCCGACGAAAAAAGGGAAAATCATTGACACGTACGACATTAACTTTGAAATCTGCATCCTTTGTGACCTGTGTACAGAGGTGTGCCCAACAGAAGCCATCATCATGACGAATAACTTTGAGCTCGCCGAATACAGCCGGGACATGTTATTTAAGAACCTGGAATGGTTAGATGAAAACGACGAAAACATACGGCAGGTGAATAAAGCATGACATTTTCAGGCGAATTCCTCGCTTTTATGGGAATCGCACTTGTTGCGATCATCGGCGGCGTGCTTCTATTGAACCTTAATAAGGTTGTTCATATGGTCGTTGCCCTCATCTTCACTTTCGTCGCCATCGCCGGCATTTATGTACTGCTGTCTGCCGAGTTTGTGGCAGCCGTGCAAATCCTGATATATTCAGGCGCGATCACGATCATCATGCTGTTCGGAATCATGTTAACGAAGCATGATGATGAAAGTGAACCAAAGACAGGCAAATGGCGAAAGATCCTGGTGTTTTTAGGAATCTTAGGCTTTGCTTTTGCCGTCTACATCGGCATTTACAATTTTAATATTGAACAAGTACCGACCCAGCTGCATGAAAACAATACCTTCCAAATTGGAGAGGTCCTTTACTCAAAATATGTGATTCCGTTTGAGTTAACATCGGTATTACTCTTAGTCGCACTAGTCGGTTCGATTATCTTAGCAAAAAATGAGAAGAAGAAGGAGGCGGATGAGGAATGAGTTCAGTTCCCGCTTCAGCCTTCCTGGCACTTGCACTGATATTATTCTGCATCGGGTTGTACGGTGCATTGACGAAAAAAACACCGTCATCATCTTGATTTCGGTCGAATTGATGCTGAACGCCGTTAACATTAACTTGGTGACCTTCAGCAAATACGGGTTGAACCCGTCAATCACAGGACAAATCTTCGCCCTGTTTGCCATCTGTGTGGCAGCAGCCGAAGCAGCTGTCGGACTTGCGATTTTAATTTCGCTATACCGCAGCAAGAAAACCGTCAACATCGACGAAATGAACACAATGAAAAACTAAACGTAGACAGACAACTTTGGGTGTCAGGCACCATTACTCCTACGCGAGAGTGGTAAAGGGTGTCAGGCACCATAATCGACAAAATTCGGGTCGTGACAGGCATGCTTCTTTGCTGCCGCCCATGTCACCTCCTGGATAAAGGGGATAGTGATAATGATGGAAAATGCATGGCTCATACCGCTTTTCCCGCTATTATCGTTTTTGATCCTTCTTCTATTCGGTAAGCGACTGAAGGAGGCGAGTGCTTATGTGGGGATTCTTCTCACGCTGGCATCGCTTATCTATTCGATTTTGGTGTTATTTGAGCGCTTTTCAGAGCCAACATACAGTATAAAGTTTGACTGGCTCACGATAGGAGATCTGCATCTAACAGCGGGCTTTGAAGTGAATCAATTAAATGCATTGATGCTGTTTATCGTATCGCTCGTAAGTTTCTTAGTACATACCTACTCCAAAGGGTACATGCATGGAGATGAGCGGTTCCCAGTATTCTATGCTTATTTAGGATTATTTACGTTTGCAATGCTCGGCCTGGTGATTTCGCCTAACCTTTTGCAAACCTACATTTTCTGGGAGCTTGTTGGTGTTGGTTCCTTCCTATTAATCGGTTTTTATTATTACAAAGAAGAAGCAAAAGCTGCTGCCAAAAAGGCGTTCATTATGACCCGTATCGGGGACGTGGGCCTCTTCATCGGCATGATCCTGCTCTTCTGGCAAACGAAATCATTTGAATACAGCGAAATTTTCCAAGCTGTTGCCGCCGGTGCTGTATCGCAAACAATGATTACCTTAACGGCCATCTTAATTTTTATCGGAGCCGTCGGAAAATCAGGTCAGTTCCCGCTCCACACATGGCTTCCAGATGCGATGGAAGGTCCGACACCTGTTTCGGCCCTCATCCACGCCGCGACAATGGTTGCTGCCGGTGTATATTTAGTCGCTGCCTTATTCCCGCTGTTCGCAGCAAGCAAAACGGCACTGTTAACCATCGCCGTCATCGGCGCGGTCACCGCTATCTTTGCTGCAAGCATTGGCCTTGTGCAAACGGATATTAAACGAGTACTCGCTTACTCAACGGTTTCACAGCTCGGCTACATGATGCTGGCACTCGGTTCCGCCGGATATGTTGCCGGTGTGTTCCACTTAATGACACACGCATTCTTTAAGGCGCTCCTGTTCCTTGCTGCCGGTTCCGTGATCCATGCGGTCCATACGCAGAACATCGAGGAAATGGGCGGACTTTGGAAAAAATTAAAACTGACCGGACCGCTATTCTTAATCGGAACACTCGCCATCAGCGGTGTGCCGGGGCTTTCCGGATTCTTCAGTAAAGATGAAATTTTAATCGCTGCCTGGGAAGGCGGACATCCTGTTCTCTTCCTGCTCGCACTGATTGCAGCATTCATGACAGCATTCTATATGTTCCGCTTGTTCTTCATGGTATTTACCGGAGAAGCAAGAGGCACGCACAAAAATGTACACGAATCACCAAGCAATATGACCTACCCGATGATTCTGCTCGGCATCTTAGCTGTCATCGCCGGTTATGTGAACACACCATGGTTCGGTTCGTTCCTTGGCGACTGGCTTGTCGATGGCAACCCTGCACTCGGACACGGCCATGTTGAAGGACCGGTGTGGATTATGATCGCCGCAACCGTTGTTTCCTTAGCGGGAATCTACCTTGCTTACTTGATGTACAGCAAACGCAGCATCGCCCGCAACTGGTTGAGCGGCACGGGTGATACGCTGCACACGATTTTACTGAACAAATATTATGTCGACGAGTTTTATAAAATGACCGTCATCGCAGCAACGACAGCGATCAGCTATTTGGCTAAATTCATCGATGTCTTCATCGTTGAAGGACTTGTCAAAGGCGTTGTCGGCATTGTTCAAGGGCTTGGCCAGACCGGTTCGAAAATGCAGAGCGGCCAGGTTCAAACGTATGGGGCAGTCGCCTTCATCGGACTTGCACTGCTCGCCGTCATCTTTGCGTTAACAGGGGGGTACTTACGATGAATTTACATTCCGTTCTATCAATCCTAGTATTCTCCCCAATACTCGGAATCATCGTTTTGGCCTTCATGCCGAAACAATCAGAAAAGGCAATCAAACTAGTCGGCTTCCTTGCGACGCTGCCGGCATTATTCTTGGCGCTTGCGGCCTATCTCCATTTCCAATGGGGCAAGGACCTCGCTGACTTTACGGTCTCAAAAGCGTGGATCCAATTTCGCGGGCTAGGCGTTCAAGAGCCATTTTTTGCGGTGAATTATGAGCTAGGCCTCAGCGGCTTTCAACTGCTGCTTGTGGTGCTGACAGCCATCGTCGCGACACTTTCAGCGATTGCCGCTGCACGATTTGTGAAAAAAGAATGGAAAGGCTACTTTATGCTCTTCCTTCTATTAGAAATCGGCATGCTCGGCGTCTTTACCGCTGAAAACTTAATCCTGTTCTTCATCTTTTTCGAGGTAACATTAATCCCAACCTTCTTCTTGATCGGAAAATGGGGCTATTTTGAAAAAGAAAAAGCGGCTTACAGCTTCTTAATTTATAACGGTTTAGGATCCGCTGTGCTCTTGATCGTGATCATGATTCTGTTCGCGAAAACAGGTACAACAAATATTGACTTATTGACACAAATGATGGCCGACCCAAGCGCACCGCTTTCGAGCGACCTGAAACTTGGTCTGCTCATCGGTTTACTCATCGCTTTCGGTGTGAAACTGCCAATTTTCCCATTGCACAGCTGGATGCTGAAGGTGCACGTTCAGGCACCGCCATCCGTTGTTATGATCCACTCTGGGATTCTATTAAAAATTGGTGCGTACGGCTTAATTCGTTTTGGAATGGGGATTTTTCCCGAGCAGTTTGGAACCCTTGCGACGCTGATCGCGATTCTTGGAGTCATCAACCTACTCTACGGGGCGTTCCTGGCGTTCATTCAAACAGATTTTAAAATGGTTTTGGCTTATTCATCGATTTCCCACATGGGCATTGTGCTCATCGGACTTGCGGCGTTAAACGAGGCCGGGGTGCAGGGGGCGATTTTTCAAGTGGTGTCGCATGGCTTGATTTCGGCGTTATTGTTCTTCCTTGTCGGCATCTTGTACGAGCGGACCGATACATCTTTAATCGAAAACCTGGGCGGAATGGCAAAAGGGATGCCGATTGCCGCAGGCTTCCTGCTTGCAGGCGGGATGGCGTCACTCGGACTTCCTGGTATGTCCGGATTCGTCAGCGAATTTATGGCCTTCCTTGGCTTGTTCCAGGAATTGCCGTGGGTTGCCGCTGTCGG
Source organism: Neobacillus sp. 19 (assembly GCF_049463095.1). Lineage (NCBI taxonomy): Bacteria > Bacillati > Bacillota > Bacilli > Caryophanales > Bacillaceae > Neobacillus > Neobacillus sp. 19. The sequence continues at coordinate 25,544 of NZ_JBMPZU010000027.1, read as the reverse complement.
AACGATCGGAATTATTATGACAGCTGCCTACTTGCTGCGCGCCGTTCTCGGCATCACCTATGGCAAGTCGCACCGTGAATTCACCGGCGTGCTTGACTTAAAAGGTGTGGAATTCGTGCCTGTCGTTGTTCTTATGGTTTTAATCGTGTTAATCGGTGTTTATCCAAGTGTTCTAAGCTCTCCGCTGCAAACTACACTGGAAACCATCATGCTAGGGTTAGGAGGGTGATGAAGGATGGATTTAAAGACATTGACATCATTTAACTGGAGTGTCATGACACCAGAGTTCATCATCCTTGGTGTCACCGCACTACTGACATTGTTAGATTTATTTTTGCCGAAAAAAACAGATCGCCGCATCCTTGGCTGGATTGCCATTGCCGGGGTTGCTGCAGCAATCGTTGCAGTATTCAGCCTGCTTGGCACGGAGCCGACGTCGATTTTAGAGGATACCTTCACGCTTGATGCGTTTGGGAAGGCGTTTAAAGTCATCTTGCTTGCCGGCTCGGGGCTTGTCCTGTTTTTAGCCATCAGCTATAAGGCAAAGGATGGACTTGAAGAGTACCGCGGCGAGTTTTATTACTTGTTCTTAACCGCCTTGCTGGGTGCAATGATTATGACGTCAAGCGGCGACTTAATCACGTTATTTATCGGGTTAGAATTGTTATCTATTTCTTCTTATATATTAGCGGGTATCCGCAAGCACAATTTACAATCGAACGAATCCGCGATGAAATACGTCATTAACGGCAGTATTGCCACAGCGATCACTTTGTTTGGGATGAGCTATGTGTACGGCTTGACCGGCTCGACCAACTTGTTCGAAATCGCGACTACCTTAGCGGCGATTACTGACGGTCAGCAGTCTTACTTGATCGGCCTTGCGTTCTTGATGATTTTCGTCGGCTTGTCATTCAAATTGGCAGCGGCACCGTTTCACATGTGGGCGCCTGACGTCTACCAAGGAGCGCCGACACCGGTTACGGCTTTCTTAAGTGTCATTTCGAAGACAGCCGGCTTTGTGATCGTCATCCGTATCCTTGTTGCTGTTTTTTACAATGCGGCACCAGAGGCTACTGGACAGGGCATCCTGTTCAAAATGCATGATTATCTCGCGGTTATTGCCGCGGTGACAATGATTGTCGGTAACGTCGTTGCCTTGAAGCAATCGAATATTAAACGAATGTTCGCGTACTCCAGCATCGCCCATGCCGGGTATATCCTTGTCGCATTGACGACGATGAGCTCGAACATGGTGTATTCCATCTGGTTCTACCTGCTCGCTTACATGTTAATGAACCTTGGTGCATTCGCGATCATCCAAGTGGTATCCGAGCATTCCGGCGGGGCGAAGATTGCAGACTTTGCCGGCCTTTACCGCCGCTCACCGATCCTTGCCGTGCTGATGGGAATTCTACTTGTTTCCTTGGCAGGCTTCCCGGGCACAGCAGGCTTCATCGGCAAATTAAACATCTTTGTCGGCGCCTTTTACGGCACGCCGCACTATGTGCTGGCATCGATTATGATCGCGACCACCGTCGTATCCTACTTCTATTACTTCGGTGTCATGACGCAAATGTTCTTCCGTCCGGCAACTGATGACCGCAAGCTGAACATTCCATTCGGCATCGTCGTCGTCCTGCTCGTCGCAGTCGTCGGCTCCGTATTGTTCGGCATCATGCCAAACATCGCGCTGGACTTCTTGAACAATTTGAAGTAATTATTTGGGAAAAAATTTCGTGGTCAATAGGGGTAATTTTAAAAAAGACGAGGCTTGGGGGAGCCTCGTCTTTTTGTCGTTAATCGACGACTTTCGAAGTTTTATCGACAATTTTGGATGGTTTATCAACAACTTTTCTGCCTTTATCAACAAGTTCCCATTTTCAAGCTTAAAAGCCAGGCGAATAGCCTGGCAAGGTCATTGTTTTTATGTTTTTAGGGCGGGATTAGTCGAGTTCATCCTTGACCTTATCCTTCACTTCCCCGACGCCTTCCTTCACTTTACCCTTTGCTTTATCCCATTTACCTTCCGCTTCTGTTGAACGGTCGTCCGTTAATTTGCCCCATTGCTCTTTCGCTTCGCCTTTCACCTGATCCAGTCCGCCTTTTAATTTGTCCTTGTTCATGTCTAGTTCCTCCTATCAATCTATGAATGTTTGTTCTACTTTTGTATTTTCCCTATTTATAGCAAGCTAAACTTCTTTTTAAGGATTATCCGGTGCATCCTTGTTTTCACCATCATTGACACCGTTATCCTGATCGACGCCATCGCCGACACCTTCATCTTTCAATTTATCCTCGACATCATTCTTGATATCTTCCATATTGTCCTTTGCATCTTTGAAGCTGTCATTCGCTTCCTTCTTTGTATCATTATCAACCTGATCTTTTTGCTCGCCATCGCTAATGCCGTTATCCTGGTCGACCCCGTCGCCGCAGCCGGCCAAACCGCCAAATGTCAGAATCGCCGCCAAACCGCCTGTTAGAAGTGTTTTCTTATTCATGTTAACTCCTCCTTTTTTGTGATTCGATCTGGTGACTGTATTCCCGCCAAATAGGTGGCTGAAACTTATTTTTCCACAAGGAAACTCAACATTGTGAAAAATCACCTCTTATACATCCGCGAATTCTTCTATCATTACGGACTTTTTCATTCAATGAGCGAATTTCTGGCTTCAATGAGCGAATTTCATAAGTTAATGAGCGAATTCCGACGATTAATGAGCGAATTTCCCCATTCAATGAGCGAATCTAACAAAACAACAATCTATAAAAAATGTTTAAACGGAAAGGAACGAGGGAAACCATCTATCAAACTTACTGAAAAGGAGAGATGTTACATGACATTCAACAATATGCTGAGAGGCTGGTACATATATACCGACCAAATTCCTCATCTGCTGCTGGCGCTTCTCGTATTACTTGTCGGCTGGCTGGCAGCGAAAGCAATTGGCAAGGCAGTCGAAAAGGCTTTATCGAAAACAAACCTCGATAATAAGCTGTTTTCAAATGTTGGAAGAAGAAGATACCCATCAGAAGTAATTGTCGGAAAAATTGTCTACTATATGTTATTGGTGGTCGTCTGGATTATCTTTTTCAACATGCTTCACCTCAGCTTAATAGCCGAACCGCTTGTTCAAATGGTTTCGACATTGACTGCAGCGATTCCTAATCTATTAAAAGCAGCACTTATTCTCCTATTAGCATGGGTCGTTGCTTACCTAGCAAGAATGGCCTTTAAAAAAGGAGCAGCTATGCTCCATTTAGATCAACGCCTCGGAAAATGGAACATTTCGAGCAGTGAAGCGAATACAACAAGCACAGTGAACAGCTTGGCTCAAGCCATCTTCTATCTGGTACTTCTGCTGTTTTTACCGGCGGTATTGGGGGCTTTGCAGCTTGAAGGAATTTCAGAACCGTTTACACATGCCTTAACAACGATGATAGGCTTCATTCCGAAGCTATTTGCCGCCGCACTTATTGTGTTTATCGGCTGGCTGATTGCGAAAATCGTCCGCGATATTTTAACCAACTTTTTAAAAAGTATTGGGACAGACCGGCTCGGTGAACGCTTTGGCCTGATGAAATCGGCTGAAGGAGCCAATATTTCCGCGATGATTGGAAATATCGTATTCATCTTGATTTTAATTCCAACCATTATTACCGCATTAGAAAAATTAGACTTAAAAGGCATTTCGGAGCCGGCAATTGCGATGCTTCAGCAAATTGTCACACTGATTCCAAACATCATCGCTGCGATTCTATTCATTTTAGCAGGGGTATGGCTTGGAAAATGGATTGAAAAAATGGTCACGCAAATGCTATGGCGTCTACGATTCGATAATATTTTCCACCACATGGGAATCGGTTCCTTAACGCCGGAGCAATCGAAATATAGTCTGTCACAGCTAGTCGGCTTGCTGGCAAAAATCATTGTGGTTCTTTTATTTACCGCAGAAGCCTTACAGATTGTTCATTTACACTTCTTAGTTACGTTAGCAACAGGGGTAATCGCATACCTGCCAATGCTTTTAGCGGCAATTGTCATTCTCGGAATTGGCTTATATTTAGGGCAATTAGTGGAGCGCATGCTGCAAAATATCTTAAAACAGCGCTACTCCCGCACCTTGGCGGCGATCGCAAAATATGCGATCTTTACGATTACGCTATTTATGGCATTAGATCAATTGGGTGTCGCCCATTCGATCGTGAATGCAGCCTTCGTCCTCGTCCTTGGCGGATTGACCCTGGCATTTGGTCTGGCATTCGGTCTCGGCGGAACAGAGTTTGCCCGAAAATATTTAGGCAAATTAGATGAGAAAATAGAAGAGGAAAATTGATAGACTAAGCAATCCGAAATCCTCACCTGATTTCGGATTGTTATTTTTAGAAAGGAGGTTGTCAGGTTGCTGCTAATCAATTTACTGGCGATTGTATTGTTGATTGTCTTTACGGGTTTCTTTGTTGCGATAGAATTTGCGATTGTCAAAGTGCGGACATCGCGAATTGACCAATTGATTGCGGAAGGGAAGAAGGGCGCTGCCGCGGCGAAAAAGGTCGTGACCCACCTTGATGAATATTTATCAGCCTGCCAGCTTGGCATCACGGTGACAGCTTTGGGACTTGGCTGGCTCGGGGAGCCGACGGTGGAAAAATTGTTTCATCCGCTGCTTGCAGCACTGCGAATGAATGAAGCGGTTACTCATCTTGTCTCGTTTTTGCTAGCCTTCGCCATCGTGACCTTTATCCATGTCGTCGCCGGAGAATTGGCGCCAAAAACGGTAGCGATCCAGAGAGCGGAAATGATTACGCTGCTGTTCGCCAAACCGATCATCTTCTTTTACAAAATCATGTATCCGTTTATTTGGGCGTTAAACAATTCGGCCCGCGTGCTCGTCGGTCTGTTCGGTATAAAGCCGGCGTCTGAGCATGAATTGGCGCACTCGGAGGAAGAGCTGCGGATTCTCCTGGCAGAAAGCTATCAAAGCGGGGAGATTAACAAAAATGAGTGGAAATATGTCAACAATATTTTTGAATTTGACGAGCGCGTCGCTAAAGAAATCATGGTGCCGCGCACGGAAATGAGCTGCCTCTCAGTTAAAGATTCGATTCAGGACGTCGTGCAAACGATGAAGGAGGAAAAATTCACCCGCTATCCGGTGATGGAGGGGGATAAAGATCATATTATAGGCGTAATGAACGTGAAAATGTTTTTAACCTCCAAACTGATGAACAAGGGTGCCTATCAAAATTGGAAAATTAAATCCTATATCCAGCCTGTCATTCGGGTCATCGAAACCATCCCGATTCACGACCTGTTGATTCGAATGCAAATGGAGCGGACCCATATGGCGATCCTGCTCGATGAATATGGCGGCACATCCGGGCTGGTGACGGTCGAAGATATCATCGAAGAAATTGTCGGCGAGGTGCGGGATGAATTTGATGCTGACGAAGTGCCTGAGATTCGCAAGGTTTCCACTGCTGGATCTGGGATTGTAGAGGCGGGTAAGCACTATATCGTTGATGCGAAAGTGAGCATTTCGGAGGTAAACCAGCTGCTCGGCACGCAGTTAACTGCCGATGATGTCGATACCATCGGAGGCTGGTTCCTGACACAAAACACCGCAAGTCAATTGGGGGAGTTAGTGGATGCGGAAGGGTATTCCTTCAAAATCCATGAAGCGGACGGCTATCACATTATGTATCTGGAAATTAAAAAAGATTGAAAACAAGCCTCACGATGGGGCTTGTTTCTGTGCTTAGATACGCATTTTGGCTATGGGGGAGGGGAAGGGGTTGATAAGATTATGAGAGTTGTTGATAAACAATTAAAAGTCGTCGATAAACCCTTTAAACTGCATCCTAAGGCAATTCCTCGGAAGAATGATGCAGCTTTTTCTGTTTTTCCTCCATCAGCTGAATATCGTGCACAAACGTTTTGGAAATGACCTTTTCGGGTCCAAATAACAAAATCTGATCGCCTTCCTGGATGGGGGTGTCATAGATATTTTTTACAATCCTCACATCTCCGCGTTTGATCAACAAGGCGATTAGCCCCAGGTTGTCATGATCCTCAGCGACTTCATTTAATGTACGATTAGCAAGCTCTGAATCTTCATAAATATGCAAATCGAGTAAGGTATCTTCTTTATTTTTCAAAAAAACATCCCGCATTGGCAGGTCGGCAAGCTCGATCTTTCGCGTGATTTTTCCTGTAAAACCCCGCTCTAACAATCGTTGGACGCCGCGCAGCTTTAGAATGGCAAAAACAGCGATGGCAATGGCGGCGGCTGATAAAATTTCCTTCGTCCGAAGCCCTTCGGAAAGAAACTGACTAATCGACGAGATGATTACCGCGAGGGAAAAGGCGCCAAACAGAATGAGAAAGCTCGCCAGCCTTCGGCGAACCGGGTGACCCAAGATCAGCTCGGATTCACCGGTCGTAAAGCCGGTTCCGGTCATCATCGAAATGACCTGGAAGCGGGAGACCTCCACTTTCAGCCCTGTTAAGCGAAATAAAATCACAAAGATTTCAATGACGGCCCAAATGATAACCGAATAGATGCTTAAAAAGAGAAGCATATTTCACCTCTTCACAAAAATAGCCGGGGCTAAAGCGCCCCAACCATTATTGCATTTTCTCATTATAAAACTGAACAGAATAGCCCGCGCCCTCGCTGACCATGTTGTTGTCTTCTAAGTCGTGAGGGTGGGGATGGCCGCCCTTTTCAATCGGAAGCTCCTCGGTTTTTTCAAAAACAGTCGGTTTTACTTTGCTTTTTAAGTCTCTTAAAAAGCTTTCCGCCTTGATGCGATTCGGTTTTTTTGATAACCACATGGCAGCTGATGCGCCAACACCTACAGCTAACAAGGTGTTCATACTTAAAACTTTCATCACAATCCCTCCTTAACCCTATAAATACCCTGCCTCCATTGTCATTAAACGTTTCAATTCGAATATTTTCGGGGAATCAGCTAGTAAACAAGAGGGAGAGATAGGAATGGAAAAATGGATTGGGACGAACAAATGGAAATGGGTGCAGCTGAACCCAACGGACATGAACCATCTCGAGCGGGAGGTTGAGCAGGATGACTATACGGAATCCTGGCTAGAGCATGTTCAGGCGAATACGACCAACTGCCTTCGGGTGGACTGCTTGGAGAATGGGGAAAAGGCGGTAAAAGGGTCGATTATCTATAAACAACATTTTGCCAGGGAGGAGGATAATAAAATATTTCATTTTTATTTGACGACGGAAAAGCTGGTGACGATTAATCTTGAATTGCAAACGGATCAGCAAGTGCTTGCTCAACAATTAGCCCGTACGAAAAATGCCGTTGACGGCTTTTTATTTTTCCTCGGGGAGCTGATGAATGAGATGCTGGTGGAGATTGATCAGTTTGAGAAGGCCCTCAAAACGCTGATTTGGAGCGTGCGTAAGCGGAATGAAACGAGCATTCTTGAGCTTGTCTATACACGAAGGCATGAGCTTTTGGTGTGTAAGAATCTGTTGATTCCGATTAAAGAGGTCAAAATGGCGATTGAGGAAATCAATCTGCACGGCAGCGGCAGTGAGGAAATTTACAATAGTACCTCCAAACGGATTGAGCGGGCGATGGTGCTGCTGAACGAGTATGAACATGAGCTCGATTCGATTATCAATTTAGAGGAGGTCATTTCTTCTCATCGCGGCAACGAGATAATGAAAACTTTGACGGTGATGACGACGATCTTTACCCCGGTTATGGCCTTTGGGGCGTTATGGGGGATGAATTTCAAACAAATGCCGGAACTCGAGTGGCGGTTCGGCTATATTTTTTCGATTGTAATGATCATCATCTCCACGCTGCTTTTATATGGCTATTTGAGATACAAGGGCTGGACCGGCGACCTGTTGAAAGGGAAAAAGAAGGGTTCATTTTTCAAATAGAGGTTTAGAAGGAGGGGGGCGTGGTATAACACTATTAAGGTTATAAATTAGATAACCTGACTGAAGAATCCAGCTTTTTACTAGAAAGAGGGTGGTGTAAATATGTGGTTGCCTGTTCGATAAACCTGTGTTTAGGCAAAGGATGAAAGACAGCAATCTCAGGAGGAGGAAACAATCATGGCTAAGAATGTTGCAGACCAGAAGGAAATGGAAGAACAGCTGAAAAAGGAAGCGCCATTTTCCAAAAGTAACAACAATGAACCTGATAGGCAAGCCAAAGAGGATGGTCCTTCCAGGAACAGAGATGATACACAGCAGAACGGACAAAGATACGGAGACGAAATTTCTAAGAATGCTGACCCGGAGCTGCAGCAAGATAGGCAGCGTCAAGCTGAGCGCCAGCAGCAAAACGGGCAAGGGTACGAAGACGGCACGTCCATGCAGGGCGATATAAAGCGTCAGCAGCAAAAGGATCCAGAGGGCATTCCAATGGAACGTGAAATCGAACAATTATATGGACATCGGGAAGAAGAATTCCCCGCCAAACATGAGGAAAGAGAACGGCAAGAAGTAGACAGGGAATGAAGCTGAAAGCTGGTTCGTCTCGATGGATCATAATTTAAAATAATAAATCAACGCCCGGACGTGCTCTGGGCGTTGATTTTTCGTATTTTACATCATGAAGACATGTTTTCTGCAATTCTTTTCAGTTCGATCGCACGAGTAATGATGAATTTCCTCATATATTTTTCCAAAAATAATTTGTCCGCTGCTATGCCGATTAGGCCGAAGGGGGACCTGTATGCAAATGTATCTTTCATGATGGTCCCGCCCTCTTTTTCTACAAATTGATGTGTGTGCGTGAAAGAATGGAAGGCACCTTTTACCATAATATCTACAAATTCATGCGGCTTTTCCATTTGGGTCACTTTTGCCGTTAAGCGTTGTTGTATCCCAAAATGAATGGCTTCCCAAGTGACCGTATCTCCTATCTCTAATAACCCTTCTGTCACTCCATCTACGGCCTTTTCTTTTGTTTTGCTTGTGGTTTTTGTATGGATATTCACATTTCTGGCAAGGTCAAAGCAGAGATCTAAAGGGGCTTCGATAAATAGTTCGTGTTTAATAATCGGCATGTACATTCTCCCTTTTAAAACCCTGGTTTTTTTAAAAGCCGCCCTTGTTAGGGTAGCATGTTATTGAAACGAGCTCTCCATGATAAAATCCGGCCGTTTTTTGAGGTATTCAATTTTTTTCGCTTGGTACATATGATCCTTGAACTGATAAGTTATTAGGATGCCGCCCTCGGTAGGGGGAGAAAGCTGGCCGCTCATATAAACTACTAGTTTGCCCTTATAGATAGAAAAATCAATGACCTCATGTTTCAAATAGTCATAAAGAGTAGCAATGGTTTTCTTCTTGCCAATGGTGATTTCGACTTGGTCATTGGATACTTTTTTCGTATGTACATTCTTTTTGATAATCGCCTCCGGATCGTCAATTAACATTTCCTCATATACTTCGCCAATATTTGTTTTCGTTTTCTGGAGGACGTGTGCTTCGGTAACGAGTATTCCTGTGCCATGTTCAGTGGTTAGGATGACCACCAACTCTTCTTTTCTGTCCTGGTTGATATCTTCGAAAAAAAACCTCGGGCCATACGAAGGAGCATCGGAACTTCTCCAGTAAGGGAACCATCTGATTCCTTCATCCGTCTGCAGCCTGAATTTTTCTAAGTGTCCTTCTCTTTTTGTTGCATAAAGAGCCGCTTTTGCTTTCTTTAGCGTGGCGACCACTTCTGATTGCGGTTCTCCTTTGTTCGAAACATGAAGCGTCTTGTTTTTCTCATCATATTCTACATCCAGTTTCAGCTCGCTGCTGATCGATTCAAGGGCAACAAAGGGCGCCCCGCCGATGATCCGGACGATGGAAGAAGTATCGTAAATGGAAGTGCCGAAGATGGGCTGCCCATTGACAAACACCTTAAATGGAGCCGCAGCAAAAGTAACAGGAACAACGGTAATCAATAGCAAAATAATGACGGAGAAACACCACTTTATTTTCATGTAATCAACAGCCTTTTGGGGATTTTATTTTTTTATTTTTCCCAGGCTGGCTCTTAATTAGTAAAAAATAGAGTGGGGGATCTGTAGGCGCAGGGTAGAAAGTGACTTCGGCGCAATAGGAGTATATAAATCACAGTATATAACAAAATATTTGAAGGATGAAATATGTAGGAGGATTTCTTTGCAACAGTTTACTTACCAAGTACCGTTCACGGTAGCTAAGACAACAAAAATACCAATGATAAACAAACAGGGTGACCCTGTTTTTGAGATACAAAAACAGCCGCATCGTTTTCTTGCCAACATCATCGACTCGTCATTACGTTATGGTTTACCCTATTGTTATCGAATTTCCAAGGTGAACGGGCAGCGCCTTTACAGTATAGACTCTGCGTTTCCTGGCGTTCGCTATAAATTGCTTGAATATATATCACAAAGCACAGTGCCAATTGTCTCGCATAGAGTTCAATTAATCGAAAAAGCGTATTCGTTTAGATTGGATAACCAAGAATATTATTTTGAGAAAGATTATACAAATGCTGGCTATTTAAAATGCAATAATAAACAATTAGCCACTGTGTCAATGCCGAATGGTACGAAAATTCTGGCTAAAAAAGGTACAATTATAGTAACCGGAATAACAGAGGAAATTGCAGCACTAGCTGCGGTATTGTATCATACGTTTTATTATTATGGTGCATAGAAAAGCTTATTAGAAAGGCTGTTTTCGTAAACATTGTTGTCATTTTACAAATTCAAACTCATAAATGTTTCGTTTTCGATGTAAATTTATACTTTAACCATTATATATTTAACGGTCAAACCGGTCTATGAGCGAATTGTGGTGTTCAATGAGCGAATTTACAGTTTCAATGGGCGCATTTCAATGTTTAATGAGCGGATTTTGCCATTCAGTGAGCGAATCCAAGAAAGATACAGCAAATAACAATCTTTCCATTATGAGAGACATTTTTACAAAGGAAAAGTTCCCTATACCGATTGGATTTACAGAGGAGAATGTCAATCCACGGGTAAAGAGGACTTACCGGCGCCAATGAGTTGGGATTCGGCTGTCACAGATAGTACCACACGTGTTTTTTCCGACAAGCTGATCATGTTTCATGTATCAGCAATGATTGCAGCAGGGATCGGTAATTTTGGCTTGGCAATGGCTGCAAGTCCTAGAAGGGATTTAGGTGCGAAATATGCGTCATTAATCCCGGAAATTTCCCTTTACGCGGAGGATGGAGCCAATATCATGATCAAACACGGCTGGCTGGAGGAGCCGCCGCAGGCAGATGACCGTGAGGATTTGGTGAAGGGGTAGAAGGATGACGGGCCAGCCATTAATGGTTGGGGGATAATTTGTCCCTAATAGCTGTATACCAAAAAAGACGCTTCCAATGGGAGCGTCTTTATTACTGTTTTGGAACATACGTTCGTTTTGTGGGACAATTCAAATAGACGGGTCTATACTCGACCTTCATATTATTAGTATAAACTATTCGAATTTATAAGTCTATATTTTTTGAAAAATTTGTTTTATAGTTTTTATACCCGGCCGGGGAAAAAGCGCAGTGAAAAGGGGGGATCAGATGCAGATTCGTTTGTGGGATAACAATTTGAAGGTGCGGTTAATGGGCGAGGGTCTGTATAACATGTTGTTTTGGATGTATTTCCCATTTATTACGGTTTATTTTAGTGAGGCGTTGGGCAGCGGGATGGCCGGTCTCTTGATGACGGTCCCACCGATCTTCAGTATGTTTGGGAGTTTGCTAGGGGGGGCATTAACGGACCGGTTAGGACGGCGGCCCGTCATGCTCATGGGGGCTTCGCTCCAAACGTTGATGTTTGTGATGTTTGCGGTGTCGCCATCCCCTTGGATGGATTACGCCGCCTTTATTGGGATTGGAATTGGCGGAGCCATCTACCGGCCCGCAAGCTCCGCGATGGTGGCCGACCTCGTTCCGGCACAAAGCCTTCGCGAGGTATTCGCCACCTTCACGACGGCCAATAACATTGGTGCGGTGCTTGGGCCGGCACTTGGAGCGATATTCTTTTTCCATTACCGTCAGGAGTTGCTGTGGACCTGCGCAGGGGTCCTGCTGGTCTATTTCATCGCCATTTATTTCATGGTCCATGAAACATTGCCGAATTCGGCGAAAGGGACAACGATAAAAATGACCGAAGTATTGAAGGAACAATGGAAGGGATATGGCATTATTTTTCGTGATAAAGTGTTCCTGGTTTACATTTTGGCAGGCATCTGTGCGCTGATTCCAATTATGCAGCTGGATCTCTATTTGCCGGTGTTTGTCATCAATCATGTTCCAACACAAGCGCTATTTACATGGAATGGTTCTCCTTTGATGCTGTCCAGCAAGGAAGTATTTGGCTGGCTCGTCGGATTTAACGGTCTGTTGTTTGTCTTGTTCGTTTTGCCCGTCACGAAATGGTTCGGCAAATGGAGGGAGCGCAATGTCTTCATTCTTTCCTCGCTGCTTTCCGGATTTGGCACCTTTTTCGTCGGATTGAACACGAATATATGGTATTTGTTTTTTATCACCATCATCTTCACCTTTGGCGAAATGGTCCGCTCGCCGGTGACACAGAGCTTCATCAGCCGCTATGCCCCGGACCATGCCAGAGGACAGTACATGGGGGCTGACAGCCTGCAGTACACAATCGGCAAATTTTTAGCACCATTGATGGTGTTCCTGTCAGGGTGGGTGCCGCCGATGGGGGTCTTCAGTATCATTTTAGCATTTGCACTAATCAGTATTTTGTTATACGTTTTGCTATTTAGAATGTACGAAGAGCAGCCGGCTTTAGAGTGATGGGTACAACCAACAGTCATTAGAAACGGGGCGTCAGCTTATTAGGCTGCCTGCCGCGTTTTTTTGTATTTATTATTACAAACTATTTCAAAACGATTAAATGGGCAAAAAGAAGTTTTAGCGGCACAGGATGGTGGTACTACATAACTAAGGTTACAACGAGTCGACCTAAACGATAATGGGAGACACGTAACCATGATGCCAATCAAAGTGTAGTCACGAGTTGGACAGGCATGCACTAAAAAAATTTAGGGAGGAATTTGACATGGCTAACAACAAAAATGACGGGAAAATGACTTTGGAAGAAGCAGGACGAAAAGGCGGCGAAGCCACAGCTAAGAATCATGATAAGGATTTTTATCAAGAAATCGGCCGAAAAGGCGGAGAGGCCACAGCCGAAAATCATGATAAAGAGTTTTATCAAGAGATCGGCCAAAAAGGCGGCGAAGCCACAGCCGAAAATCATGATAAAGAGTTTTATCAAGAGATCGGCCAAAAGGGCGGAGAGGCCACAGCCGAGAATCATGATAAAGAGTTTTATCAAGAGATCGGCCAAAAGGGCGGAGAGGCCACAGCCGAGAATCATGATAAAGAGTTTTATCAAGAGATCGGCCGAAAAGGCGGAGAGGCCACATCTAAAAATCATGATAAAGAATTTTATCAAGAGATCGGCGAAAAAGGCGGAGAAGCAAGAAGTAAACAACGTAGGGATGATTAAGGTTGACGATCCAGCTATATACTTTTAAAAGAAGAAGCTTGCGCCAACAACGCAAGCTTCTTTCTTACATTTTTATCAACCGGTTTTGCACTTTTATCAACGACTTCCGCTTGTCTATCGACGACTTTCACCAGTTTATCAACAACTTTTCCACCTCTATCAATAACTTCCCCCTTCCCCACTAAAAAACCAGGCAAATAGCCTGGCGGGGTCACTTTCTAGTTATTGCAGCGGATCCTGCGTTTTGTTTCGTTCTTCCTTCAATTCGGTGCCGGTTTTGGCCTTTTTCATTTGCTTGCCGAGTTCTTTTACTTCATCTAAATTCTGGGCCATCGAGCTATTGTCAGACGTCGCCACCTTCACATCGAGTTCGCGGTCGGCTTTCGTTGAACCACTGCTCTTTTTTAACGCCTCAAACTGCTTTTTATCCATTGAACCTCACTCCTTTAGAATGATCTTTTCTATAGGAAGTACCCTATTTATTGTAAAATAAAACCTCGTTTCCGAGTGGGACATAAGATCTATTCGGCCAACTAGCATATTTTGGTATAATAGAGAAAATATTTTTTTAAAAAAAGAGGTTTAACTCTTTAATAGTGTGGGTATGTACAAATTAAAATGTCAAAGGTGTGAGGATATGAATATTAAAATAGATAAACAGCAGAATGGTGAGGAAATCGTGGTGCGGGTTGGCGGCGAAATTGACGCGTTTACGGCGCCGAAGCTAAGAGACGAATTGGCTTCGCTTGCTGAAGGGGAAAATCAAACAATCATCGTCAATCTGAAGGATGTGTCCTATTTAGACAGTACCGGACTGGGTGTCTTTGTCGGCGTGTTCAAGCAGATGAAGAAGAATGGCGGCGAATTACAGTTGGTAGAGTTATCGGATCGGCTGAAGCGGCTGTTTCAAATTACCGGTTTAAGTCATATCATGAATATTTCTGTAAATGCAGAGGGTGGGGGAAGATGAGCAAAGTGATGGATTATATTGAAATGAAGATTCCGGCCAAGCCGGATTATGTCGGTGTTATCAGATTGACGTTATCAGGTGTGGCCAGCCGCATGGGGTATACATATGAGGAAATTGAGGATATGAAAATCGCTGTAAGTGAGGCGTGCACCAACGCTGTCCAGCACGCCTACAACAAGGACGAGGGCGGCGAAGTGGTTATCGGCTTTGGAGTTTATCATGACAAGCTGGAAATCGTTGTTGCCGACAACGGAAAAAGCTTTAATTTTTATCAAACAAAAGAAGAATTAGGCCCTTATACGGAATCTAGTACGGTGGAGCAGCTTTCAGAGGGAGGGTTAGGTTTATATTTAATAGAAACGCTAATGGATGAAGTCCGGGTGTTGAATCAATCCGGAGTAACGGTCTTCATGGTGAAGAAGCGAAGTGGGGAGCGTGAAAATCATGACACAACCATCTCAAACCGTGAAACGAACTAAGGAAGAAATTGATGCCCTGATTAACGCGTTCCAGCAGGATGAGAACGAGGAAGCGCAAACGACCCTGGTCGAGCATTACACCGCTCTGGTTGGGAGCCTGGCGCGAAAATATTCGAAGGGGAAAAGTTTCCATGAGGATATCATGCAGGTCGCGATGATTGGTTTATTGTCGGCGATTAGAAGGTATGATGCCGGCATGGGGAAGTCGTTTGAATCGTATTTAATTCCGACTGTCATCGGGGAAATCAAGCGGTTTTTGCGGGATAAAACGTGGAGTGTCCATGTACCAAGGCGGATCAAGGAGACATGGCCAAAGATCAAAACGGTTGTCGACGAGCTGACGAATCAATTGCAGCGGTCACCCCAAATTCATGAAATTGCCGATTATATGGAGATTTCCGAAGAAGAAGTATTGGAAGCGATGGAGATGGGGAAAAGCTATCAGGCTGCATCGGTCGATCTTCCGATTGAAACAGGTTCTGAGGGTAGCACAGTAACAACGTTAGATATCGTGGGAACCTATGATGAGGGCTTTGAAAAAGTCGATCAAAAACTGTTGCTGGAGAGCGCCCTTCATGTTTTAACAGATAAAGAGAGGGAAATCATCCATTGCACGTTTATCGCGAATAAAAGTCAAAAGGAAACAGGGGAGAAACTGGGAATCTCTCAGATGCATGTTTCAAGGCTGCAGAAGAAAGCGATTGAAAAGCTGCGGAAAGCAATCAGGGGTCAGACCCCCGATGCGTTATTGCGTTAATCAATTGGCAGGTAGGCCAATGCTGCCTTACCTGAGGAAATACATTGGCGGTTAGGCAACTAATGCGTTATTACGTTAACACAGTGGGGGTCTGGCTCTTGGAACAAGGGCGCTTGCGCCTTTTCAATAAAAGGGGTTGGCATTTAGGATGGCTATGAAAATTATCATTGTCGATGATAATAAAACGAATCTAATGATTGTGGGGAAAATCCTGCAAATGGCTGGCTATAAACGATTGGTGCCGATGACATCCGCCATGGAGTTATATGACTATTTGCAGCTTGATAATCCAAATCCTCCAGAACATGACATTGATTTAATCCTCATGGATTTGATGATGCCGGAAATTGATGGCATGGAGGCTTGTCGAAGGATCCTTTCTCATGAGCATTATAAAGATCTTCCGATTATTTTTGTCACCGCCATGGGTGATTCCAATAAAATGGCCGAGGCGATGGATGCCGGTGCCCTTGATTATGTGATGAAACCGATTAATAAGATTGAACTGCTTGCCCGGATCCGCTCTGTTTTGCGCTTAAAAGTGGAGAAGGATATGCGGAAGGAACGGGATAAGCGGATTCAATATGAGATGGATTTGGCCAAGCAGGTGCAGTTGAGTGTGCTTTCTGATCCGCTTAAGGAAGAGGATGTCACCATTTCTGCCGTCTATAAGCCTTCGTTTGAGCTGGCGGGGGATTTGTATGCCTGGTATAAGATTAGTCCGCACCGCTATGGGATTATTTTGTTGGATATGATGGGCCACGGGATATCTTCCTCCCTTGTCTGTATGTACATATATTCTGCGTTAAAGGATTCAATTACTGAAATAGGTGATCCGGAGGCCGTTCTGAAAGAACTGAACCGGCGGATGGATCAGCTTCATATTGATAGTTTGATTAATTATTATTTTACAGCGATTTATATGGTGCTCGATACCGAAAAGCAGACGATCGAGTATGTGAATGCCGGACATCCGCCGGGAATTGTCATTGTCGATGATGAAGTGAAGCTGCTCGAGGAAGGCTGCTGTGCTGTTGGCTTTTTTGATGAAATTGAAGTAACGAAAGGGGTTATTCCTTATAAAAAGGATGCGCGGATCTTGCTGTATACCGATGGATTATCAGAATCCCTGGAAGAAGAGTATGAGGATGTGGAAGGGATGCTTGTGAACTGTATGCGCGAGGACGGGATGGACGACCCTGGAGTGTTATTCCAAAATCTTAAGCTGAGTACGGAACGTCTTGATGCACAAAAGGACGATATTTGTTTAGTAATGATTACGACGAAGTGATGGGGTACAAAAAAGGTAGCGTAGAATCATTCTACGTGCTTTTTTTCGTGTCCACTGGAAAACGTACAAAAAAGTACCAGCAGCATCGCTGCTGGTACTTTCATCTTAACGATTACTCCGCCAAATACGCTTTCAGCATCCATCTGTGTTTTTCTAATGACGTCCGAATCGCTATAAACATATCGGCTGTTGGCTGATCGTTATTATCTTCGGCTGTCGTAATGCCCTCTGTCAACTCGTTACAGACCGTCTCGAAGTCATCCGTTAATGCCTGGACCATCTCACGTGCCGATTCATCTCCATCCGCCTCTTGAATTGAGGCCATTTTTAAATGTTCCTTCAACGTGGCAGTTGGTTTGGCGCCAATGGACAGCATTCGTTCCGCGATGGTATCCAGATGGAGGCCAGCTTCTGTATACAATTCCTCGAATTTCACATGCAGCGTGAAGAAGTTCTCACCTTTCACATACCAATGAAAATGGTGCAGCTTCATATACAATACAGAGAAATTAGCCACCTGCTTATCAAGAAGCTCGGACGATGAAACGGTTTTTTCCTTTTCCTTTGTTTTTGCCATGTAAATACCTCCATCAAAATTGTTTGATATGTAATATGTACCCGCATCTGCCCGGGTTGAAACCTAGGGATTTTTTCCCAAAATGAATAACTGAAAGGGAAATTGAGGGAAAAGTTGGGTTGCTAGTGAAAGGGTATGGTAGAATAAGGTATATTTACTAGATTTATAAAACTAGGGGGGCGGTCGCGATCAAAGGGTTTAAATTCAATATTCATGCAAAAATCATTACAGGTTATTTAACAATCTTGGTTTGCTTGGTGCTAGCCTTGCTCATCGTCCTTAATAGAATGACAGCTTTGCAGGATGAGGTCGATTTCGTCTCAAAGCACGATATTGAAGTCCATGATTTGGCTAATCAAATTCAGAGAAATATACTCGATATGGAAACGGGGATGCGGGGGTACGCCCTTACCGGCGATGAATCTTATTTGGAGCCGTATAATCTAGCAAGCCGTACCTGGCTTGACAATTACAATAAACTGCATTCGATGTTAGCAGCTAACAGTGCACAGCAACGGAATTTAGAAGAGATGAAACCGCTTATTATAAGCTGGTTGGCGAATTCCGGTGAATATGTCATCAATCACAAAAAGGCGGATAACACAGCTGCTTTGAACGAGCACTTTGACAAAAACACCGGAAAAAAAGTAACCGATCAGCTGCGCACACTACTAGAATCCTTTCTAGCAACTGAAAAGAAAGTAACAGCTGATCGGATTGGGCAATTAGACGCAAGTAACAATAATTTAAAAATCACCTTATATGCCCTCATTGTGCTGGTGACAATCATTACTCTTGCAACAGCGATTATTCTCTCCAATTCCATCGTTAAAACGATTAAAGAAGTCATTGGGGCGATCAAAAATATTACTGATTCTGATTCCGAATCCGAGGTGGACCTGACCGCAAGGATTCATGTCCATACCCGGGATGAAACAAGGGAGCTTGCGGAGGCGATGAACGATCTATTAGGCACGCTTGAGAAACACAACTGGGTGCAAAAAAGCCGGATTGAGATCTCGATGATGTTCCAGGGAATAACGGATATCAATGTCCTCGCGCAATCGTTTGTGACTAGGCTGGCGCAGTTGTTTGGTGCATCTTACGGTGTCGTCTATCTTCGCCGCACGAAAGAAGGGGTGACAGATTTTGTGAAAGTGGCCGGTTACGCGATAGCAGATGAAGATTCTGTGAAAAAAAGTTTTGGCTTAGGTGAAGGATTGATTGGCCAGGCAGCACTGAATCAACGATTGCTTCAGCTTGATCAGGTACCGGAGGAGCATTATAAAGTGACCTCAGGCTTTGGGGCCTCTTCACCAACGAACCTTTTAATTGCCCCGTTCTCTTTTGAAGGTCAGGTGGAAGCGGTAGTGGAACTGGCTTCCTTTCAGCCGAACTTGCCCGAGCACGTGATCTTAATCAATCAGCTTCAGGACAAGTTTGGCTTAGCGATTACCAGTGTGAAAGGACGAATGGAGGTCGAAAGGCTGCTCGGCGAATCGCAAATGTTAACCGAGGAGCTGCAGGCACAATCAGAAGAACTCCAAGCGCAATCAGAAGAATTGCAAATGCAGCAAGAACAGCTGCGGATCTCCAATGAAATTTTGGAAGAGCAAAAGAAATATGCGGAGCAACGTGCCTTTGATCTGAAACAAGCAAAGGATGAACTCGAAGATTATTCAGAGAAACTAAAATTGAGTTCGCAATACAAAACCGATTTTCTGGCAAATATGTCGCATGAGCTGCGGACACCATTGAACAGTATCCTCATTCTTTCGCAAATGATGACGGAGAATATTGAAGAAATGGACAAAACGGAAGTGGCGGATTATGCACGAGTGGTTAACAGCTCTGGCGGCGATTTACTGCGGTTGATTGATGATATCCTTGATTTGTCAAAGGTGGAAGCTGGAAAAATTGAAATCCTCATTGATGAGGTCAATGTGACAGAAATTCCGCAAATGATGCACAGTCTGTTTGACCCGGTGGCAAAAAATAAGAATTTGACCTTCGATGTCCGTTTGGATCAAGGTCTGCCAGCGGTGATTTTTACCGATGGACAGCGATTGCAGCAAATTTGGAAGAATCTTCTGTCCAATGCCTTTAAATTTACGGAAACAGGCGGGGTGACCGTTCGTGTGATCCAGGCGCCTGCTGAAAAAATTGCCGGCCCGGGAACAGAGGAAGTGGTGCTGGCCATTGAAGTAACCGATACGGGTATTGGAATTCCACATGATAAACAGCAAATTATCTTCGATGCCTTTCAACAGGTCGATGGCAAAACGAACCGTCAATTTGGCGGAACCGGCTTAGGATTATCGATTTGCCGTGAATTTACACAACTGCTCGGCGGCGCGATTGAGGTGCAAAGTAAGCCAAATAAGGGAAGCACGTTTACTGTCTATATTCCAAGTAGACAGAAGTCGGATGATTATGGATGTGTAACTGACTATTTGGCCTTTGATGAAGTAGCCGCAAGTGTGGAGGACATGCTAGAGGAAACGGAAACAGAGGGGACTTTAGTCGAGTTCGAAGAAAGTGAAATGGAAGTTTCCGGTGATCACATATTTAAAGGTAAGAAAGTGCTTTTAGTGGAGGACGATGGCCGAAATGTTTTTGCCATTGAAACAGCACTTGTGAGTAAAGGAATCGTCGTGGAAGTGGCCGCAAACGGAAAGCAGGCCCTTCGCATGCTTCAAGAGGCCGATTATGACTTGGTGTTTATGGATATTATGATGCCGGTTATGGGCGGTTATGAGGCGATGCGGGCAATCCGTGCTGACCTTGGTATGCATGATCTGCCAATTATCGCCTTGACTGCGAAAGCGATGAAGGGCGAACGCGATAAATGTATGGAAGCGGGTGCGTCTGATTATATTATGAAACCATTAAATATTGATCAGTTGTTCTCCTTAATGCGGGTATGGCTGACAGAGCAGGTGAAAGCACAGTGAACAAAATCTTTACCTATGGAATAGAGGAAGAAGGCTTGAGCGAGCTGCAGGAAATGGAAATCAATCTGCTGCTTGAAGGTTTATATCAGGCATATGGCTATGATTTCCGTGGGTACGTGCGGGCTTCGCTCGGCAGACGGATTCTGAATCGGCTGCGGGCGGAGCGGCTGCCAACTATCACGGCCCTATTGGATAAAGTGCTGCACGAGAAAGGCTATTTGGAACGCTTATTGAATGATTTGTCGATTCGAATGACGGAAATGTACCGGGACCCCGGCTTTTTCGCTGCCTTCCGCAAGGAAGTCGTGCCGCTGTTACGGGAGCTGCCGGAAATTCGTATTTGGCATGCCGGCTGTGCGACCGGCGAGGAGGTTTATTCGATGGCCATCCTGATGCTGGAGGAGGGACTGGCGGACAAAACGACGATTTACGCGACCGATATGAATGAAAAGGCATTGGAAGCTGCCCAAAAGGGAGCATTTCCGCTGAAGAAAATGCAGCAATATACGAAGAATTATTTGAAAGCCGGCGGGGAAAAAGCCTTTTCAGAATATTACACGGCCGATCATCAATCTGCCTATTTTCAGCCGTGTTTGGTGGAACGGCTGATTTTTGCCCAGCATAATCTGGTGACGGACGGTTCGTTTAATGAATTTCATGTAATTCTCTGCCGCAATGTGCTGATTTATTTTGATAATGAGCTGCAGCAGCAGGTCCATCGCTTACTGTACAATAGCTTGGCAGACCACGGCTTCATGGCCCTCGGCAGCAAAGAATCGATTCTGTTTATGCCACAAGGATTGAACTACGAAGAATTTAATGGGCCGGAACGAATCTATCGGAAAAAATAAAGAATAGTGCCTGACCCCTGATGCGAATGAAAATGCATCGGGGGTCAGGCACTTTTGTTTCATCATGCTAAACAAAGGGTATTTCATCTTAAAAAAGATGTAGGGAGAACGTCGTGATGAAACGTAAACGCCTGGAATTTTTCTTTGTTATCGTCATGCTTATTTTATGCTGCGTGGTTTTGTTTACCGGCCTGCCGTTTAAGTGGAAAGGGTTGTTGATCGGCCTTTATGGCTTGATTATTCTATCCACCGTGCAGGCATTATGGCTCGAAAACCGGCCGCCGCAAAACACATTACTATGGACCTATATCTTAGTGTTATTGCCGGTAATTGGCTATATTTTCTATGTCTACTCCGGTCAGCTGCTCGTGAAGGGGGAATTGTTCAAATCAAAGCGGAGGAGTGACCGGGAATTATTAGAGGCCCTCAGTAATAAACAGCGCGCACTGGATGTGTCGCAGCTGAATGACCACCAGCGCTGTTTTGCCGAATATTTAGACCGGGTGACCTTAACTGATCAAAATCAGAACACGACGACCACCGTGTTACATAACGGAACGGAAACCTTTGAGGAAATTAAGCGGCGCCTGATGGCCGCGAAGGATTTTATCCATTTGGAATATTATATTTTCCGCTCTGACCGTCTTGGGCAGGAGATAATTGACATTTTACTTGCCAAGGTACAAGAAGGCGTTGAGGTTCGGCTAATGGTGGATGCAGTCGGCAGTTATTCTTTATCACGTGCCGTCACGAAAGAAATGGAAGCAGCAGGCATTCAGGTATACCCCTTTTTACCGATCAAAACCGCTTGGTATAATCAGAAGTTTAACTTCCGCAATCATCGAAAAATTATTATTATTGACGGCAAAGTGGGGTTTGTCGGCGGCCTCAATGTGGGGATTGAATATCTTGGGGAGGATGATGACTACGGCTATTGGTGTGATACCCATGTCGTTCTTGAAGGGGAAGCGGTGCAGACCCTCCATGCGATATTTATCTTGGATTGGAAGTATGTGAGCGGCGAGACATTGTTTGACCAGGACCGCTATATCAAGGAACATCCCGTTGATGGTGATGGCTTGGTTCATGTGGTGGCGACAGGCCCGGAAACAAGTGATAACATGAGTGACCATTATTATGCGCTGTGCACCTGTGCCACAAAGTCGATTTGGATTGCTACCCCCTATTTTATCCCGGATCAAGCGATACAAACAGCGCTGCGCGTTGCCGCCCGGAAAGGAATTCAAGTTCGTTTGATGGTGCCTGAAACCAATGACGGTTTTCTCACGCAATATGCGACCCAGTCCTATTTTCCAGAGTTGCTTCGGGCGGGAATTGAAGTGTATTCCTATGAAAAAGGTTTTTTGCATAAAAAAGTCGTGATTGTTGACGGAGATCTTGCCTCGATTGGAACGGCGAATGTTGATATGCGCAGCTTTCACTTAAACTTTGAAGTGAATTTGTTTTTAACGGGAACGACTTCGATTGGTGATTTAGTGGACCAATTTGAGGAGGACCTAAAGGATTGCCGGCGGATCCGCCCTGTGGAGTTTTATAAACGCAACATGGCGGTGAAAAGCAAGGAATCATTTGCCCGCCTGTTTTCTGGAATTCTATAAAAATGGGTAAATAGTAGGTAAAGCTGTCCCCTTCATTCAAAAGGATATAGGGTTATGGTAGAATAAGGTTATTTACTAGAGCCATAACGAGGGGGCGATGACAATCAAGGGTTGGAAGTACAGTATCCATGCCAAAATTATTATCGGATATTTAACGATTCTGATTTGCTTGGTGGTATCCTTGCTAATCGTGATGAATAGAATGACAGCTTTGCAGAATGAGGTTGATTTTGTATCACAGCATGATATTGAAGTCCACGACCTCGCGAATCTAATTCAAAAAAATGTGCTAGAAATGGAAACCGGCATGCGAGGCTACGTGATCACAGGCAATGCCGACTATCTCGAGCCATACAATCTGGCGAGCCGCAGCTGGCTTGACAATTACAATAAACTCCATTCCATGTTAGCGGACAATGGCCGGCAGCAGCGGAATCTGGAGGAGATTAAACCGCTGATTATGAACTGGCAGGCGAATGCCGGAGAGAACGTCATTAATCTAAAAAAGGCGGACAATACGAAAGCACTGAATGAACACTTTGATAAAAACATTGGGAAGAAAATAACCGACCAGCTGCGTACACAATTGGATTCCTTCCTCGCCATTGAGAAAAAATTATCGGCTGAACGGATTGAAAAGCTGAATCAAAACAATACCAATTTAAAAATAACGTTGTATACCATTATCCTTTTGGTGACGGTGATTACGCTAGCCACTGCTTTGTTCCTGTCGAATTCTATCGTGAATACGATTAAACAAGTCATTAAGACGATTAAGGGGATTACCGATTCAGATTCAGAGGTCGACCTGACAACAAGAATGAAAGTGAACACACGCGACGAGACCCGCGAGTTGGCCGAGGCGATGAACGATCTTTTGAGCAGCCTTGAAAAACAGAGCTGGGTACAAAACAGCATGACAGAGATTTCGATGATGTATCAAGGAATGACCGATATTACCGAACTGTCGAAGGCGTTTGTGACCAAGCTCGCCCCATTGCTTAACGCGGCTTTTGGGGTTGTTTATCTGCGCAGAACGCAAGGTGGTAATGTCGACTTTGTGAAAGTAGCCGGCTATGCGATTGCCGATGAGGACCACGCGGCGATGAGCTTCCGTCTGGGAGAAGGGCTGATCGGTCAGGCGGCCCTTGATCAAAGAATCTTTCTGATTGATCAGCTGCCGGAAGAGCACTTTAAGGTGACGTCAGGCTTAGGGGATTCTTCCCCGACGAATTTATTAGTTGCGCCGATTCTTTTTGAGGGCCGGGTAGAAGCGGTGGTGGAATTCGCTGCACTGCAGCCGTTCCTTTCGCAGCATCTGACATTGCTCGACCAGCTTCAGGACAAGTTTGGTTCGGCCATTTCCAGTGTGAATGGGCGGATGGAAGTGGAAAGGCTGCTTGGCGAATCGCAAATTTTAACAGAAGAATTGCAGGCGCAATCGGAAGAACTGCAGGCGCAATCGGAAGAATTGCAAATGCAGCAAGAGCAGCTCAGAATTTCCAACGACTTTTTGGAGGAACAGAAGCAGTATGCCGAGCAGCGGGCACATGAACTCAAGATTGCGAAGGATGAGCTCGAAGATTATTCAGTCAAACTCCAAGCGAGTTCGCAATACAAGACGGATTTTCTTGCAAATATGTCGCATGAGCTGCGGACCCCGCTGAATAGCATTCTCATACTCTCGCAAATGATGATGGAGAATCATGCGGAAATGGACAGGGCGGAAGTCGGTGAATACGCCCGCGTCGTCAATACGTCCGGTGCAGATTTGCTGCGGCTGATTGATGATATTCTCGATTTATCGAAGATTGAAGCAGGAAAAATTGAAATCCTGACAGATGAAGTCAATGTGACCGAAATTCCACAAATGATGCGGAATTTATTCGCTCCTGTAGCGGCCAATAAGAATCTGGCGTTTGACGTGGTGATTGATCCGTGTGTTCCGGCAGTTATCTCGACGGATGGGCAACGATTGCAGCAAATTTGGAAAAATCTGCTATCCAATGCCTTCAAATTTACGGAAAGAGGCTCGGTATCTGTTCAGATTGACTTGGCGCCACCGGAAAAAGCGGCGGCTATCCAGCGGACGAGAACGAGACGGTGCTGGCGATTTCTGTCACCGATACCGGGATCGGGATTCCGCGCGAAAAGCAGCAAATTATTTTTGAAGCCTTTCAACAGGTGGACGGCACGACGAATCGTCAATACGGCGGAACGGGCCTCGGGCTATCGATTTGCCGTGAATTTACGCGGCTGCTTGGCGGCGCGCTTGAGGTGGCGAGCGAAGTGGCTAAGGGCAGTACGTTTACATTATATATTCCGAGCAGATTGGAACCTGGCATTGTGGCTGATTATGGCCTGGCACAGGATGAATGAAGCGGCGCACGAAAAACGCGAAAGCGTTTCACGATAAATGCGAGTTCGCCATCGGTGTCGTTGGGCTTGGGGTTAATATCGGCTGGCTGATAACTGAACGAAGTACATAACA
>NZ_JBMPZU010000026.1:0-6995 GCF_049463095.1 Neobacillus sp. 19 | reverse complement strand
TATCAGGACGGATTTCTTTCATGCGCATTTTCATTTGTGACATGGGAATATTACGTGCACCTAAAATATGGCCGCCATCGAATTCGTTTGCTTCACGAACATCTATTAGTTGTGCCTTTCTGTACCCTGCACGGAAATCTTACAGTTACCGTTTTTACAATCCTTTTTTGATAAAAATAGGTGAAAACGGAGTAGATGATAAGTGCTACGATCATGATTAATAAAACATAAAGTGAGTTCAACTTCTTTTTGCTCCTTTCAAGCTTTGTTGCACTAGTTTTTATTATATAAGTCATTCCCCTAAAGATAAAGATGAAAAGGGAAAAAATCTTTCATTTTTGTCTAATTAAATTATAGCAGAATCATCACGTTTTGAAATCATATCAGATTTTGATTCAGACTAATTCTTGAAAACATTTTTAAAAAATGAGGTTTGTTCATGAAAAAAGAAGTATGGCGTTTTATCGATTCTGGAAATTGTTCACCATCTTTTAATATGGCGTTGGATGAAGCATTACTAGATTGGCATAGTGAGGGAAAAATCCCTCCGGTTATACGATTCTACGGCTGGAATCCTCCCACTCTGTCTGTCGGCTATTTTCAAAAGGTAGAAAAGGAAATTGACATGGAGGCCGTCAAAGAACATGGGCTGGGGTTTGTCAGGAGACCGACAGGCGGGCGCGGCGTCCTCCATGAGCATGAACTTACATACAGTGTGATCGTATCGGAAGAGCATCCAGAGATGCCTAGGACTGTAACGGAGGCTTATAGAGTTATTTCAGAGGGAATCCTAAAAGGCTTTCATCATCTAGGACTAGAAGCTTATTTTGCTGTGCCTAAAACTGCGGAAGAGCGGGAAGCGTTGAAAAATCCACGCTCTGCAGTATGTTTCGATGCCCCTAGCTGGTATGAGCTTGTCGTGGAAGGCAGAAAGGTAGCCGGCAGTGCACAGACAAGACAAAAAGGTGTTATTCTTCAGCACGGCTCGATTCTATTGGATTTGGATGAAGAAAAGCTGTTTAGTTTGTTTAAATATTCAAATGAACGGGTAAAGGAACGGATGAAGAAGGCATTTAAAGATAAGGCAGTTGCCATCAATGCGATTAGTCCAAAGCGGATTACTCTTGATGAGGCAAAAGAGGCTTTTTATAAGGGGTTTGCCGAGGGACTAAATATTGATCTTGAACCATATCAACTAACGGAAGAAGAACGTGATTATGTTGAAAAATTGGCGAAAGAGCGATATGAAAGTGATGAGTGGAATTTTAAACGATAGAAAATTGAAAGCGGCGCTAGCCGCTCTTTTCTTTGATTAGCCTTTCCTGAGGCAAGTCGCGAAATTTGTTAAAATTTCTTGTTTTATGGTGAAAAACAGGGAATATCTTTTGTTTTCTCGTAAATCTAGTTTTTTTAGAGTTTGACAAAATAATTGTTATTTGCTCAACATACAATATATAGTGGTGTCGAAAATATTTTCGGTACTATATGTTGAATTTTATCGTGGATTTTGTTAACGTAAGTTTATTAAGACAACTAGATATAGCATAAACCTACTAGAATCCAGCGCAGGATATAGATTTAATTTTGAAGGAGTTGTTCTCATGTCTGTAGTTTTTAGACAAAAAATGAATATTGATTTTGAAAGGTTGAATGAGGATATCCGCTTGTTCCCCCAAGTACACCCGGTAACCCCAGATATGAAAATAACTCATAAGGGTGTTTCACGTTTGGTCATGCTAGACCGTTACACCTTCAAAGACACAGCAAAAATTACTCTCACTAATGGCGACTTTGTTGTTTTAACGATTAAGGAAGATCCGAAATTTCCAGCACGAGGTTTAGGAACCATCTTGGAAATTGATTGGGAAAATAAAAGGGCAAAGGTTTTGATTGACGAAGAATTCAGAGGTGCGCTCGATAATCCTGAGGAATCAAGTACTGGTGTCATCATCCGGTCTCTAGATGTCATCGAAAAGCCGTTGGAGCTCTTCTACGAGCAAATTGCGAAGCGGAATGCCACTGGTCTTGCATCGGTTGAAGAAACCGAAGAGAAGCGCCGTGAGTGGTTTGAAAAGTTTTATCAAGAGCTCGTAACGATGAACTTTGTTCCAGCTGGCCGTGTTTTATATGGTGCAGGGGCAAATACCGATGTTACATTTTTCAATTGTTATGTAATGCCGTTCGTTGCAGATTCTCGTGAAGGAATCTCTGACCATCGTAAGCAGGTAATGGAAATCATGAGCCGCGGCGGCGGTGTCGGGACAAATGGATCGACATTAAGACCAAGAAACACTTTAGCAAGAGGCGTAAACGGAAAATCATCCGGATCAGTTTCATGGCTGGATGATATTGCGAAGCTAACGCACTTAGTTGAGCAAGGCGGAAGTCGCAGGGGGGCGCAGATGATCATGCTGGCCGACTGGCACCCAGACATTATTGAATTTATTATTTCTAAGATGCAAAATCCTAGAATTCTACGATTCTTAATTGAAAATACAAAAGATGAAACAATTAAAAAACATGCCAAAGATAAGCTGAAACTGACACCATTAACGCTTCAGGAATCGGCTATGTATCAGGGAATCGTTAACTATAAGAACATCCCGGGCTATGGTGGATTTGATGAAAATATCATCGCTGATGCGGAAGAAAAACTAGCAACCGGTGGTAATTACACCGTTCATAATCCAGAATTCTTAACTGGCGCAAACATTTCCGTTTGTTTAACAAAGGAATTTATGGAAGCTGTTGAAAATGATGCCGAATACGAACTTCGTTTCCCATATGTTGAACACTACAATGAAGCGGAAATGAAAAATTACAATGAAGAATGGCATAAAGTCGGCGATGTTCGCGAGTGGGAAAAACTCGGCCACAAAGTGCGAGTTTACAAAAAAATTAAAGCTAAAGAGTTATGGAATTTAATTAACATTTGTGCTACCTACTCTGCTGAACCAGGTATATTCTTTATTGATAATGCCAACGACATGACCAATGCAAAAGCATATGGACAACAAGTTGTTGCAACAAATCCATGTGGCGAGCAACCTCTCGCACCATTTTCAGTCTGCAACCTCGCTGCTGTAAACCTTGCAGAAATGGCGGACAAAGAAACAAAAACTGTTAATTTTGAGAAACTAAAGAAAACTGTAACTGTTGGTGTCAGAATGCAGGACAACGTTATTAACGCAACACCATATTTCTTAGAAGAAAATAAAAAACAAGCCCTTGGTGAGCGCCGAGTCGGTCTTGGCGTAATGGGCTTACATGATTTATTGATCTACTGTGAAACTGAGTATGGTTCGCCTGAAGGCAACAAGCTTGTTGATGAAGTATTTGAAACTATCGCAACTACTGCATATAGAACATCAGTTGAATTAGCCAAAGAAAAGGGAAGTTTCCCATTCTTATATGGAAATACACCAAACGAAACAAACCGTTTACGACAAGCTTTTATTGAAACAGGTTATATGAAGAAAATGCCTGAAGATGTCCGCGAATCAATTTTAGAAAACGGAATAAGAAATTCACATTTGCTAACTGTTGCTCCCACTGGATCCACTGGAACGATGGTTGGCGTCTCAACAGGATTAGAACCTTATTTCTCATTCTCTTATTTCCGAAGCGGACGTCTCGGCAAATTTATCGAAGTAAAAGCAGATATTGTCCAAGAATATTTAGATCAGCACCCAGAAGCAGATGCAGAAAATCTTCCTAATTGGTTCGTAACAGCGATGGAACTAGCGCCCGAAGCTCATGCGGATGTACAATGTGTGATTCAGCGTTGGATTGATAGCTCCATCAGTAAAACTGTTAATGCACCAAAAGGATACAGTGTTGAGCAGGTAGAGAAGGTTTACGAGCGTCTTTACCGCGGTGGTGCTAAAGGTGGTACTGTCTATGTGGACGGTTCACGGGATTCTCAGGTTTTAACCTTAAAAGCTGAAGAAAATACAAACGAGCAATTATCTATGTTTGATGAAAAAACAAAGCAGCATGTTGTTCTTGTTGATACAATCACCGACTTACGATCAACAGACGTAACAATTGGCTCCGAGGTGGGCAACACTTGCCCAGTCTGCCGCAAGGGAAAAGTTGAAGAAATGGGCGGTTGTAATACGTGTACCAATTGTGGTGCTCAATTGAAGTGTGGTTTATAGTGAATGCTATGGGGATGGAAATTATTTTTCCATCCTTTTTCTTATGTGGTCTTAAAGACATTTTTACAGAAAAAAGCTGAGTTTTATCTTCAAATATGCGATCTTCAAGCAAATTCATTCAAAATATAGTAATTATATTACGATAACTTTGTAAAAGAATTGTAATCTCCATGTGATGTCTCTGTTATTCTTTCCTTGTATAGTATGAGTATCAAATCACTCAAGGGGGATAACATTATGCTAAAAAAATTCATCACAGCTCTTGCGATTACAATTGGAATTAGCTCAGTGTTTGCCACAACGGGTGATAAAGCTGAAGCGGCTTATTATCATACAAAAGCAATCTCAGTTGCGAAAGCAAATCTCGGTGTTCCATATCGCTGGGGCGGCATGTCACCAAAAGGATTCGATTGCTCTGGCCTCGTAAAATATTCATTCGGACAGGCAGGTAAGGTATTACCACGAACAGCGGCTGATATGTACTACACCAAAGGATATCGGGTAAGCTCTTTACAACCGGGAGACTTAATGTTTTTTGCACCAAATAAAGCAAGCAAACCAACACATGTCGCGATGTATATTGGAGCGGGGAAAATGATTATGGCATCATCGTCAAAAGGTGTTATGATTACCTATACGAATAACAGCTACTGGAATCCAAAATATATTGGCTCCAAACGTATTTAATAGATATTAACCACTCAGAACATTGGCTATGCTGATGTTCTTTTTTCATGCAAGCAATCAAAAGCGGCGCTAATTTCGACAATTATTTGACAATCCATAATCTTCACACGTTCTTCATCCTATTATGTTATCGTGATTCTATAACAACATAGCAGGGTGAGTATATGTACAATTTATTTAGTCAAATAAGTTCTTCCTTGAGTCAGCCATTACTGAATATCGCCAGTAGTTTAGAGTCATGGCCGATTGTCTTTGCATTAATATTAGGTCTAGTAGGTGCACTAGCACCATGCCAGCTTACGGGTAACATAAGTGCAATTACACTGTATGGAAACAGTTCCATCCAAAAGAAAATTATGTGGAGGGATGTTTTCAGCTTTACTTTAGGTAAAATAGTTGCTTTCTCTTTATTAGGTGGAATAGTATGGCTTCTTGGGAAAGGGATTGAACAAAATCTAACACTGTATTTTCCGTGGCTGCGTAAAATTATGGGTCCTATTTTAATTATTGTGGGAATATATATGCTGGGCTTTATTAAACTGAGAGGGACTATAAAGTTATTTAAGCAAACGAATGAGTATAAGCGGGGAAGTAGATTTGGCTCGTTTATGCTTGGACTAAGTTTTTCTTTAGCTTTTTGTCCAACCATGTTTATTCTGTTTTTTGTAACCTTAATGCCGGTGGTATTTTCAAGTCCATATGGTTTTATACTCCCATCGATCTTTGCACTTGGAACAGCCTTCCCCCTTTTAATTGTCATTTTCATCATTTGGTATCTTGGCGGCAGTGGTGCTTTAATGAAAAAGGGAAGAAAATTTGGTACATTAGTTCAACGGATTGCCGGTATTTTTATGCTCATTCTAGGAATATTTGATACATTAACATATTGGGCCCTATAAATAAGCCCCCCGTTTAGTCGAAAGAAAGCGCTGAAAATCAACGCTTTCTTTTTTGTCATTTTTAAAAGCTATTCATCATATTCTCACGATCAATATTCATATCGTTCGAGTCATTCATCATGCCGCCATTTTCGTGGCAGGCCTTGTACATATTTTGTAAATCTTCTTTAGAGGAACCAGGATGCATTTTTTCCATAAAAGGCAGCATGTTTTCAAAGCTAGGACTACTACCAGAGTCATTATTTCCAGCAGCAAAAACAGCCGTTCCTGCACCAAGGACCAAAGCAGCACTTAATAAACCTACATAAAGCTTCTTCATCTTCCAGCAACTCCTTTCTTTAATACCCTAATCATATAGCTGGAATTTGTAGAACAAATGAAGATTGTATGTCAATATTATGACTCTTGTAGTGAAATCTGGAAAGCTTAAGAAGGCGGCAATAATTTGTAACAATATTATGTGACTTTCGACATAGTTTGCAACTATCCAAAAATTTATAATAATATATAGACCCAAATACCAAAATGATTAACTTGTGAACAAAATTTGAAAAGGAATAATAATTAGGCAAAAAATAAATTTCAATCCCTTTACATAGGGTAGGGGGGTATGGTAAGGTTGATATATAGAAAGCATATCACCAATTATAAAGGAGAGAATATTAATGGAAAAAGCAATATTAAACGTTCAAGGAATGTCATGTGATCATTGTGTAAAAGCGGTTGAGGGAAGTGTTGGAGCTCTAAATGGAGTTGCCGCAGTAAAAGTAAACTTAAAAGCCGCTACAGTGGATGTAGAATATAACCAGCAACAGGTTTCATTGGAGCAAATAAAAGAAACCATCGATGACCAAGGGTACGATGTGAAATAAGTAGATAAAATGACGTGCTATCTGTTAGCACGTTCTTTTTCCAAAAAATTATACCTATATGGGGTATGAGGAGTTGGCTTTCATGAGTCAAATTATTAAAGAAACAAATTTACAAATTTCTGGGATGACCTGTGCCGCCTGTGCAACAAGAATTGAAAAAGGCCTTAACAAATTAGCTGGTGTGGAGTCAGCGAATGTGAATCTGGCTTTGGAAAAATCCGCAATTAAATATGACTCCTTGCAGATCAATGTTGAAGATATTGAAAAGAAAATTAGGGATTTAGGGTACGATGTGGTCACGGAGAAGACAGAGCTAGATATCACCGGGATGACCTGTGCCGCCTGCTCTGCAAGAATTGAAAAGGGGTTAACTAAAT
>NZ_JBMPZU010000025.1:0-29087 GCF_049463095.1 Neobacillus sp. 19 | reverse complement strand
TGTTGTGTGCTTCGTTTGGTTATACAGGTTCATACAGCCAAACCCAACAACCTAGATAGGCGTTTTCGCATTTATGGTGGAACGCTTTGCGCGTTTTTCGTGCGCCGCTTCATTGATAAGTGAGCAGATCACTGCCACGCTTGATGGAGCGAAACTATTTGCTCTTAGCAGCCCGTTTGGCCGGAATGTCAATCCGGGTATGGAAGGATCAAGGTTAAAAATCGTAATTAAAACGAAAGAGTTTGGAACCGCAGAGTGGCTTCATATTGTCAGCGAATTGGTTAAAGGTATTCCATTAGCTAAACGGGGACAGGAAAATCCCGTTAAATAATTTGAAAAAATAGTATGTTTGTGAATAGAACTTTCCAGATGAAAGATACTAAGTTCAAAGTTGGTGATGACTGGAAAAGCTGAAGCTAGACAGTTACATAATTCAAAAGCTTTGCCAATCACCAAGTTGAAAAATCATCAGATGAAAGTGAGGCAACATTGGATGAAAGCAACTGGAATAGTTCGTCGAATCGATGATTTGGGTCGTGTTGTCATTCCCAAAGAAATACGCAGAACTTTGCGTATCCGCGAAGGGGACCCGCTAGAGATTTTTGTGGATCGGGACGGGGAAGTGATTTTAAAGAAGTACTCACCAATCAGCGAATTAAGCGATTTCGCCAAAGAATATGCAGAAGCCCTATTTGACAGCCTCGGTAATCCTGTTTTAATTTGTGATCGAGATACGTATATTGCCCTTGCTGGCGGTTCTAAAAAAGATTATCTAAATAAGAATATTAGCGATTTGGTCGAAAAGACAATGGAAGAACGAAATTCCGTGCTACATACCCAGCAGGGTGATATTGCATTGGCTGACGGAAATGATGAAACAGTCTCTTCTTATACCATAGGGCCGATTATTGCGAATGGGGATCCTATTGGTGCAGTTATTATTTTTTCTAGAGAAGGAACGCTTGGAGAAGTGGAACAAAAGGCGGTGGAAACAGCCGCAGGGTTCTTAGCGAGACAGATGGAATCATAATATTAAATGAAAAAAAGACAGCGCGTGCTGTCTTTTTTTATGAGCTATTTTCGATTTGCATTCAAGAATATGGTTTGTGCCGCCCTTACCCCTGCCCCTGGTTCGAAGGAATAGGAGAAGTCTTGGAGGCCTGCTTCCATAAGTGAAACCGCCTCAAGGACGTCACTTGGGAAACAATAGCCCATATGGCCGAATCTGAAAATTTCCCCTTGCAAAGACCCCAGTCCGCCGGCAAAATCAAGGTGGTAGTTCTGCTTCAAATGTCTAAGGAAGGATGAAAGCTCCAGCCCCTCAGGTGTACGGATCGCGGTAATCGTTGGTGAGGCATACTCATCGCTGGTCAGCAGACCGATTGAGAGAGCCTTCATAGCCCCCCGAACCATATTTTTCATCAGTTCATGTCTGGCCACAGTTTGTGTGAACCCGCCTTCTTCATCAATTAAATCACAGACAGCGGAAAGGCCAAAAATCAGTGAAACCGCAGGGGTGTTTGGTGTCATTCCTTTCGCTGCCCATTCGCGATAGCTTACTAAATTGAGGTAATAGGACGGTGTTTGATTTTCCTCTATTACCTTCCATGCCCGCTTGCTTATGCTTAAAAGAGCAAGTCCAGGCGGAAGCATCATCGCTTTTTGCGAGCCTGTTACTAAAATATCAGTTCCCCATTGATCCATTTCCGCAGGAGCACCGCCGATGCAGCTGACCCCATCGACAATAAATAACGCATCCGTCTGATTACTTACAACCTTGGCTAATTTTTCAATCGGGTTTAGAATTCCGGTTGACGTTTCATTATAGGTGGCAAAAACCGCCTTAATGTTTGATAAAGGTTTAAGAAACGCTGCAAGATCTTCCTCCGTACAAGCGTCGCCCCAAGCCGTTTCAAGCTTATGTACATGAAAACCATATTTCTCACAAATAGAGACGAAATAATCGCCAAAGGCGCCAACAGTAATGACCACGACTTCCTCGCCTGGAGAAACAGTGTTCACAGCTGCGGCCTCTAATGCAGCGGTACCGCCAGATGGCAGCAGCAAAATATCCTGCTTCGTTCCGAAGATCGGTTTCACCCTGTTCGTTGTTTCTTGAAAAAGCTGAACAAATTCTTCACTGCGATGGCTGATCATATCCTGATTCATCGCCAGCTGCACCTTTTTAGGTATGGGAGTAGGTCCGGGGTGTCTTAAAATATTTGGGTACATTTATTTTCCCTCCAGTATTTGATTAATTAAAAAATTCCAATATCTAACTTAAATTATAGATCAAATGGAAGGGGAAAGGAAAAGTTTCCCGAATAAATGTAGGATACGAAATAAGTTTATTGAGAGGGAGAAAAAATGAAGGTCACTCTTTTTGCGACATGTATAGTTGATCTATTCCAGAGCAATGTAGGCAAGGCCGCGGTTGAATTGCTTGAAAGACTTGGATGTGAAATTGAATTCCCGGAGTCCCAAGTTTGCTGCGGCCAGCCTGCTTATAACAGCGGCTATGTTAAGGAATCAAAAGAAGCAATGAAACGGATGATTGAAACATTCCATCATGCTGAGTATATTGTGTCGCCATCCGGATCCTGTGCATTTATGTTCCATGAGTATCCACATATTTTTGCAGGAGATCCTGTTTGGGAACCAAAAGCAAAACAATTAGCCGAAAAAACATATGAGCTGACGCAATTTATTGTGGAAGTGTTAAAAATTGAGGATGTTGGCGCTACGTTTGAGGGAACGGCTACCTATCATACATCTTGTCACATGACACGATTATTGGGGGTAAAAGAACCGCCAATGATTCTTTTAAAAAACGTAAAAGGGTTAACGTTCACCGAGTTGCCAGGGAAAGAACAATGCTGCGGCTTTGGCGGCACGTTCTCAGTGAAAAATGCCCAAATTTCAGAGCAAATGGTTGATGAAAAGGTTGGACATGTTGAAGAAACAGGAGCGGATTACCTAATTGGTGCAGATGGAGCCTGCTTAATGAACATTGGCGGGCGTATGGAAAGGTTGGGCAAACCGGTAAAAGTCATGCATATTGCCGAAGTATTAAATAGCCACTAAGAAGCGGTTTAAAGTTGGGGGGGAATTTCTTATGGCGATGAAGATCGGTACGGAAAAGTTTAAGGAACGTGTTGATCATGGGATTCATGATCAATTTATGCGCGGTGCTGTCGCTGGAGCACAGGACGGTATGGGGATTAAACGAAAAGTTGTTACGACCGATGAACTGGATAATTGGGAAGACTGGAGAAATCACGGCGAGGAAATCCGTCAGCACGTCCTCGCGCACCTCAACTATTATTTGGAGCAGTTAAGTGAAAACATTGCGGGCAGGGGCGGTCATGTCTTTTTTGCCCAAACAAAGGAAGAGGCCAATGACTATATTAGAGAAGTTGTTAAGCGCAAAAATGCAAAAAAAGTCGTGAAGGCCAAATCGATGGTGACGGAGGAAATCAGCTTGAATGATATGTTGGAGGAAGAAGGCTGTGAAGTAGTAGAAACAGACCTCGGTGAATATATTCTTCAACTGGATGAGCATGATCCTCCCTCACATATTGTTGTGCCCGCACTTCATAAAAACAAAGAACAGATTCGTGAAGTATTTGCGAAAAAACTTGGCTACACCCAAACATCAAAACCAGAAGAACTTGCCTGCCAAGCACGTGTGACACTGCGCGAGAAATTCCTCGAAGCCGATATCGGTATTACTGGCTGTAATTTCGCGGTAGCTGAGACGGGCTCCTTCAGTTTAGTGACGAATGAAGGGAATGCTGATTTAGTGACAGCCTTGCCGAAAACACAAATCACCGTCATGGGAATGGAACGGATTGTTCCAACCTTTGAAGAAATGGAAGTTCTCGTTAGTCTGTTAACCCGGAGTGCAGTCGGGCAGAAATTAACCAGCTATATTACCGTTTTAACGGGTCCCCGTGAAGAAGGGGATGTGGATGGTCCGGAGGAATTCCATCTTGTTATCGTCGATAATGGCAGATCGGAAATCCTAGGCAGTGAGTTTCAATCCATTCTTCAATGTATTCGCTGCGGGGCTTGCATAAATGTCTGCCCTGTCTACCGTCATATCGGCGGTCATTCTTATGGTTCCATTTATCCGGGACCGGTGGGGGCCGTTTTGTCGCCGTTACTAGGGGGATATGATGAATATAAAGAACTTCCTTATGCCTCTACCCTTTGTGGTGCGTGTACGGAAGTCTGTCCGGTGAAAATTCCCCTGCATGATCTTCTTCATCAACACCGGGTCAATATTGTTGAAAAAGAAGGCAAGGCACCTGTGTCTGAAAAACTATTAATGAAGGCGTTTGGGCTTGGTGCGGCATCACCAACTCTTTATAAAATTGGGTCAAAATTGGCTCCCGCTGCGATGAATAGATTTACGGCAGGAGAAAAAATCTCTAATGGACCGGGTCCCCTTAAGGCTTGGACGGATATTCGGGAATTCCCTGCTCCAAATAAAGAGAGATTCAGAGATTGGTTTAAAAATCGCGAAAAAGGAGGCAGCAACTAGCATGAGCGGCACAATCCAAAATCGAGAGGGATTTTTAAATCAGCTTGCCGTCCGTCTTAATCGGCCGAGGATTTCGGCACCGATTGAAAAACCAATTTGGAAATATCAGCCGCAGTATGAGGTATTAAAGGATGCCACACAAGATGAATTGTTAGCCGTCTTGGAAGAGCATTGTAAAAAAATTCATACCAAATTATATACTACCGACCTAAAAGACTTGCCAGCGGTTGTCGATGATGTCGTTCGAGATTATGGAGGCGGTCCGGTTGTCACGTGGAAGGATGCCAGGTTCGCTGAATGGGGGCTGAATTCCTTGTTTCAACAGGAATGGGCTGCACAAAATATCGATGTGTTTGAATGGGATTACCGTTTAGGGGACGAAAATATTCAGAAGGCAGAAAACGCTAATGTCGGCATCACAATCAGTGAAATAACTCTTGCTGAATCGGGAACTGTCGTCCTTTTTAGTGATAAAGATAAGGGCAGAACGGTCAGCTTTTTACCGGCAACATCAATAATGTTGATTCCCAAAAGCTCGCTCGTTCCAAGAATGACCCAAGCTGCAGTGAAAATGCGTGAAATGTATCATCAGAGTGGACATGTTGCCTCCTGTATCAATTTTATAACCGGTCCAAGTAACTCTGCTGATATTGAATTGAACCTTGTTGTCGGGGTACATGGCCCGATTAAAGCAAGTTATATTGTAATAAATGATTTATAAAGAGTTTTTCCGTTTACTAAAACCGGGCATTTGCCCGGTTTTTCTACATTTATCAATACATCCCGTACTTGTGCTATAATTACCTTCGAGTTTAGTTAGTAGGTGAACGAATGAAATCCATGAATCAGTCGACTATGCTTTTTAAAGGTGCTTTTATATTAACAATTGCGGCATTACTTACGAAAATTTTAAGTGCATTTTACCGGATTCCTTTTCAAAATATTGTTGGTGATATTGGTTTCTATATTTATCAACAGGTATATCCATTTTATGGGATAGCCATCGTGCTGTCGACGACGGGATTTCCGGTTGTGATTTCAAAGCTGTATGCAGAACAAATGGAAAAAGGGGATGATGAAAAATCCCGCCTGCTTCTTTTCGTATCCTTTGTTTATTTGCAAGTAATCGGTTTCCTTTTGTTTCTCATTCTTTATGGCGGTGCAGATCACATTGCGGGTTGGATGAAGGACCCGCAATTAGCGGTTTTATTTAAGGTCATTTCCATTGTGTTTTTAATCTTTCCGTTTGTTTCAATCATAAGAGGATATTATCAAGCCATTGGGGAAATGACTCCGACAGCGTTATCACAAGTAGGGGAACAAACCATTCGCGTTTTGACGATTATTTTTCTATCCTCTCTTTTCATGGAAAAAGGATTTTCTCTCTATTTTGTCGGCGGCGGGGCGATGGTTGGCTCAATTACGGGAAGTATGGTTGCGAGCCTTATTCTGTTTATGTTTTTACAGAAACGTAAAGAATGGAAAGGTATGGCTCCAAGCAAGGGAATCTTTCAAAATAATTCTCTGGAAGTGAAGCGGATCGTTAAAATGCTCACGTTTCAAGGGCTGATGATTTGTTTAAGCGGAATGCTGATGATCTTTATGCAGCTGGCAGATTCGTTAAATCTATTCTCCTTGCTTGTCTCAAGCGGCACGGAACGAGAGGCTGCCAAAAGCTTAAAGGGGGTTTTTGACCGTGGCCAGCCGTTAATCCAATTAGGAACAGTTGCTGCGGCCTCCATGGCATTAACACTAGTTCCGCTCATAAGCCGTGAGCGATTAGCCACAAAATCGGATAACCTTACCCGTAAAATCCAAGTGGCGATTAAGGTAAGTATCGT
The DNA here is from genome assembly GCF_049463095.1 of Neobacillus sp. 19. NCBI lineage: Bacteria > Bacillati > Bacillota > Bacilli > Caryophanales > Bacillaceae > Neobacillus > Neobacillus sp. 19. Next base: position 22,700 of record NZ_JBMPZU010000025.1, on the reverse strand, counting down.
GATTGGACTTGGTGCCTCATCAGGCCTATGGGCGATTATTGAGCCCACCAATATAATGCTGTTTGAAAATGGAAATGGTTCTGATGTATTAGGTGTGCTAAGTTTTGTTGTTCTTTTTACCTCGGTCATATCAACTATTATTGCGATTATGCAGGGACTTGGCAATCTGCTTTATCCAGCTTTAGCAGTAATGCTCATATTTCCGCTGAAATATCTATTGAACATGATGTTCATTCCGTTGTTAGGGACAATGGGAGCCGCTGTTTCTTCGCTTATGGCTTTGGGACTGGTAACCTTTTGCTTAGTCTTTAAATTTAAAAAAATGATCGCCGTTCCACTGTTTACGTATCGCATTTTAGGAATCGTCCTAACAGCAGCAATAACGATGGTTGTCGTTTTAAAAGGTTATTTATATGTAACCAATCCAATCATTGCTATGCTGGAGTCAGATCGGCTAGGGGCGGCCTTGCAGGCGTTAAGTGCCGTTTTACTTGGAGGCAGTCTCTTTTTAGTTATTATCATTAGAGGAAACGTATTTCTTGAGGAAGATCTGCGTGAATTCCCATTTGGAAGCAAATTAATCCATCTACTATCGCGAAAGGACAAGGAGTAACCATGGATAAAAAAATTGAAATACTTGGCTTAGGAGCAGGAGATGCAGAACAGCTTCCAGTCGGGATATATAAGAAATTACTACATGCCGGAGGGCGCATATTTTTACGAACGAAAGAACATCCCGTGGTGGCAGATTTAGAAAAAGAAGGACTGAACTATTCATCCTTTGACAATGTCTACGAGAAACATGATCAGTTTGAAGCGGTCTACGAGGAAATCACGCGGACACTATTGGTAGAGGCGCAAAGCGGTCCAATCATTTACGCGGTTCCGGGGCATCCGCTTGTGGCAGAGCGTACGGTTCAGCTCCTTTTGGAATATGGGCCGGCCGAAGGTGCAGAAATCATGATTGGCGGCGGGCAGAGTTTTCTTGATCCTCTTTTTGCTTCATTAAAAATTGACCCTGTTGAAGGGTTCCAGTTGCTCGATGGCACAGCACTCGCGGCTTCTCAGCTGCAAATTGACCAGCATTTGATTATTAGCCAGGTATACGACCAATTCGTAGCATCAAATGTAAAGCTAACTCTAATGGAGAAATTACCAGATGATTATCTGGTGCATATCGTAACGGCAGCAGGAAGTAAACAAGAGCACATTGAAAAACTGCCCTTGTATGAGTTGGACCGAAACGTCTCGGTTAATAACCTGACGTCTGTTTATGTCCCGCCGGTGAAGGATGAGGAAATTTTACTGAAAAATTTCTCGAAGCTGCGTGAAATCATTGCGGAACTGAGAGGACCTAACGGCTGTCCATGGGATAAAGAACAAACGCATGAATCATTGAAAAAATATTTGATAGAAGAAACGTATGAAGTCATCGAGGCGATTAACAACGAGGATATTGATAATATAATAGAAGAACTTGGCGATGTCCTTTTACAGGTCATGCTTCATGCACAAATTGGCGAGGATGATGGCTATTTTTCTATTGATGACATTATTGAAGTGCTGTCAGAGAAAATGATTCGCCGGCATCCGCATGTGTTCGGAACAGGGAAGGCAGCCAATGCCGAAGAGGTCGTGCAAAACTGGCAGGAAATTAAAAAACAGGAAAAGGGCGAAGCGCCATCATCCTTACTAGCAGGTGTCTCAAAAGCACAGCCAAACTTACTGCGGGCCTTTGAACTGCAAAAATTAGCGGCAAAGGTTGGCTTTGATTGGCAGGAAATTACCCCTGCATTGGCGAAAGTGAAAGAGGAGCTCGAGGAATTTACGCTTGAGCTGGATGGAACAGAAGCAGGAATGATCCGTGCGAAGCAGGAATTTGGCGACTTACTCTTTGCCTTTGTGAATGTGGCAAGATTCTTGAAAATTCATCCTGAGGAAGCGTTATTTGAAACAAATGAAAAGTTCATACGCCGGTTTCAATACGTTGAAGAAGGGGTAAGCTCTAGCGGACGGACATTTAAAGAGCATACACTTGAGGAGCTCGACAAGTATTGGGATGAGGCAAAAGAAAAGGGTCTTTAAAAAGGGAGGAATGCGCTTATGCGTCTAGATAAGTTTTTAAAGGTATCGAGATTAATTAAACGAAGAACATTGGCAAAAGAAGTTTCTGATCAGGGGAGAATCGAAATTAATGGAAAAGAGGCAAAGGCCAGCTCAACTGTGAAAGTAGGAGATGAATTGACACTTCGTCTTGGGCAGCGGAGAGTGACGGCAAGAATTGACCGAATTCAAGAAACCTCACGCAAGGATGAGGCGGCGGAGATGTATACGATTTTAAAGGAAGAGAGACTCGGCTCAAACGACTAAAGCTGTTCTATTTTTAACGTTCTTCACATACATTTTACCAAAAGGTTGTACAAATGATTGTGAGGGATGAGGATGAGTCAATATTATGATAGCAATCCGCCAAAGAGTAGTGTTCCGGATCATGATGTCATCATGAGAGGAAGAAGGCTCCTTGAGATTACCGGTGTAAAACAGGTAGAAAGCTTTGATAACGAGGAGTTCCTATTAGAAACGTCCATGGGGTTTTTAGCCATCAAGGGGCAAAACCTGTCGATGAAAAACCTTGATGTCGAAAAAGGGATTGTCTCGATTAAAGGCAAGATTTTTGACCTAGTCTACTTAGATGAGCAGCACGGGGAGAAAGCTAAAGGCTTCTTTAGCAAGTTATTCCGATGACCCTTTCCACGCAATTTCTTACAATGCTTTCGATGATTGGCATGGGGTCGTTATTTGGCGCCATGTTTGATACGTATCAGAGATTTTTAAAGCGCCCCAAACAAAAAGCTTGGATTGTCTTCCTAAATGATGTATTATTTTGGATCATTCAAGCTTTGATTATTTTTTATACGTTATTCTTAGTGAATAATGGGGAATTAAGATTTTATATCTTTATTGCGCTTGTTTGCGGGTTTGCCGCCTATCAAAGCCTGCTGAAAGGGATGTACCTTCGTTTCTTGGAAATGCTGATCCACTCCGTTATAACGACTGTGAAATTTTTGAGGAGAACCTTCCAGCTCTTGATTTATAAACCTGTTGTGGGTCTAATCCAGTTAATCGTGGCGATCCTTTTTGCACTTGGCAGGGGACTATTCACCCTTGTCAAATTTGTTTTAAAGGTTTTATTATTGGTTGTAAAGATTATTGTTGTACCGGTGAAAACAATATTGTTATTATTTTGGAAACTTTTGCCGAAAGGTATTAAAAAAACCGTCGAGAAGTTATATAATAATACGGCAGGAAATTTTAAGAAAATCAGGAATTATATTAGTAAGTGGTTAGAAAAATGGAAAAGCCGAAAAGAGTGAGGAGGGCAGGGATTTGGGCGAGGAACGAAAAAAGAATGTATCAAAAATTCAGACAACCTATGTCGAGCAGCAGGAATATGCGGAAATTGCTTCAGCTAGAAAAAGGAAATTATTGCTACGGCGATTATCGTTATTTTTCGTTTTTGCTAGCTTACTATCGTATTTGATGATATCAAGCTATCTTTCCCAGACCACTAAGCTCGAGGCAAAGGTTGCCCAAAAGAAGAAGCTTGACCATCAGCTCACAGAATTAAAAAAGCAGCAGGATATGCTAAAAGAAGATATTGTTAAATTAAATGATGATGACTACATTGGGAAACTAGCCAGAAAACAGTACTTTTTCTCAGATAAAAACGAAATTATCTTTAATATACCGGAAGAAAAGAAGGAAAATTGATCCAATACAGTGAGTTATTGACACTGATTTTTTCCTTTCTGTATAATATAGTATAAGATTTGAGTTTTTATACTTTTAAGGAGGAACAATCTTTTTATGTCAATCGAAGTAGGCAGCAAGTTACAAGGAAAGGTAACAGGGATTACAAATTTCGGAGCGTTTGTGGAGCTGCCGGATGGCTCAACAGGACTTGTACACATTAGTGAGGTTGCCGATAACTATGTCAAAGATATCAATGACCATCTAAAGGTTGGCGATCAGGTCGAAGTAAAAGTCATCAATGTTGAAAAGGATGGGAAAATTGGCCTTTCCATTAAAAAGGCAAAAGATCGCCCAGAGCCGGAAAGAAAACAACATTCGCACTCACAACGCCCTCGTCAAGGCAGATCAAACGATCGTAATAACGCTAGACCGGAAAACTTTGAGTCAAAAATGGCAAAATTTCTAAAAGATAGTGAAGATCGTTTATCATCCTTAAAGCGCCACACGGAATCCAAGCGTGGAGGAAGAGGAGCTAGACGGGGGTAACTTGCTGCTAATTGGATCAGGCAGGTTTCACTTAATATCAATAAATGAAAGACAAGTCAAAGCGGCTTGTCTTTTTTATGTTTATAAGTTTCGACTTTGAGCTCCAGGCCATACGCCGCTGACCAGGGCGATGGCGCGTTTCTTACTTTCTCCTTTTTACGACATGGTTACATTGTTTGGAAGGATTATAGTGAAAACCGTCGAACGATTCTTTTTGCTTGTTCACTATTTTGACAAACTTTTACCTCTATTAATTTTATAATAGTGGGCAACGATGAAAGAATAGGGAGTGTGATTTAGTGGAAAAGACAAACGTGAGTTTCATAGAGCCGGTCGGAGAAGTCAGTCTTCATTCATCTAAATGGGATTTGGGGAAGGGATTAAGGAAAATTCAATACATGCTGGAATCCTTTTTTATCAAGAAGGGTTACCTTTTATTATTCGTGGGCTTTTTGCTTGGACGAGCCTTAATTTTAGCAAAGCTTACCCCATTTTGCCTCCCTTTCTTTGCTTCCGTGTATATCATCAAGAGGGATCGGGCACCGCTTGCCTTGATCGGACTGATTGTCGGAGCGGCAACCATTTCATTATCCAATGCGGTTTTTACTTTCGTCGTCACCGTTTGCTTTTTAGTTATTTTTCGAATCAGTCAAAAATGGCTGACAAATGAAATGCGGTCACTGCCATTTTTTGTCGGTATCATTCTTGGTGCGGGAAAATTAGCTGAAGCCTTCATCCTTTCAAGACAATTAACATTATATGATTTGATGATGGTTGGGGTTCAGGCGAGCTTGGCGTTTATCCTGACACTTATATTTTTACAAAGTATTCCATTGTTAACCTTGAATAAACGCAGACAATTGTTAAAAACAGAAGAAATCGTCTGCTTAATTATCATGCTTGCTTCCATCATGTCTGGAACCATTGGCTGGAAAGTATATGATTTGTCGATTGAACATATTATGTCGAGATATTTGGTATTGGTGTTTTCCTTCATTGCCGGGGCAACAGTTGGCTCCACAGTTGGTGTTGTGACAGGGTTAATTTTCAGCCTCGCAAGCGTTTCAAGCTTCTACCATATGAGTCTCTTGGCTTTTTCAGGCGTACTCGGCGGCCTGCTAAAGGAAGGGAAGAAGATAGGTGTGTCTATCGGTTTATTTATTGCCACTCTGCTGATCGGCATGTATGGAGAGGGAGGAGGCTCCCTTTTACAAACCGTGCTGGAATCAAGTGCGGCGGTGCTCTTATTTCTCTTAACACCACAGGCTTTTACGTCCAGGCTGGCAAAATATATCCCCGGGACACCAGAATACACGGCCGAGCAGCAAAAATATATGCGCAAAATGCGAGACGTTACGGCACAGCGGGTTTCACAATTTTCCAATGTGTTTCATGCCTTATCAAAAAGCTTTTCGCAAATGGAAGCACAGCAGGATGATGATGTGGATGAGCGCGAAATGGATTATTTCATGAGCAATGTCACCGAAAGAACGTGTCAAACGTGCTTTAAAAAGGAACAATGCTGGGCAAAGAATTTTAATACAACCTATGCCTACATGGAGGAAATTATTCATGAAATGGATCAAAATGATGGAAATGTCTCTCTAAGGCTGACAAGGGACTGGGAAAAACATTGTTCCCGTCCAAAAAAAGTGTATGAAACCATCGGCCAGGAGCTAACCTTTTTCCAAGCCAATCTTAAATTAAAGAAACAGGTGCGTGAGTCCAGGAAACTGGTCGCTGACCAATTATTAGGTGTTTCCGAGGTAATGGATAATTTCGCAAAAGAAATTCAACGGGAAAGGGAAAATCATCATAAACAGGAAGAACAAATTATGGAGGCGATTCAGGAATTCGGCATTCATATTGAACAGGTGGAAATCTACAGCCTTGAGCAGGGGAATGTTGATATTGAGATGGCTGTTCCATTCTGCAATGGCCACGGGGAGTGTGAAAAGCTAATTGCACCGATGCTATCGGATATACTTGGGGAAACCATTATTGTGAATAAAGAGGAATGTGCCACCATCCCTCATGGGTTCTGTCATGTGACATTCAGATCATCAAAGGCCTTTACGGTCGAAACAGGGGTTGCCCATGCAGCCAAGGATGGCGGCCTCATTTCAGGGGACAGTTATTCCACGATCGAACTGGGCCTCGGCAAGTATGCGATTGCGATTAGTGATGGCATGGGAAATGGCGAAAGGGCTCATTATGAAAGTAATGAAACACTGCTGCTTTTGCAAAAGATTTTGCAATCAGGAATTGAGGAAAAAACAGCAATTAAATCGATTAATTCGATCCTCTCGCTAAGAACGACCGATGAAATCTTTTCTACATTAGATTTGGCGATGATTGATTTGAAAAATGCCTCAGCTAAATTCTTAAAGATCGGCTCGACACCGAGTTTTATCAAAAGGGGGAATAAGGTGATCAAAATCCAGGCAAGCAACTTGCCGATTGGAATCCTCCAGGAATTTGAGGTTGATGTTGTCAGTGAACAATTAAAAGCCGGGGATTTATTAATTATGATGAGCGATGGTGTGTTCGAAGGGCCGAAGCATGTGGAAAATTATGATTTATGGATGAAACGAAAAGTGCAAGAATTAGAAACGGATGACCCGCAAGAGGTAGCCGACCTGATAATGGAGGATGTGATCAGATCAAGATCGGGGTTAATTGAGGATGACATGACGGTTACTGTAGCAAAAATAAAACATAATACACCGAAGTGGGCCTCTATTCCCGTCTACAAAAAAAGAGCATAACCGATTATTTTACGCTGCCAAGGCTTAAAATATGTATAAATCACCCTGATCCCGTCGAAAATGGTACCAATACGTTTCGTGGAGGGAGAAGGTTATGTATACAGGGAAAATCCGGCAAATTTTATTAATTACCGACGGCTGTTCCAATCAAGGTGACGATCCAATTGCCATGGCTGCACTCGCGAAGGAACAAGGAATTACGGTGAATGTGATAGGCGTCATCGAAAAGGATGTTATCGATGAAAAAGGAATGACGGAAATCGATGGCATTGCGATGTCAGGCGGGGGTGTCAGTCAAATTGTCTATGCGGAAGCGCTCTCGCAAACCGTGCAAATGGTTACCCGCAAAGCGATGAACCAAACCATTCAAGGGGTGGTCAACAGCCAGCTGCAGCAGATATTAGGACGTTCACAAACAATGGAAGATCTGCATCCTGATCAGCGCGGTGAGGTCATGGAGGTTGTCGATGAATTAGGTGAGACTGTCGAATTAGAGGTGTTGATTCTTGTCGATACAAGTGCAAGCATGAAGCATAAGCTGCCCACTGTAAAAGAGGCCCTTCTCGATCTGTCTCTAAGCTTAAACGCCCGTTCAGGAGAAAATCAATTTTCCGTTTATGTATTTCCCGGGAAAAAGAATGATGTCGAAAAATTGCTGGATTGGACTCCAAAGCTGCAGGTTTTGACAAGTGTCTTCTCGCAGCTGTCTACAGGCGGGATTACACCTACTGGTCCGGCATTACGGACAGCCTTAACTGCCTTCAATCAAAAACAATCATTAAGGAGCCTGCTTTCACGTGATGATGAATCATACTTTGAAGAATCAATGTAAGGTAAGTCCTGGGACAATCATTATAGGGAAATGGCATTCACATAGCTATACAATTATAAAAGAACTAGGATTTGGCGCAAACGGGGTGGTTTACCTTGCAAAGCACAAAAACACTCACGTGGCATTGAAAATGAGTGACAATGGTATGTCGATCACCTCTGAGGTAAATGTGCTTAAATCCTTTGCGAAGGTCCAGGGGCTTCCAACCCTCGGGCCTTCTTTACTTGATGTTGACGATTGGCAAGGGCACCAAGGCCGAATTTCCTTTTATGTCATGGAATATATTCAAGGCCGAGACTTCCTTTCTTTTTTACAAGAGAAAGGGAAATCATGGACAAGTGTTTTATTTTTGCAGCTGTTGAATGATTTGCATCAGCTTCATGAAAATGGCTGGGTATTCGGGGATTTAAAACCGGAAAATTTAATTGTAACCGGACCGCCGCCAAAAATAAGATGTATCGATGTTGGAGGCACGACTATTCAAGGGAGGGCAATTAAGGAATTCACGGAGTTTTATGATCGGGGTTATTGGGGCTTGGGCTCCCGAAAAGCAGAACCGTCTTATGATTTATTTGCTGTCGCGATGATTATCATCAACACCGCTTACCCAAACCGATTTACTAAAACTAGCGGTGGGATTTCTCAGCTGAGGGAAGCCATTAGGCAAAAACCAGAACTGCTGAAGTTTGAAAAGGTCATCGTCAAAGCACTGCAAGGGCATTATCTAAATGCTAAGCAAATGCGAACTGATTTATTTGACAGTATGGTGGAGGATAAGGGATCTAGTCCACCTTTACGAACAGCCGCAGCACCGAGTCAAACCGCCAGGCCAGTCCAAGCAAAAAACACGAACGGTGCCCAGCATATCTCCAGACGAACCTATCGGCAAAAGAAGAAAAAAAGAGGATGGCTGGAATTTTTGTTTATTACTGTCGTTCTAGGAGTATTATATGCATGGTATACTTTTAATAATTTACCTTAAACCTTGAAACCATTTCCGTGCTGGTTCGTATATATGAAAGGTGTATTCTTTTGACATTTATGGGGCAAGAAAATGGAAAAATTCACCTTGAAAAGAAACACCTATGTTTTGATAGATAATCGCGATTAGTGGTAAGCTAAATAGAAAAGCGAAAGCGCCTTGATCAGCGGCGTATGGCCTCCTCGGAAAAGCTAACGCTTTTCCTTCGTGCGATGCCTATGCTGCCGAAGCGTTCCTTGTGGAGCGCTCCAACTGAGATAAAGGAAACACGGTGAACGGAGTGAACCGATGTTGACTTATCGTAGGGCGGAGAGCGAAGGACACTAGCCGCTAGGGCGCTGTAGCTGGACAGTTTTTTAAAAATTACTTTGTATTAGAAAGAGTGCAATCCTATGTTAGAAACAAAGGTTGAGTCTTTTCTTAACCGCCACTCATTCAAGCTTAATAATAAGAAAATGATTGTTGGTGTGTCTGGAGGGCCAGATTCTTTAGCCCTGCTCCACTACTTGCTAAAGAAAAGGGAAAAGTGGAACCTGGCCATTGTAGTCACACATATTGACCACATGTTCCGTGGAGAAGAATCCTTTCTTGATGCAATGTTTGTTAAAAGCTTTTGTGAGCAGCACGATATCCCATTTGAAATGGAACAAGTTAATGTGCCAGAAATAATAAAGGAAACCGGGAAAAGCTCACAAATTGCTGCAAGAGAAGTGCGATATGGATTTTATTTAAAAATAATGAAGAAGTACGGTTTTCCTTATTTAGTCCTGGCCCACCATGGTGATGATCAGATTGAAACTATACTCATGCGGCTGACTAGGGGAAGCAGTGGAACGGCAAGAGCAGGGATTCCATTTACCCGCCAATTTCATGAAGGGACGATTATTCGGCCATTCCTATGTGTAACAAAGGATGAAATTCAACATTATTGCCAAGAGCATAATCTTACACCACGAATAGACCCAAGCAACGCGAAGGACGTTTATAGCCGGAACCGATTTCGAAAACAGATTCTTCCTTTTTTAAAAAAAGAAAATCGCCATGTTCATGAACACTTTCAGCGGTTTAGCGAAGAGCTGAAAAGTGACGAAGACTTTCTGCAGGAATTAGCGGCCAGTCGGCTGAAGAATGTTGTGACAAAAAGAGAAGAGGACAATATTACTATTGACATTAAAAGCTTTCTTGAAATGCCTTTACCTTTACAAAGGAGAGGGTTTCAACTAATATTAAACTATCTTTATAAAGAAAGGCCCGCTTCTCTTTCTGCCGTACATATCGATCAAGTATTTGTCTTACTGCATCATCATGAACCTTCATGTAAATTGGATTTTCCAAATGGATTGAAGGTTATTCGCTCCTATTATCAGTTATCGTTCCAATTTCAGCTGAAAGAAGCTGAACCATATGGGTTTGAAATATATGAGCCTGGGACAATTACACTGCCAAATGGACGGAGTATTAGCATAGAACTGTTAGAAAGTGATATGTCTGATGATAAGCGACATACAGCCCTGTTTAATGCAGACCGTATTCATTGGCCGATTATCATCCGTTCAAGGAAAAAGGGCGATCGAATGACATTAAAGGGAATAAAAGGGTCAAAGAAATTAAAGGATATTTTTATTGATCAAAAGGTTCCGGTCTATGAACGCGACAGGTGGCCTGTTATTACGGATAAAGAAGGTTTGATTATTTGGCTTCCAGAACTAAAAAAATCTTCTTTAGAAGGTATAGATACAACTGCAAAGCAATATATACAACTCACATATCGTTAGTAATGATCCTAGGGGGCACAATTTATGATGAATCAGGATATTGAAAAGGTATTAGTTTCAGAAGAAGAAATTCAGGAAAAGATTAATGTGTTAGCGGCTGAGTTAACTGAAGAGTATAAAGACCGCTTCCCGCTTGCAATCGGTGTGTTAAAAGGGGCAATGCCTTTTATGGCCGATTTATTAAAACGCATGGATTGCTATTTAGAAATGGATTTTATGGATGTTTCAAGCTATGGTACTTCTCTTGTATCATCCGGAGAAGTAAAAATCTTAAAGGATTTAGATACATCTGTGGAAGGAAGGGACATATTAATTATTGAAGATATCATCGATAGCGGCTTAACTCTTAGCTATTTAGTTGATTTATTCCGTTATCGCAAAGCAAAATCAATTAAAATTGTTACCTTACTTGATAAACCAACAGGAAGAAAAAGCGCAATCAAAGCGGATTATGTAGGTTTTATTGTTCCAGATGAATTTGTTGTCGGGTATGGATTGGATTATATTGAAAAATATCGAAACCTTCCATATATTGGGGTATTAAAGCCGGAAGTTTATAGCACTAATCAATCATAAATTTTTTAATCGAGGGGGTGCCATTCAGGTTCTTTAAACCCCTTGGAAATGAGAGTAATTCCTTGAATTAGTAAGTTTTTCTATGATACTATTTATTATAGTTTTTACCCGCGGGAGGAGGTAAGAGATGAATCGGATTTTCCGTAATACCATCTTTTATTTATTGATATTTTTAGTCATTATAGGCGTGGTTAGTTTCTTCAATGGAAGCAATGAGCCTACAGATCATATTTCATATGATAAGTTTGTTACCCAATTAGAAAATGGGGAAGTTAAGTCATTTTCTATGCAGCCAGAACGTGGGGTATATGAGGTCCGCGGTGAACTGGAAGCGAAGGATAAAAAGTTCATCACCTATATACCTAACAGCGAAAAGATCCTTGATCGAATTGATAAGGCAGACTCAAAAGTAGACGTAATGCCGGCAAAAGAAACAAGCGGCTGGGTAACCTTCTTTACTTCGATTATTCCTTTCGTGATTATTTTTATCTTATTTTTCTTCTTGTTAAACCAAGCTCAAGGCGGCGGAAGCCGAGTGATGAACTTTGGTAAATCAAAGGCAAAGCTTTATAACGATGATAAGAAAAAGGTTCGTTTTAGAGATGTAGCCGGAGCTGATGAAGAAAAGGCAGAGCTAGTTGAGGTTGTTGAATTTTTAAAAGACCCTCGCAAATTTGCTGAGCTTGGAGCCCGGATTCCAAAGGGCGTCCTGTTAGTAGGACCTCCAGGGACTGGTAAAACCTTGCTGGCACGAGCAACTGCCGGTGAAGCAGGTGTTCCGTTCTTCTCAATCAGCGGTTCGGATTTCGTTGAAATGTTTGTCGGTGTCGGTGCATCCCGTGTCCGTGATTTATTTGAAAACGCGAAGAAAAATGCTCCATGTATCATTTTTATCGATGAAATTGACGCGGTTGGCCGTCAGCGTGGTGCCGGACTCGGCGGAGGTCACGATGAGCGTGAACAAACGTTGAACCAATTGTTAGTTGAAATGGATGGATTCGGTGCAAATGAAGGAATCATCATTATTGCTGCAACAAACCGAGCAGATATTCTCGATCCTGCACTATTACGTCCAGGACGTTTTGACCGTCAAATTACCGTTGACCGTCCAGATGTGATTGGCCGTGAGGCAGTGCTAAAAGTTCATGCACGTAATAAACCATTAGATGAGACTGTAAATTTAAAGAATATTGCCATGCGGACACCTGGCTTCTCTGGTGCCGATTTGGAAAACTTATTGAATGAAGCTGCATTGGTTGCAGCGCGAAGCAGTAAAAAGAAAATTGATATGGAAGATATCGATGAAGCGACGGATCGTGTCATTGCGGGTCCAGCTAAAAAGAGCCGGGTTATTTCTGAAAAAGAACGTAATATTGTTGCCTTCCATGAGGGCGGCCATACTGTGATTGGTTTGGTACTTGATGAAGCGGATATGGTTCACAAAGTTACTATCGTTCCACGCGGGCAAGCAGGCGGATATGCTGTCATGCTTCCGAGGGAAGATCGTTACTTTATGACGAAGCCTGAACTGCTTGATAAGATTGTCGGTCTGCTCGGCGGCCGTGTCGCTGAAGAGATTGTATTTGGTGAAGTAAGTACCGGTGCACATAATGACTTCCAACGTGCAACAGGCATTGCCCGGAAAATGGTGACTGAATACGGAATGAGTGATAAGCTTGGACCGCTTCAGTTCGGACAGCCACAAGGTGGTCAAGTGTTCTTAGGCCGTGACCTGCATAATGAGCAAAATTATTCCGATGCGATTGCCTATGAAATCGATCTTGAAATTCAGAGCATTATTAAAGAATGTTATGAAAGAGCAAGAAAGATTCTTACTGAAAATCGCGATAAGCTGAATCTCATTGCGACAACTCTTCTTGAGGTCGAAACGCTTGTTGCGGAACAGATTAAATATTTGGTTGAGCACGGTCATATGCCAGATCCTTCTGTCCATTTAGATGCCGTAAAGATTGGACCAAAGAAAACAGAAGATGTGAAAGTGAACATCAACACGAAAAAGGATGAAGGTGAAAAAGAGGAATCCTTCCTAGATAAACCTTCTGATGAGATTGATTATAAATAATTTGTTCATGAGTGCTTCTATTGAAGCACTCTTTTTTTCACACCTAAACGATTTATGGTATTATGTTTGCATGTGAAAAAAGATAAATCGATAAAGTGAGTGATAGATTTGATTTTCGTATTTGATGTGGGGAATACCAATATTGTTTTAGGTGTTTATCAAGGTGATGAACTGAAATATCATTGGCGGATCGAAACAAATCGAAACCGCACAGAAGATGAGATTGGCATGAGCATAAAAGCGTTGTTTGACCATTCAGGACTTTCGTTTTCAGCTATTGATGGGATCATTATTTCTTCAGTTGTACCGCCAATCATGTTTGCTCTTGAAAGAATGTGCCAAAAGTACTTCCATCTTAAACCGCTTATCGTTGGACCAGGCGTCAAAACGGGTCTGAATATTAAATATGAAAACCCAAGAGAAGTAGGGGCAGACCGGATTGTCAACGCTGTCGCTGCCATCCATGAATATGGAAGCCCATTGATTATTGTCGATTTTGGAACGGCAACAACGTATTGTTATGTGAATGAAGAACGGCAATATCTGGGTGGTGCGATTGCCCCGGGAATTGGGATCTCTACCGAGGCACTCTATTCAAGGGCAGCAAAATTGCCGCGGATTGAAATTGCCCGTCCCGATGGAATTATTGGGAAAAATACAGTGGCTGCAATGCAGGCAGGTATTGTCTACGGGTATGTTGGACAAGTTGAAGGCATCGTCAAGCGAATGCTGACACAGAGCGAGAAAAAACCTACCGTTATTGCCACTGGCGGGCTTGCACCATTAATTGCCCAGGAATCAACGGTTATTGATATCGTTGATCCATTTTTAACATTAAAGGGTCTGCAGCTTATCTATAAACGTAATATGGGAGAAGCTAAATAAATACAAAAAGAAGGGAGTTAGACAATGAAGGATTATCTAGTTAAGGCTCTTGCTTATGAGGGAAACATACGAGCATATGCTGTCCGTACGACAGAAACGGTAAGTGAGGCGCAGCGACGTCATCAAACATGGCGGACGGCTTCAGCTGCACTTGGCCGCACGATGACCGCAGGGGTCATAATGGGCGCAATGCTTAAAGGTGAGGATAAACTTACGATTAAAATAAACGGCGGAGGTCCAATCGGTCCGATTGTGGTTGACAGCAATGCGAAGGGGGAAGTCCGCGGATATGTGACCAATCCGGAGGTTGACTTTGAATCAAACGAAAACGGCAAGCTTGATGTCCGCCGCGCGGTCGGCACAGACGGCATATTAGCGGTTGTGAAAGATACTGGCTTGCGTGACTTTTTCTCTGGTCAGGTGCCGCTTGTATCTGGCGAATTAGGCGAAGACTTTACGTATTACTTTGCAACGTCTGAGCAGGTACCTTCCTCTGTGGGTGTCGGTGTCTTAGTGAATCCGGATGATACGATTTTGGCTGCGGGTGGGTTTATTTTCCAATTAATGCCCGGCACACCAGATCAAATTATAACAAAGCTTGAAGAACGATTGAAAACGATTGAGCCAATATCAATATTAATTGAACGGGGTCTGACACCCGAGCAAATCCTGGAAGAACTGTTTGGAAAAGAGCATGTAAAGGTACTAGAAACGATGCCGGTAAGCTTCCAATGTAATTGCTCTAAAGAGCGATTTGCGAATGCGATTACGGGACTTGGCGCAGCTGAAATAACGGCAATGATCGAAGAAGATGGGATGGCTGAAGCTCATTGCCATTTCTGCAATGAAAAATACCATTTTTCAAAGGAAGAATTAGAAGAGCTAAAAAGGGATGCTAAATAATGAGGAAGAAGCAGCTTTGGATGGTGATTGCTGCTCTCATTATGCTTAATTGTTTAACAGTTGCTTTTTTCCTGACACGAGCAAATGTGGCAGGCGGTGAGGCAATCCATGATGAGGCAGTGGCTACCGTGGGGAAAACGTCTATCTTGAGGCAGGACTGGCTGAACGAACTTGAATCGAGATACGGAAAAGACGTTTTAAAAGAAATGGTTGATCAAAAGGTCGTAGAGGAAATGGCGGCCAAATATCATATAAAAGTTTCCGATCAAGATGTCGATCGGGAATTTAGAATGATGCAGACCACTTATAATTCATTTAATTCGAAAACGAATAAAAATGAGAGAAAGTGGAAGGAACAAATTCGGAACACACTTCTTTTGGAAGAACTTTTAACAAAGGACGTGAAGGTCTCGAGTAAGGAATTGAGAGGCTATTATGAAAAAAATAAACAGCTTTTCAATGTTCCTCCTGCCTATCATCTATCGCATATTATTGTGAAGACAAAGAAAGAGGCGGGTCAGACTGTTAAGGAGTTAGCCAATGGGTCAAGCTTTTCCACGCTAGCTATGGAACGCTCAATCGAGGAGTTTTCTGCTAATGAAGGCGGCGATATTGGTTATATTAGTGAAGAGGATGAGCGTTATCCAAAGCAATATATCGAAACCGCAAAACAGTTAAAAAAGGGTGCCTATAGTAAACCGCTCAAGGTGAAGGAGGGGTATGCCCTTTTAAAGCTTGAGGGGGAAATAAACGGGAAAAGTTATGCCTACGATGACGTAAAAGAGGCAATCCGCCGGCAAATTGCTCTTGAGCAAATGAAGTCACCTGCAACGGCCGCAACCTTTTGGGATGAAGCCGAGGTGGAGTGGTTTTATGGAGAGAAGAAAAAGGCAAACTAGGAGCACAGAAGGGATTTCTGTGCTTTTTATTTTTTTACAAAGTTTTCACAAAATTTCCTTGGCAAAATGATTGACAAAACAAGTATAAAACTGGTAAATTCGATATATCCAATATAAATACTCGGAATAGGGGTGTCTTTATGGTTCGTGTAGCAAATTCAGTTGCCGAATTAGTCGGCCAAACACCAATTGTTAAGTTAAACAGATTAGTAGATGAAAACAGTGCTGAGGTCTATTTAAAGCTTGAATATTTTAACCCTGGGAGCAGTGTGAAGGATCGTATTGCCTTAGCAATGATTGAAGCTGCTGAGGAACAAGGCTTAATCAAACCGGGTGTTGACACGATTATTGAGCCTACAAGTGGAAATACTGGCATTGGACTCGCGATGATTGCAGCTGCAAAAGGATACAATGCAGTGTTTGTTATGCCGGAGACCATGAGCTTAGAAAGAAGAAACTTGCTTCGCGCCTATGGAGCTGAGCTTGTGTTAACACCAGGTCCAGAAGGAATGAAGGGTGCGATTGCAAAAGCAGAAGAGCTTGTAAAGGAACACGGGTATTTCTTACCGCAGCAATTTAAGAACGAAGCTAATCCTGAAGTCCATAGAAGAACGACTGGTAAAGAAATTGCTGAACAGATGGATACGCTTGATGCATTTGTATCAGGAATTGGTACAGGTGGAACCATTTCAGGTGCAGGCGCTGTGCTGCGCGAAACATTCCCTGAAGTGAAGATCTATGCAGTGGAGCCGAAGGATTCAGCAGTGCTGTCTGGCGGCAAGCCTGGGCCTCATAAGCTTCAAGGCCTTGGAGCAGGATTTATTCCAGATACGTTAAATACAAACATCTATGATGAAGTGATTCAAATTAATACAGAAGAAGCGTTTGAAGCCTCCCGCCGCGCGGCTAGAGAAGAGGGGATTCTTGGCGGAATCTCTTCAGGAGCCGCTATTTCTGCAGCTTTAAAGGTTGCAAAGGAATTAGGAAAAGGTAAAAAGGTGCTGGCGATTATTCCAGATAACGGAGAACGTTATCTAAGTACACAGCTTTATCAATATGATGTAGAATAAAAAGGATAGAGGCTGCGGCGTTATTTGCTGGGGCCTCTATTTTTTTGTAACGTATTCTAAATTTCATGTATGATAAAATAAGTGAAAAAAGGAATAGGAGGA
This sequence comes from Neobacillus sp. 19, assembly GCF_049463095.1. Taxonomy (NCBI): domain Bacteria; kingdom Bacillati; phylum Bacillota; class Bacilli; order Caryophanales; family Bacillaceae; genus Neobacillus; species Neobacillus sp. 19. The sequence goes on along the minus strand of NZ_JBMPZU010000025.1, from coordinate 5,526 downwards.
ATATGGAATGAAGGCAGCAGAAGAGCAAATCCAGTGTGGCCCATATACCTTGGACTTTTCTAAGAAAACAATTGTGATGGGAATTTTAAATATTACGCCTGATTCCTTTTCGGATGGCGGAAAATATAATCGAATTGAACATGCAGTTAAACGTGCGAAAGAAATGGCTGCAAACGGTGCAGATATTATTGATATTGGCGGCGAATCAACACGACCGGGTTTTGCGGCTGTTTCTATAGAGGAGGAACTCGAGCGGGTTATTCCGGTGATCAAAGCCATTTCTGAACAGGTTCAAATCCCGATTTCTATTGATACCTATAAAGCAGAGGTAGCGAAGCAGGCCATTGAAGCTGGCGCCCATATTATCAATGATATTTGGGGAGCGAAGGCGGATGAGAATATGGGGAAAGTGGCCGCTGAATACCATGTGCCAATCGTTTTAATGCATAACCGGCATGACCGAAATTACAAGGTGTTTATAAGAGATGTAATAAATGACTTATACGAGAGTATAGCAATTGTAAAAAAAGCAGGGGTAAAGGATGAAAATATTATCCTCGATCCTGGTATTGGTTTTGCGAGAGACTATCAGGAAAATCTGCTAACGATGCAAAATTTAGATAAATTTGTCATGCTTGGATATCCGGTTTTATTAGGTACTTCCAGAAAATCAATGATTGGACAAGCATTAGATCTCCCTATTGATGAAAGATTGGAAGGTACAGGCGCTACCGTATGCTATGGCATTCAAAAAGGGTGTCAAATCATCCGAATCCATGACGTGAAGGAAATGAGCCGAATGGCGAAAATGATGGACGCGATGATGGGAAAGGGTGTTGTGCTTGGATAAAATATATGTCAACCGAATGGAATTTTACGGATACCATGGTGTATTCCCAGAAGAGACTAGGCTGGGACAGCGATTCGCGGTTGATTTAACGGTTTCAGTTAATTTGAAAAGAGCCGGTGAAACTGATCAACTAGACTACTCGGTCAATTATGGGGAACTTTACGAAGTGTGCAAAGGAATTGTCGAGGGAAAACCGTATAAGCTCGTGGAAGCTGTTGCTGAGAAAATTGCAGCAGCGGTGTTGGAGCAATTTATTCTTGTGCATGATGTAACAGTAAAAGTGATTAAGCCGGATCCGCCGATTCCCGGCCATTACCAATCTGTTGCAGTAGAAATTACAAGGAGAAGATAATAGTGGAAAACAGAGCATTTATTGCCCTCGGCTCAAATATAGGAAACCGTTATGATACGATAATGAGTGCGTTAAAACTTTTAACAGAGAACCCAAAAATTAAATTGGTAAATTACTCCTCTATTTATGAAACAGATCCTATTGGTTATGAAGAGCAGGATTTATTTTTAAATATGGTAATTGAGATTCAGACAGTATTAAGTGGAATAGAGCTGCTGGATTTCTGCCTTAAGACGGAGTTTGAACTTGGGAGAAAAAGGGAAATAAGGTGGGGTCCGCGCTCAATAGACCTTGACATTCTGACTTTTAACCAAGAAAATATTGAAACGGAGAAACTAACCGTTCCGCACCCAAGGATGACAGAGCGGGCATTTGTTATGGTGCCACTTGTAGAAATCAATCCTGATCATCATATTCCCGGGGTGGATAAACCTCTTAACGTATTATTGAACGAACTACCAGATAAAGAAGGAGTCCGAATATGGAAGCGGAAAAGTGGGGAAGGCGTATTCGAGCCTATCGAAAGCTAAAGGGATACACACAGGAAGGCTTTTCTAGGGAGCTAGGTGTATCGGTATCCATTTTAGGAGAGATTGAAAGAGGGAATCGCCTGCCTGCAGGTGATCTGCTTGAAAGAATCGCTCATTCATTGAAAGTAACTATAGATGACTTAAGACCTAAAGAATAGGAGGCTGGTAGATGTTGAAAATTGGCGATATTGAAATAAAGAATCCCGTTGTTCTCGCACCCATGGCTGGTGTCTGTAATTCTGCCTTCCGTTTAACGGTAAAAGAGTTCGGAGCAGGCTTAGTTTGTGCTGAAATGGTTAGTGATAAAGGGATTGTGTTAAAAAATGAAAAAACAATGAATATGCTTTATATCGATGAGCGTGAAAAGCCGTTAAGCTTGCAAATCTTTGGCGGTGAAAAGGAAACGCTTGTGAAAGCAGCAAAGTTTGTTGATCAAAATACCAATGCTGATATTATCGATATTAATATGGGCTGTCCAGTTCCGAAGATTACAAAATGTGATGCCGGGGCAAAGTGGCTTCTTGATCCAAATAAGATTTATGAAATGGTTTCAGCAGTTGTAGCTGAGGTAGAAAAGCCTGTAACGGTAAAAATGCGGATGGGCTGGGATGAAGATCATATTTATGCTGTAAGAAATGCTCAGGCTGTTGAGCGTGCCGGCGGTAAAGCTGTAGCCCTTCACGGGCGTACCCGTGTACAAATGTATGAGGGCAAAGCTAACTGGGACATCCTTCGTGAAGTGAAGCAGTCGATTAACATTCCTTTGATTGGCAATGGTGATGTTCAAACACCGCAGGATGCGAAAAGAATGCTGGATGAAACCGGGGTTGATGGGGTCATGATTGGCAGAGCAGCTCTAGGTAACCCTTGGATGATTTACCGCACGGTGCAGTATTTAGAGACAGGCAGGTTAATGGCAGAACCGTCTGTTCGTGAAAAAATTGATGTCTGCATCCTTCATCTTGACCGCTTGATTGCTTTGAAAAGCGAGTACATTGCCGTTCGTGAAATGCGCAAGCATGCTGCCTGGTACTTAAAAGGGGTTCCCGGCAATGGAAGAGTGCGCAATGCCATTAACGAGTGTGATACAAGAGAACATCTTGTTACATTATTAAATGATTTGGTCATTGAAGTAGAAGAAAAGGAACAAAACCAAGCAATTGTTGGTTAAGTTTGACTTTCACAGGTTCATTTTCTATAATAGCGTTGTTTACTACGGAAGCTGCCAGTGAGACGAACTGGCAGTTTTTATTTACTTTTTTGATGTCTGAATACTTAAGATTGTGTAAAATAATATAGTATGTAAAAAAACAGCTAGTATTCTTATAGGTTTTAGATTTCCATAAAAGATAAGTAATGGAGTTGAATGTGTCATGAGTCAGGAAGAATTAAATGACCAGTTGTTGGTCAGACGTGAAAAAATGAACACAATGCGTGAAAATGGACTAGATCCATTTGGAAAGCGGTTTGACCGTACCCATAATACAAATGAATTAATCGAAAACTATGGGGAGTTAGAGAAAGAGGATATCGAAGCAAAAAGTATTTCTGTAGCGCTTGCCGGCCGCATTATGACAAAACGCGGTAAAGGTAAGGCTGGATTTGCACATGTTCAGGACTTAACAGGTCAAATCCAAGTTTATGTTCGTCAGGATGCTGTTGGAGAAGAACAGTATAAAGTGTTTGATTCCGCTGATTTAGGAGATATTATCGGGGTTACTGGAACACTATTTAAAACAAAAGTGGGCGAGTTATCGGTTAAGGTTGAAAACTTTGTCTTCTTAACGAAAGCCTTGCGCCCGCTGCCGGATAAATTCCACGGTTTAAAAGATGTAGAGCAGCGCTACCGTCAGCGTTATTTGGATTTAATTATGAGCCAAGAAAGTAAACAAACCTTTATATCGCGCAGCCGGATTATTCAATCAATGCGCCGCTACCTTGATGGCCAGGGGTATTTAGAAGTAGAAACTCCTATGATGCATGCGATTGCTGGCGGAGCTTCTGCGCGCCCGTTCATCACACATCATAATGCACTGGATATGGAATTATACATGCGGATTGCCATCGAACTCCATCTGAAGCGTTTAATTGTCGGCGGTCTTGAAAAAGTATACGAAATTGGCCGTGTCTTTAGAAATGAGGGTGTATCTACTCGACACAATCCTGAATTTACGATGATTGAGCTTTATGAAGCGTACGCAGATTATCGTGATATCATGAGCCTGACTGAAAATCTGATTGCCCATATCGCTCAAGAAGTATTAGGAACTACAACAATCCAATATGGTGACTACGAAGTGGACCTAAAACCGGAGTGGAAGAGACTTCACATGGTAGATGCAATCATAGAATATACCGGCGCAGACTTCTGGAAGGAAATGAGCGTTGAGGAAGCGCGTGAACTTGCAAAAGAACATGGAGTTGAAGTCACTGAACATATGCTTTATGGACATATTGTTAATGAATTCTTTGAGCAAAAGGTAGAAGAGAAATTAATTCAGCCTACATTTATCTATGGACATCCAGTCGAGATTTCTCCGCTTGCGAAGAAAAATGACGAGGATCCAAGATTTACTGATCGCTTTGAATTGTTTATTGTGGCTCGTGAGCATGCCAATGCCTTCACAGAGCTTAATGATCCAATTGATCAAAGAGAACGTTTTGAAGCGCAGCTGAAAGAACGTGAGCAAGGAAATGACGAAGCGCATATGATGGATGACGACTTCGTTGAGGCATTAGAATATGGAATGCCTCCTACAGGCGGATTAGGAATCGGAATTGACCGTTTAGTCATGCTGTTAACAAATTCTCCGTCTATTCGTGACGTACTATTATTCCCGTTAATGCGCCACCGTTAATAGATTTCATAAAAGTGCCGCAATCTTCATTGCCGGCACTTTTATTTATAGTAGAAATATGCGAATATTTCTATTTTAATTTATTTGTAAAAAAAGAATAAAAAGCTATTGCACCTTGTCTTTAATGGTGGTATATTAATATTCGTTGCTGCGAGACAGTAACGTGGTTGAAAAAGAAATAAAAAAAGTTGTTGACTTTAGGTTGATAACTTGGTATGATAATAAAGTCGCTTTTGAGCGATAGAAAAATTGATCCTTGAAAACTAAACAAACAAAAACGTCAACAAACAATAATATTTGCTTCTTATAGAAGTGAAGCCAACGTTTTAAATTATGAGCTAATCAACTCAACTTTTTTGGAGAGTTTGATCCTGGCTCAGGACGAACGCTGGCGGCGTGCCTAATACATGCAAGTCGAGCGAACCAATGGGAGCTTGCTCCCATTGGTTAGCGGCGGACGGGTGAGTAACACGTGGGCAACCTGCCTGTAAGACTGGGATAACTTCGGGAAACCGGAGCTAATACCGGATAATTCTTTCCCTCTCATGAGGGAAAGCTGAAAGTCGGTTTCGGCTGACGCTTACAGATGGGCCCGCGGCGCATTAGCTAGTTGGTGAGGTAACGGCTCACCAAGGCGACGATGCGTAGCCGACCTGAGAGGGTGATCGGCCACACTGGGACTGAGACACGGCCCAGACTCCTACGGGAGGCAGCAGTAGGGAATCTTCCACAATGGACGAAAGTCTGATGGAGCAACGCCGCGTGAGCGATGAAGGCCTTCGGGTCGTAAAGCTCTGTTGTTAGGGAAGAACAAGTATCGGAGTAACTGCCGGTACCTTGACGGTACCTAACCAGAAAGCCACGGCTAACTACGTGCCAGCAGCCGCGGTAATACGTAGGTGGCAAGCGTTGTCCGGAATTATTGGGCGTAAAGCG
>NZ_JBMPZU010000024.1:0-28422 GCF_049463095.1 Neobacillus sp. 19 | reverse complement strand
TTTTTTAGCGTATATCGTTCAGTTATGCAGCCGATATTAACCCCAAACCCAACAACCTAGATAGGCGTTTTCGCATTTATCGTGAAACGCTTTCGCGTTTTTCGTGCGCCGCTTCATACAATACCACCGCCGCCATGTGGAACTCTTAGTGAAGTATCGCGTACTTCACGTGCTTTTTCACCGAAAATAGCATGTAAAAGACGTTCTTCAGCTGTTAATTCTGTCACACCTTTAGGCGTTACTTTACCAACGAGGAGATCTCCGTCCTTCACCTCAGCACCAGTGCGAATAATACCGCGTTCATCCAAATTACGAAGGGCATCTTCCCCAACGTTTGGAATGTCACGGGTAATTTCTTCTGGTCCAAGTTTTGTATCACGTGATTCTGACTCATATTCTTCAATATGAATAGAGGTATATACATCATCTTTAACTAAACGTTCACTCATGATGATGGCATCTTCATAGTTATAGCCATCCCATGTCATAAAGGCAACTAGAACGTTCCGTCCAAGGGCTAATTCACCAACCTCCATTGAAGGGCCGTCAGCAAGAATTTCGCCTTTTTTCACCCGGTTGCCGACAGCAACGATTGGACGTTGGTTATAGCAGGTACCTTGGTTGGAGCGGATAAATTTCAACAGTCGATATTTTTTAAGATCGCCTTTTACTTCTTGGCCATCTACTTCTTTCGTTTGACGAACCCATACTTCACGAGCTTCAACATGTTCGACAATCCCGTCATGTTTACATATAACGGCGGCACCTGAGTCTTTACCTGAAACATATTCCATACCTGTTCCAACCCTAGGGGCCTCCGGCTGCATGAGCGGCACTGCCTGACGCTGCATGTTCGCACCCATCAAGGCACGGTTTGAGTCATCATTTTCAAGGAACGGGATACATGCTGTTGCCGCAGAAACAACCTGCTTTGGCGATACATCCATGTAATCGATCCGGTCCCGATTTACAACCGTGTTTTCACCGCGGAAACGAGCAACAACTTCATCATCAAGGAATGAACCATCGTCACCAAGACGGGAGTTCGCTTGGGCTACCACGTAATTATCTTCTTCATCTGCTGTTAAGTAATCGATCCGGCTCGTTACTTTCCCGGTGTCAGGGTCAACACGGCGGTACGGTGTTTCAATAAAGCCGAAGCGGTTTACCTTCGCGTACGATGATAATGAGTTAATCAGCCCGATGTTTGGACCTTCCGGTGTTTCAATCGGACACATACGGCCGTAGTGTGAATAGTGAACGTCACGTACTTCCATGCCGGCACGCTCACGTGTCAATCCACCCGGTCCGAGTGCAGATAAACGACGCTTATGAGTTAATTCAGCAAGCGGGTTCGTTTGATCCATGAATTGTGATAATTGAGAGCTTCCAAAGAACTCTTTAATCGACGCAATGACAGGACGAATATTAATCAATTGCTGCGGTGTAATCGTTGCTGTGTCTTGAATGGACATTCTTTCACGAACAACTCGCTCCATCCGCGACAAACCAATCCGGAATTGATTCTGCAACAGCTCTCCGACAGAACGAAGACGTCTGTTACCTAGATGGTCAATATCATCTGTATCGCCTACTCCGTGCAATAAATTGAAGAAGTAGCTAATCGATGCAATAATATCTGCCGATGTAATATTTTTAATTGGTTCAGCCACATAGGCATTGCCCAATACATTAATCACTTTTTCATTTTCATCGCCAGGAGCGTAAATTTTAATGCCTTGAAGGATGACTTCCTCATCCACTACTCCGCCAACAGGATTAAAGCTTTTGAAATTAATATTCTTTTCAAGAGCCGGCAAAATTCTGTCAAGGTTTCTCCTATCAAGGAGTGTACCTTTTTCAGCAATAATTTCGCCTGTTTCTGGATCGGCAAGTGACTCCGCTAAGCGTTGATTGAATAAACGGTTTTTAATATGGAGCTTTTTGTTAATCTTGTAACGGCCAACATTCGCTAAATCATAGCGCTTAGGGTCAAAGAAGCGTGACACCAATAAGCTCTTGGCATTGTCAACGGTCGGCGGTTCACCCGGACGAAGACGCTCATAAATTTCTAAAAGCGCTTTGTCAACACCCTCTGTGTTGTCCTTTTCAAGCGTGTTACGGATATACTCGTTATCCCCGATCAAATCAATGATTTCCTGATCGGAACCGAAGCCTAGTGCACGCAAAAGAACCGTAACGGGCAGTTTCCGAGTACGATCTATTCTCACATATACGACGTCTTTGGCGTCAGTTTCATATTCCAGCCAAGCGCCGCGGTTCGGAATGACAGTCGCTGTGAAGCCCTTTTTGCCGTTTTTATCAAGTTTTCCGCTAAAATAAACACTCGGTGAACGAACTAATTGTGAAACAATAACGCGTTCTGCTCCATTAATGACAAACGTGCCCGTTTCCGTCATTAGTGGAAAATCACCCATGAAGACATCTTGATCTTTTACTTCGCCAGTTTCTTTGTTTACAAGACGTACTTTTACACGCAATGGAGCAGAATATGTAACGTCCCGTTCTTTTGATTCTTCAACAGAATACTTTGGATCGCCAAGGCTGTAATCAATAAATTCTAGTGATAGGTTACCAGTAAAGTCTTCGATTGGCGAAATATCCTGGAACATTTCACGCAATCCCTCATCCAGAAACCATTGATATGAAGAGGTTTGGATTTCAATAAGATTTGGTAATTCTAAAACTTCACTGATTCGTGCGTAACTTCTTCGTTGGCGGTGTCGTCCATACTGAACTAGTTGACCTGTCAACTGATTCACCCCTCAAATCAAGCGTTATTTAATAAATCTATTTACGTCTAGTAGAAGCCATAAAGGAATCCTAGTAGACAAAAAGAAAAAGGGTTTTTTACTCAAAAACCACATTTTCATATTTCGACTATTATTTTGTCATCATTTCCTTCAAATTCCATTTTTATACTTAAAAAATAAGTATTTTAAGGAATAAATCGGAAATTATTATGATGGCATTTTATAATGCTACCACAACTGACTTTTTGAGTCAACTATTTTATTGCTTTTATAATAAAATAGCCCTTTGATCTGTCAATCGTTTCTACGTGGGAAAATAATTCTTTTAATTTTTCAATTGCAGATGGTGCTCCTTGCTTCTTTTGAATAACAACCCAAATTTCGCCTCCAGAAACAAGATGCTCGCAGCTTTGTTCAAAAATTTCATGTACAATCTTTTTTCCTGCCCTAATCGGAGGATTGGTTAAAATGGCAGCAAAATTATTTTCCTTTACAGAAAATAACCGGTCGCTTTCATAGATTTCAACATTTTCAATCCGGTTTAGCACCGCATTTTCCTTCGCTAGCTGAATTGCCCGTTCATTAACATCCACCATGTGAATCCTACTGCCGGGATAAGCTTTAGCGATCGATAAACCAATCGGACCATAACCGCAGCCTACATCAAGCACAAGTCCTTCCGCTTCTGGCATAACAAAAGATTCAATCAATAAACGCGAGCCAAAATCAACTTCTCTTTTCGAAAAAACACCGTTGTCCGTTTTAAAGCGGAAATGATGGTTTTTCAGCGTATAATCCCAATAGATCGGATCACTATCAACATTTTGAGTTCGAGAATAGTAGTGTTCAGTCACCTGACTCACCTCCCGGGGAGTTTTAATTGAAGGTTTCCTGAGGATAAGCCAAAAAAAGCCCGCTTATACAGCGAGCTTTTTTATAGTAAAATTACTTAATTTCAACGTTAGCTCCAACTTCATCAAGCTTAGCTTTGATTGCTTCAGCGTCTTCTTTAGAGATGCCTTCTTTAAGTGCTTTTGGAGTGTTGTCAACAAGGTCTTTTGCTTCTTTAAGTCCAAGACCAGTGATTTCACGAACAACTTTGATAACCTTGATTTTTTGGTCTCCAGCGCCAGCTAGGATAACATCAAATTCAGTTTGTTCTTCAACAGCAGCAGCACCAGCTCCGCCAGCCATTGCTACAGGAGCAGCAGCAGTTACGCCGAATTCTTCTTCGATTGCTTTTACAAGATCGTTAAGTTCTAAAACAGTCATAGATTTAACTGCTTCAATGATTTGTTCTTTAGTCATGATTAAGTTTCCTCCTTAGTTTTCGTTACGATTTATTTTGTTAGGCTGTTAGTTTTAGCTTACGCGCCTTGTTCTTCTTTTTGATCTGCCACAGCTTTTGCAGCAAGAGCAAGATTGCGAATTGGTGCTTGTAGTACGCTGAGTAGCATAGAAAGCAAGCCTTCGCGTGATGGTAGATCTGCAAGAGCTTTAATCTCTTCTGCCGTTGCGACGTTACCTTCGATTACACCTGCTTTAAGTTCAAGTGCCTCATGTTTTTTCGCAAAGTCATTTAAGATTTTAGCTGGTGCTACTACATCTTCCGTACTGAACGCGATAGCGTTCGGACCTGTTAATGCTTCATTTAAGCCAGCAAGCTCAGCTGCTTCAGCCGCACGACGTGTCATTGAGTTTTTGTAAACTTTGAATTCAACGCCTGCTTCACGAAGTTGTTTACGAAGTTCAGTTACTTCAGAAACTGTAAGTCCGCGGTAATCAACAACAACTGTTGATACACTCGCTTTTAACTTACCAGCAATTTCGTCAACGATCTGTTTTTTTACTTCGATTGCACTGCTCATCTTTACACCTCCTGTAGATTGTCTACATTTATACCCGGCATGTAAATGCCTCCATATCAATCTAGACATGGAGGCAGCATATACTAGCTGAATCATCAGCCAATTCTATTCGCTACACCTCGGCAGGAAATTAAGCCTAACGGCACCTGCTGTCTACAGTACAAATGTTTATTATTTTAAACAACAAAATAGATTATAGTAAATCTATTTTGTTTTGTCAATTGGAAGATTTTACTTAACTGCAACAGATGAAGGATCTACCTTAACACCAGGGCCCATTGTTGAAGCAACTGTTACGTTCTTCATGTACGTACCTTTTGCAGCAGCAGGTTTTACTTTTACCATTGTTTCAAATACAGTGTTGAAGTTTTCAACAAGCTTTTCGTTTTCGAAAGAAGCTTTGCCGATTGGTACATGAATGTTACCAGACTTATCAACGCGGTATTCAACTTTACCTGCTTTGATTTCATTGATTGCTCTTGTTACATCAAATGTAACAGTACCGGTTTTAGGGTTTGGCATTAAGCCTTTAGGTCCTAATACACGTCCAAGTTTACCAACTTCACCCATCATGTCAGGAGTTGCTACGATGACATCAAAGTCAAACCAACCTTGTTGGATTTTGTTGATGTATTCTGCATCGCCTACATAATCAGCACCAGCTGCTTCCGCTTCCTTCACTTTCTCACCCTTCGCGAATACTAAAACGCGTTGAGTTTTACCAGTTCCGTTTGGAAGTACAACTGCGCCACGGATTTGTTGGTCAGCTTTCTTAGGGTCAACGCCTAAACGGAAAGCTACTTCAAGAGTCGCATCAAATTTTGTGTAGTTTGTTTTCTTTGCAAGGTCAATTGCTTCTGCAATCGGGTAAGCTTTTAAGCGATCTACAAGCTTTGAAGCTTCTAAATACTTTTTACCTTTTTTAGCCATTTTTATTTCCTCCTAGAATGTGGTTTTAACGTTGAATAACTCCCACGAAAAAGGTTGCGAGTGAACAATCAGCTACGCAACCCCATCATTTCAACAATAATTTACATGGATTAGTCTTCGATCGTGATACCCATGCTGCGTGCAGTACCTTCAACCATGCGCATTGCTGCTTCGACGCTAGCTGCGTTAAGGTCAGGCATTTTTTGTTCCGCAATCTCGCGTACTTTATCACGCTTTACTGTTGCTACTTTATTACGGTTAGGTTCACCTGAACCAGACTGAATTCCAGCTGCTACTTTTAAAAGAACTGCAGCAGGAGGAGTTTTCGTAATAAATGTAAATGAACGGTCTTCAAATACCGTGATTTCAACAGGAATGATTAATCCAGCTTGATCTGCTGTACGAGCATTAAATTCCTTACAGAATCCCATGATATTAACACCAGCTTGACCTAATGCAGGACCAACCGGCGGCGCTGGATTAGCTTTACCAGCAGGAATTTGTAATTTAACGACTTTAATTACTTTTTTAGCCACGAGACACACCTCCTTAAAGTCCGTGATGTGGTAAATGGGATCACAAGGAACCCTCCCACTCAGGCATTCGTCTTTATATAAAAATCATAAAGAACTATACAATAGTCTTGTCTCACATTGGAGACATACTGACCTTTGAAATATTACCACTTTTTAAAAATGATTTCAAGTTTTTTTACAATATAAGATTATTTTTCTTTAAAAATTGCCTGAAATGTGCACTTACAATTTTTCAATTTGTGTAAATTCTAGTTCTACTGGGGTATCGCGGCCGAACATATTGACTAGAACTTTTAGCTTTGCTTTGTCCTTGTCCATTTCTTCCACTGAACCAGTAAAGTTCGCAAATGGACCCTCTTTTACACGGACCGTTTCACCAATTTCATAATCTACATCGACCCGTTTCTCTTCCACACCCATGCGCTTCAGTAACCCTATTACTTCTTCCGGCAACAACGGTGTCGGTTTTGAACCCGAACCGGCAGAGCCGACGAATCCAGTAACACCAGGGGTATTCCGTACGACATACCAGGAATCATCTGTCATCACAAGCTCGACCAATACATACCCAGGGAAGACCTTCCGCTTCACAACTTTTTTCTTGCCATTTTTGATTTCTGTTTCTTCTTCTTCAGGGACAACGACACGGAAAATTTTATCCGACATGCCCATTGATTCCACCCGTTTTTCTAAATTCGCTTTTACTTTATTTTCATAACCTGAGTAAGTATGGACAACATACCAATTCTTTTCCATTTCAGAGGACTAAATGTCCTTCCCTCCCTATAATAACCTTATTATTTGATTTACAAAGTATAAAATTTTGACTTTGAGAAATGTCCAGCTCCAGCGCCCTAGCGGCTAGTGTCCTTCGCTCTCCGCCCTACGATAAGTCAACAACGAATCGCCTTCGGCTCTTCGTGTTTCCTTTATCTCGGTTGGAGTGCTCCAGGCCATACGCCGCTGAACAGGGCACTTGCGCTTTTCTTTTAGACAAATTAAAAAACCCGTCAAAACGGGCTTTTAGTTAAAAATTCCTTTATTGATTACCATTATACCATGAATGATGACGGATTATTCAAGAATTAGACGAATCAATTTTGAAATACCCAAATCCAGAACGGCAAAGAACACTCCAAAAAAAACAACGGTTGATAAAACTGTAATCGTTGAACGAGTCAGTTCGGCACGCTTTGGCCAGCTGACCTTTCTCATTTCACGGACAATATCACTGAAGAACTTCTTAATACGCTGCATATTTCGAACCCCCAACTATCTTTATCAGCAATGCTAGTATCTATGATTATTATTTTGTTTCCCTGTGGATGGTATGGGTTGCGCAAGTTTTACAAAATTTCTTTAATACTAAACGTTCGGTTTGCTCCTGCTTGCCGGCAGTCGAATAATTCCGAGAGCCGCACTCAGCACAGGCAAGGATAACTTTTTTGTTCATATTCGACACCTGTAGTCATTTTTCTATAATTTCTTTAAAAATGTAACACGACCCCTAATTAATGTCAATATCCACTGAGAGCGGATTCAATATGAATGACATCAATCCCTTTTCGCCGTTACAGTGAGAATTCTCGGATTTCTAAGTAACGCTCCAGCTTCCTTTTCACACGCTGAAGAGCATTATCAATCGATTTAACATGACGATTCAGTTCCTCAGAAATTTCCTGATAGGATTGGCCATCTAAATAAAGCGCCAATACTTTCCTTTCCAAGTCACTTAACAATTCCGTCATTTTCACTTCAATGTGGTCAAATTCTTCCTGATTAATGATTAACTCTTCGGGATCCAATACCTTCGCTCCAGACAAGACATCCATTAAGGTTCGGTCTGATTCTTCATCATAAATAGGCTTGTCCAAAGATACATAAGAATTTAGCGGAATATGCTTTTGCCGTGTTGCAGTCTTAATTGCCGTGATAATTTGGCGGGTTATGCATAGCTCGGCAAATGCTTTAAACGAGGTAAGCTTGTCCTCTCGGAAATCACGAATCGCCTTATAAAGGCCAATCATCCCCTCCTGGACGATATCCTCTTTATCTGCTCCAATTAAAAAATAGGATCTTGCTTTTGCACGCACAAAATTACGATACTTATGGATTAAATAATCCAATGCTTCACTATCACCTTGGTGTACCAAATCGACAATTTCTTCGTCTTCCATCACGAAAAAATGCTCGTTGATCTTAGTTCCGAATTCTGTACTCAAAGTAGATCCCCTCCACCCGAACGTGCATAGATATTACTAGTATACATTAGAAATTTTTTGAAGTCGAGGTTCATTTCTGTCCTCTGCGCCATTTTTCGAAAATTTCTGCCATTTCATCACTAATCGGAATTTTGGAAACTGGTTTCTTTTCCTGAATCTTTTTTACTTTCTTTTCAATGCCTTTTTCGATTGATGACATTTCCAACAGCAGTTCCCGAGCGGATTTACGTAAAGCGCCTTGTCCAAAAATCGCCCATTGCTCTGTGAAATCCGAGGTGGCTACATGAACTTGTGTTTTCCGATTACTTAAGCTAATGGCCATTTTTTCAATCCGCTCATCTGCCGTTTCGTTTTCCTTTGTGAAAATGACTTCTACTTTATGATTTTTATATTTTTTCTCTGTCCCTTGCACATAATAGGCATCAAATACAACAATGACTCGGTAGCCGGAAAACGCTTGATATTCCGCCATTCTTTCAACCAAGCGATCCCTTGCGGCGGGTAAATCCCGCTCCTTTAATGCCCTTAGCTCCGGCCAGGCTCCGATAATGTTATATCCGTCGACAAGCAGGATATCCATATGCTACCTCTCAAGCGGGTGCCGTTTACGATAAACCTCATACATAAGCAGGGATGCCGCGACTGAAGCATTTAACGAGGTCACTTTTCCGACCATCGGCAACTGAATCAGAAAATCGCATTTATCACGAATTAACCGTCCCATTCCTTTTCCCTCGCTGCCGATTACTAAACCAAGCGGAAGCGTACCATCCAGCTGGCGATAATCTTCCTTTCCTTTCGCATCGGTACCGGCAATCCAAACACCCCGTTCTTTTAATTCATCAATTGTCCGCGCCATATTGGTCACACGGACAACCGGGATATATTCAATTGCGCCCGTTGAAGCTTTGGCAACGGTAGCCGTTAACCCCACTGCCCTTCGCTTTGGAATTATAATGCCATGCGCCCCGGCTGCATCAGCCGTTCTCATAATCGAGCCAAGATTATGTGGATCCTCAATTTCATCCAACAGTAAAAAGAATGGGGATTCGTTCTTTTTCTCTGCTGCAGCAAATAAATCATCCATTTCTGCATATTGATAGGCAGCGACATAGGCTAGCACACCTTGATGATTTTGATCGGTGATTTGATCGATTTTCTTCTTCGGGACAAATTGGACAATCACTTGTGCTTCCTTGGCCAATTGGGTAATCTGCTGCATTTGACCTCGCTGTGATCCCTCCGCTATGAGGATTTTATTAATATCCCTTTCCGATATAAGTGCCTCGATCACAGGATTCTTTCCAACGATATATTCCTGGTTCATAATCCCGTTCCTCCTTTCAGATCATCAACATATAGAAATGCCTTTTCCACGAGCTCTTCCAGCCGTTCCTTTTTACCTTCCAAAAATAAATACCCCATTAACGCCTCAAACGCTGTGCTGTAACGATAGGTCTGCACATCCGTATTTTTCGGAACCGTGCCTGACTTTGCATTTCTGCCGCGCATGACCACCGCTGCTTCTTCGTCAGTTAAAATGTGAATATCCATTAAGTGAAAAAGAATTTGACATTGTGCCTTTGCCGAAACGTACTTGGTCGCTAAACGATGCAATTGATGCGGTCTTACCTTGCCGTTATAGAGAAGATGCCGTCTTACATACGACTCAAAAACTGCATCTCCCATATAGGCTAGGGCGAGGCTATTCAATTGTTTCGCATTGATGTTGTTTTCATAATCAAGCATGAATTAGCCTCTTTTCCACCTTGTACCTTGTGCGGTATCTTCTAAAATAATATTCATTTCTTTAAGCTGATCTCTGATTTGATCAGATAATTGGAAATTGCGGTCCTTCCGCGCCTGGTTTCGCTTTTCAATCAGAGCGTCAATTTCCTCGTCAAGCATTTCCTCCGTTCCAAGTGAAAGTCCGAGCACTTGGAATAGTTCCTCAAATTGACTGACAAAGGCATCAATGACTTCGACTGCCGTATTTTTCTCTAGCAGGTAATAATTGGCCAGCTTAGAAAGTTCAAATAAAACGGATATTGCTAAAGCAGTATTAAAATCATCATCCATTGCTTCAATAAACTGGTCTTTTAAGGCGGCTATTTTATCCAGCCACTCCTGGTTATGGTCAGTTAAGTCAGTACTTGCTTCTTTCCGGTGTTTTAAATTTTGATAAGAAGTGGTCAGACGTTCTAGAGCAGCTTTTGTGCTCTCCAATAATTCTTCGCTGTAATTAATCGGATTCCGGTAATGAACAGACAGCATAAAGAATCGTAACACTTGTGGATTATGGTGTTTAATAATGTCATGAACCAAAACAAAGTTACCTAACGACTTTGACATTTTTTCATTATCAATATTAATATAGCCATTATGCATCCAGTAACGTGAGAACTGCTTACCTGATAAAGCTTCCGATTGGGCGATCTCGTTTTCATGGTGCGGGAAGGTTAAATCCTGTCCCCCCGCATGGATATCGATCGTTTCACCGAGATACTTTTTTGCCATCGCCGAGCATTCAATATGCCAGCCCGGCCGTCCCGGCCCCCATGGACTCTCCCAGAAGATTTCCCCTTCCTTGACTGCTTTCCATAAGGCAAAGTCCAAATCATCCTCTTTCTTATCACCGACTTCAATCCTTGCTCCGACCTGCAGATCATCGATGGATTGGTGGGAAAGTTTGCCGTATTCATCAAATCGGCGAGTGCGGAAATATACATCTCCTTCTGATTCATAAGCATAGCCCTTTTCGACTAATTGGCTGATGAAATCAATAATGATATCCATGTTTTCCATAACGCGGGGATGGATATCTGCTTTTTTGCAGCCTAATGCGGTGACATCTTCAAAATAGGCATGAATGAAGCGGTCAGCAATTGCCGGAACATCTTCTCCCAACTGATTGGCTGCCCGAATTAACTTGTCATCTACATCAGTAAAGTTGGATACAAATTTGACATCATAGCCTCGGTATTCAAAATAACGTCTGACCGTATCAAATACAATTGCCGGACGGGCATTGCCAATATGGATATAATTATAGACGGTTGGACCGCAGACATACATTTTCACTTTTCCTTCTTCAAGCGGTATGAATGCTTCCTTTTTTCTTGTTAATGTATTATAAAGTTGAATGGCCATTGACTTTAATCCTTTCTTCTTTTAATTCATCCAATTCTTGCTTCAACATATTTAATTCTGTCTGCATTTCTTTTAAACGGTCAGCAACCGGATCCGGCAGGTTGCAGTGGTCTAAGTCTTTATCTTTATTAATTCGTTTTCCGTCCTGAATAACCACCCTGCCAGGAATCCCTACAACTGTTGAATTAGGGGGAACCTCTATTAAGACTACAGAGCCGCCGCCAATTTTGGAATTTTCCCCAATGGTAATCGAACCCAGCACCTTTGCACCCGTGGCAATAAGGACATTATCTCTAATGGTAGGATGCCGTTTCCCCTTTTCTTTACCCGTGCCGCCAAGCGTTACTCCTTGATATATAGTTACATTATCCCCAATTTCACAGGTTTCTCCTATGACGACTCCCATTCCATGGTCAATAAAAAATCTCCTGCCTATTTTTGCCCCAGGATGGATTTCAATCCCCGTAAAAAATCGGCTTACTTGTGAGATAACACGTGCAATGAAAAATAATTTTCGATTAAAGAATGCGTGTGCGAACCGGTGTGCCCATATGGCATGTAAGCCTGAATACGTTAAGATGACTTCCATGTAGCTTCTTGCGGCTGGATCTTGTTCAAAAACAACCTCAACGTCCTCCTTCAACTTTTTGAACATCGCTATTCCCCCTGTTTTTTTTTGCAAAATAATTAGAAAAGCGCAAGCGCCTTGTTCAGCCCCGATAAAGGGAGACATAGTCGATTGGAAATCGGCTTAGTCTCCCTTTATGCGAACAGAAAGCGATAGCTTTCTGTAGCCAAGTACAAGACGAGCCGGCCGAAAGGTTGTTTTTTAAACCTTTTCGACGGATTGGCTTGTGACCTCGAGGGGCTAGGCGCTGGAGCTAGACAACAAAAAAGCGCCTCTGTCATTTCGACAGAGACGCTTGATGCGTGGTTCCACTCTGATTAGACCGATTAGCTTCGCGCGCCTTCGTAAAAAATACGGGCATCCTGAGCTAAAAAGTCTCACTCTAACTGTTAACGGAAGGTTCCGCCCATATCTACTAGAAGTTGACTCTTTTCCAAATGAGGCTCAGAGGTGCATTTCAAATCAGGAGGGGCTTAAACCACTTTCAGCCGGTGATGGTTCTCTCTTTCAAGCATCCTTTTTCTACTTTTCCTCTTCTACGCTTTTGCGTGTATGAAATTACTTTCTTTTACTATATTACATTTCCTCTTGATTGTTAACCAATAATTTTATGAATTCTTTTTTGAACCTTATTCTTTCCTAGAAGTTCAATCGACTGCGGCAGATCCGGACCGTGTGTCTGCCCTGTTACTGCGGCACGAATCGGCATAAACAGATTTTTCCCTTTTTGGCCGGTGGTCTTTTGGACTGCCTTCATGGCTGCCTTGATGCCCTCCGCCTTAAAGCTGTCAAGCTGATCCAGTTCATCGGAAAATGCCTTTAACACTTCCGGGACTGTTTCCCCTGCTAAAATTTCCTTCGCGTCTTCTTCATATTCAGCATCCTCTTTAAAGAACATGTCTGACAGCTCCACGATTTCCGCACCAAAGCTCATTTTTTCTTGTAAAAGTGCTACTAAATCGCGGGCCCATTGATGCTCTTCATCAGTCATATTGGCACTTACACGACCTGCCTTAACTAAATGCGGCAATGAAAGCTCTAGAACGCGGTCAACCTCAATCTTTTTCATATATTGGTTGTTCATCCAGGTAAGCTTTTGCTTATCAAATAATGCAGGTGATTTAGACAGACGGGCGGCATCAAAGATCTCAATAAATTCATTCTTAGAGTACAGCTCTTCTTCGCCGGCAGGGGACCATCCAAGCAGGGTGATAAAGTTAAACAATGCTTCCGGAAGATAACCCAATTCCTCATATTGTTCAATAAACTGAATAATCGATTCATCGCGCTTACTTAACTTCTTTCTGCTTTCGTTAACGATTAATGTCATATGTCCAAAAATCGGCGCTTCCCAGCCTAATGCTTCATAGACCATTAATTGCTTTGGTGTATTGGAAATATGGTCATCACCGCGCAGAACATGAGAGATTTTCATTAAATAGTCGTCAACAGTTACCGCAAAATTATAGGTTGGTGTGCCATCCTTTTTAATGATGACCCAATCGCCCATTCCTTCTGATTCGAAAGAAACCGTACCTTTTACTAGATCATCAAACGAATAGGTCTTTCCTTCCGGCACGGCAATCCGAATGCTTGGTTTGCGGCCTTCTTGTTCCAGGCTGCGGCGGTCTTCTTCTGTTAAATGACGGCATTTACCGGAATAATGTGGAGTTTCGCCCCGCTCTGTCTGTGCCTCCCGCTCTGCTTCCAGTTCTTCTTCAGTGCAATAGCACGGATAGGCATGCCCCTCGTTTAATAATTGCTTGTAGTAGGTTTCATAGATCTCATTTCTTTCGGATTGACGGTAGGGGCCATATTCTCCGCCGACATCGACACCTTCATCCCAATCCATTCCAAGCCAGGCTAAATATTTTAATTGACTTTCCTCACCGCCGGCAATGTTCCGCTTCTTATCGGTATCCTCAATTCGAATAATAAATTTTCCGCCTTGGCTGCGAGCAAATAAATAATTGAATAACGCTGTACGGGCATTTCCAATATGTAAATGTCCTGTTGGACTTGGCGCATATCTTACACGAATGTCATTTGACATGATCATGCCTCCATGAATAATTAGTATGTTTTCAACTGATTATTGTATCATTTCTTTTTCAATAAAACTACTACTTGGGAGGCAATGCCTTCTCCTCTGCCGGTGAAACCGAGCTTCTCTGTCGTTGTCGCCTTTACATTGATTTGTTCCGGTTCTGCTTCAAGTAATTCTGCAATCCTTACTCTCATTTGCTCGATATACGGTGCCATTTTTGGCTTTTGTGCAATAATCGTGCAATCAGCATTTACAAGTTCGTAGCCCTTATCCTTTACCAGCTGCCAGACATGCTCCATCAGCTTTGCGGAATCTGCATCTTTAAAGTTCGGATCTGTATCGGGGAAGTGTCTGCCGATATCCCCTTCTCCAATTGCCCCAAGACAGGCATCCGTAACAGTATGTAATAACACATCGGCATCAGAATGGCCCAATAAACCTTTTTCGTATGGAATTGTAATACCGCCAATAATAAGCGGACGCCCTTCTGTTAATTGATGAACATCAAAGCCCTGCCCAATTCGAAACATTAGCAAAACTCCTTTTCTCTCTTTTTCAAAATAGCTTCAGCAAAGAATAAATCTTCAGGTGTTGTCAATTTGATATTGTCGTAATCGCCTTCTACCACGGAAACAGGAACATTCAGACGCTCTACTAAACTGGAATCATCCGTTCCAAGAAAGTGGTCCCTTTCTGCCTTTTCATAGGCTTCCCGAAGGATGGAAATACGAAAAGCTTGTGGGGTTTGAACAGCCCACAAGCTTGAACGTTCGACAGTTTCCACTACCACACCATCTTGTACTTTTTTCATGGTGTCTTTTGCCGGTACCCCAATAATAGCCGCACCGGTTTCTCTTGCTGTTTCTGTTAAACGGTGGATATGTCCCTTGCGAATAAAAGGACGTGCTGCATCATGAACAAGAACAATCCCATTGGATTCTACTGTTTTGAGGGCATTATAAATGCTGTGCTGTCGTTCATCCCCGCCAGGCACCAAATTCAATACCTTTCTCACGCGGTACTTTCTAAGCAATGCTTTAAATTCCTGTTCGTCCTGAGGATGAATGGCTAGAATAATGCCCTCGCAGTCTTCATCCTCCTCAAATACTCTCAATGTATGGACGAGCACAGGCATTCCATTCAGCTCTAATAAAAGTTTATTTTTCCCCGCTCGCATTCTTTTCCCCAGGCCAGCCGCCGGAAGAATGACTTGGTAAGTCATAAAAAAACCCCATTCTGTCTATCTATATCTAGTGATCTATGTCCAGTTATAGCGCCTTTTCTAATAATTTGGGCTTGGCAAAGATCATTCTGCCGGCGGATGTCTGAAGCACACTTGTCACCAGTACCTCAATTCGCTTGCCGATATATTCTCTGCCTTCCTCGACAACAATCATGGTTCCATCGTCTAAATAGGCTACACCTTGATGATACTCTTTACCATCCTTAATGACTTGAACCGTTAATTCTTCTCCCGGAAGGACAACCGGCTTCACAGCGTTGGCCAAATCATTAATGTTTAGTACCGTGACATTCTGCAGTTCACACACTTTATTTAAGTTAAAGTCATTCGTTACCAGGATGCCATTTGTTAATTTCGCCAGCTTCACGAGCTTCGAATCGACTTCGCTAATTTCTTCAAAATCACCCTCATATATTTCTACTTTGATCGAGAGTTCCTTTTGAATCCGGTTTAATATATCCAGGCCTCTGCGGCCGCGGTTTCGTTTCAACACATCAGAGGAATCAGCAATGTGCTGTAACTCCTCAAGAACGAACTGAGGAATGACAATGGTCCCCTCCAAAAATCCTGTCTGGCAAATATCGGCTACTCGCCCATCAATAATGACGCTCGTATCCAATATTTTCAATTCCTTACCAGATGTCTTTTCAGCTTCCTCTTCCCCAGCCTTTTTCTTGCTGTTGCGATTACCAAAAAGGTTTAAAAGTTCATCCCGCTTTTTAAACCCGACTTGAAAACCCATGTAGCCAAATAAAAGGGTAAGCAAGATGGGCGCAACGGCATTTAAGATCGGCACCTGAACGGCATTAAGGGCAAAACTGATTAAAAAGGCAACTAGCAACCCGAAAATTAAGCCTACACTGCCAAAAAGCACGTCTGTTACAGGAATTTTCACTAAAGAATCTTCAGCCCATTTAATAAAGTTAAAGACATAATCTACTGCCCAAAAGGTAATAAGATAAAAAATAATAGCACCTAAAATAGCAGTGACATATGAATTATTAATCAGTGGAATGTCATTCATGTTAATTAATGCGAACAATTCCGGTAGTAAAAGTATACCAAGCGTACCGCCCATAATGAGGAAGCAAGCTTGCACAATTCGTTTTAACATTCCTTCACCTCCTCTAATTCATTATAAACATATTCTTAAAATTGAAACCTTGATTTGGTGATTATTTTTCTAAATTGTAAACGATTTGAAATCAAATTGTTATGTTAAATTCTTACTCCTCATAGGGTAGCATTGGAAAAATTCTCTGTCAAACAAATTAAAGTTTTCAATTTTAGCACATGCGAAATGCCTTTTCAACGATTTTTATAAGTGACGATCAGTATACAGCCGCTCTTTAACTAATTTAAAGCCTTCTTTTATTTTTTTCGCCCGAACTTCGCCAATTCCTTCTACATCATCCAGTTCCTCCACTGTGGCGGGGATAATTTTCGCCAGCACCCCAAATGAACTAATGAGGTTTTCAATAATAACCGAGGGGAGCCGTGGAATCTTATGCAGGATCCGGTAGCCTCTTGGATGTTTATGCTCATCAAGATGAACATAGCCTTGATAGCCTAATAATTTTAATAAAACCATATCTTCAATTGTCCCGCTTGCCGTTAATGTTTGCATTCTCTGCAGCACCTCTTTAGCCCTTAAATCCCGTTCGAAGGCATAATCTTTCATAAGCAGCATCGTCTCTTCTTCCAAATCCGTTAAAATTTCATTCATTTGCAGGCGAATAAGACGGCCTTCCGTCCCAAGTTCGTGCAGATAGGTGACTAGTTCGTTTTTTATTTTCAGGACCATTTCAAAGCGGCGGAGGACAAGTAAAACATCATTATATGTAACGGATTCCTCGAACTCTAAGACGCTTAAATTGGTTATACTTTGCTCGAGGACAACTTTATACTTCTCAAGCGTTTGAATAGCTTGATTGGCCTTTGTCAGGATGACCGCAATGTCTTTTAAGGCATAGCGGAAATTCCCCTGATACAGGGTAATCACGTTTCTTCTTTGGGAAATAGCAATCACTAAGGCTTTTGTTTGTTTGGCTACCCGCTCAGCCGTGCGATGCCGCATCCCTGTTTCGGATGCAGCGATTTCTGAATTTGGAACAAGCTGGGCGTTGGCAAAAAGAATCTTGTTTCCTAACTCATTTAAAATGATGGCCCCATCCATTTTTGCCAATTCATATAAAAAGCTTGGCGAAAAGGGGCAATTGATTTCAAAACCGCCATCAACAATCCCTTTTACCTTTTCATTATAGCCAACAACAATAAGCCCCCCAGTATTCGCCCGGAGGACATTATCAATTCCCTCCCGGATTGGTGTGCCGGGTGCAATAAACTGCAATACATCACTGACAGATTGTTCACCAAGCTTTTTACTATCCATCTGTTACCCTCCCAACGCTGCTTGGAGTGCCTCACTAACGGATGAAACACCAATGAGCTGAACCCCTTTTGGCCCCGTCCAGCTGCTTAAATTATTTGCCGGTAATATCACGCGCTCAAAGCCTAGTTTTGCGGCCTCTTGGACCCGCTGCTCAATTCTAGATACCCTTCTTACCTCACCGGTTAAACCTACTTCGCCAATAATACAGTCAGTTGGCCTAGTCGGACGGTCCCGGAAACTGGAGGCAATACTGACAGCGATGGCTAAATCAATCGCTGGTTCATCCAACTTAACACCACCGGCCACCTTTAAATAGGCATCTTGGTTCGCAAGCAGCATCCCAACCCGCTTTTCTAAGACGGCCATTAACAGTGGCACACGGTTGTGGTCAATTCCTGTCGCCATTCTTCTTGGGTTTCCAAAGCTCGTTGGCGAAATTAATGCTTGGATTTCAACGAGAACCGGACGGGTTCCTTCCATGGAAGCCACGACTGTTGAGCCTGCTGCTCCCCTGGACCGTTCCTCAAGAAAGATTTCTGATGGATTTCCTACTTCCTCGAGGCCAAATTCCTTCATTTCAAAAATACCCATTTCATTCGTGGAACCAAAGCGGTTCTTTACTGCCCGTAAAATGCGGTATGTGTGATGTCTTTCCCCTTCAAAATAAAGCACGGTATCCACCATATGCTCAAGCAATCTCGGACCGGCGATCGATCCCTCCTTCGTTACGTGTCCAACAATAAAAATGGCAATCCCTTTTGTCTTACCAATTCTCATTAATTCAGAGGTACATTCACGAACCTGTGACACACTTCCCGGAGCTGATGTCACATCCGGGTGAAAAACAGTTTGGATGGAATCAATAATGACAAAGCTCGGATTGGTGCTGTCAATTGTCCGGTTAATTTCTTCTAAATTTGTTTCTGCATAAACCAATAGATTTTCTGAGGCAATCCCTAATCGTTCCGCTCGAAGCTTTGTCTGGCGTAACGACTCTTCACCAGATATGTATAAAACCTGATTCCCTTTACTTGCGAGCTGTGAAGATACCTGCAGCAGAAGGGTAGATTTCCCAATCCCCGGGTCTCCGCCAATTAATACTAACGAACCCTTTACCACACCACCGCCCAAAACACGATTTAGCTCATTTAAGTCGGTCTGAATCCTTGGTTCATTTTCCATTTCAATCGAATTAATGGGCATTGGTTTTGCTGCTAGCGTCGATCCGCCCTGAGAATGAGCAAATGCCCCTCTTCTCGTTGCACCCGTCACTTCTACTTCCTCAATCATCTTATTCCATTGTCCGCAGCCTGGGCATTTCCCCATCCACTTTGGCGATTCATACCCGCATTCCTGACACATAAATTTTGTTTTTCGTTTAGCCATCCGATTCTACCTCACTTGCTGACTCTAAAAATGAAAAAAGAGGTACACGGGTTGACTTTATTCACGTGTACCTCTTGCCTGTGTTGTTAAACAAGTTTGATTATTGGTTCAAACAAGATTATTTTACTAAGCTTGTTTTTTCAGCCATTCTCACAATAAATTCGCCATTATCTACATCAATTATTGCAAGCTGGCCAGTTAATAGAGTTCCTTTTAGTAATTCCTCAGAGAGACGGTCTTCAATATGTTTTTGAATTGCCCGTCTAAGCGGCCTTGCCCCGTATTCAGGGTCGTACCCTTCCTGCGAAATTTTCTCCCTTGCTGCTTCAGTTAATTCCAGTGAAATATCTTGTTCTTTTAAGCGTTTGATTAACTGATCAGATAGCAATGTGACAATTTCATTTAAATGCTTTCTTTCTAACGCATGGAAAACAATAATTTCATCGATTCGATTCAAGAACTCCGGACGGAAGGCTTTCTTTAATTCATCCATCACTTTACCCTTCATATCTTTGTAATCCTGTTCCCCATCTTGAATATTAAAGCCCACATATTTGTTTCGTTTCAGTGCCTCTGCGCCGACATTGGACGTCATAATCAACACCGTGTTCCGGAAATCTACGGTTCTTCCCTTAGAATCCGTTAAACGGCCATCTTCAAGTACTTGGAGCAAAATATTAAATACATCCGGATGTGCCTTTTCAATTTCGTCAAGCAGTATGACAGAGTAAGGTTTTCTCCGGACCTTTTCCGTTAATTGTCCGCCTTCTTCATAGCCGACATATCCTGGAGGTGATCCAACAAGTCTTGATGTGGAATGCTTTTCCATATACTCAGACATATCGATCCGAATCATTGCATCTTCATCGCCAAACATCGCTTCAGCAAGGGCACGGGCTAATTCTGTTTTTCCGACCCCGGTTGGTCCCAGGAAGACAAAGGAACCGATTGGACGTTTTGGATCTTTTAATCCCGCTCTTGCACGGCGGACTGCCTTTGAAACAGCTTTGACTGCTTCCTCTTGACCGATAATCCGAGAATGAAGCACTTCTTCTAAATTAAGTAACTTCGCTGTTTCCGTTTCAGCAAGCTTAGAAACAGGCACTCCGGTCCAGCTGGATACCACGCTTGCGATATCTTCAACCGTTACCTCATTGTTTTCTTTCCCTTGCTTTTCCTTCCACGTCTTCTTCGTTTCTTCAAGCTGCTCGCGAAGACGTTGTTCCGTATCCCTTAAGGAGGCTGCCTTTTCAAATTCTTGACTTTGGACAGCGGCATCCTTTTCTTTTCTTACCTCCTCAAGCTTTACCTCTAATTCCTTTAAGTTTGGAGGAGTGGTATAAGAGCGAAGCCGTACCTTTGATCCTGCTTCATCGATTAGGTCAATCGCTTTATCAGGCAGAAATCTGTCTGAAATATAGCGGTCTGAAAGCTTAACAGCTGCTTTGATCGCCTCATCCGTAATAGAAACACGGTGGTGTGCCTCATAACGGTCACGCAATCCTTCTAAAATTTGTACTGATTCTTCAGCCGTTGGTTCATCGACGCGAATCGGCTGGAAGCGTCGTTCTAACGCTGCATCTTTTTCAATGTATTTACGATATTCATCCAGTGTGGTTGCCCCAATACATTGAAGCTCACCACGGGCAAGCGATGGCTTTAAGATATTGGAGGCATCGATTGCACCCTCCGCGCCGCCTGCGCCAATTAAGGTATGGAGTTCATCAATGAATAAAATGATATTTCCTGCCTGGCGAATTTCATCCATTACTTTCTTCAAGCGGTCCTCGAACTCACCGCGATATTTTGTTCCTGCAACAACAGTGCCCATATCGAGTGTCATGACACGTTTATCACGAAGAATCTCCGGCACTTCATTATTAACAATTTGTTGAGCGAGGCCTTCAGCAATCGCTGTTTTTCCGACTCCAGGTTCACCGATTAATACCGGATTATTTTTAGTTCGACGGCTCAGCACCTCAATGACACGCTGAATTTCTTTACTGCGTCCAATCACAGGATCTAGGCTTCCTTCTCTGGCAATCGACGTTAAGTCTCTTGCAAGACTATCCAATGTCGGCGTATTTGCAGTAGCAGACGCACCACCCTGATGACCGCTTGAATCATTGCTTCCTAATAATTGCAGTACTTGCTGACGTGCTTTATTTAAGCTGACGCCAAGATTATTAAGGACCCTTGCAGCCACTCCTTCTCCCTCGCGGATTAAGCCAAGGAGAATATGCTCTGTACCGACATAGGAATGACCTAATTTTCGCGCCTCATCCATTGATAGTTCAATAACCTTTTTAGCTCTAGGAGTATAGTGAATGGTTTGAGAGGTTTCTTGTCCTTTGCCAATTAGATTTTCAACTTCCTTTTGGATTTTTTCAGAACCTAAACCAAGTCCATAAAGTGCTTTTGCCGCAATTCCTTCACCTTCGCGAACCAGCCCTAACAAAATATGCTCTGTCCCAATGTTGTTATGTCCCAGGCGGATAGCTTCCTCTTGTGCCAAAGCAAGAACCTTTTGTGCTCTTTCGGTAAAACGTCCAAACATCATATTCTCTTCCTCCTCACCTATTATCATTCTCCATTTTTATTCGATCCCTAATTAATGCCGCTCTTCGAATATCCCTTTCATGCGGCCGCAATGGTCCGCCGGCATATTGCTGAAGAAAACCCGGCTGGGTCAAAATCATTAATTCGTTTAATATCGTTTTCGGCATATTTTCGATAAACCCCATATCGATCCCAAGCCTTACATCGGATAAACATCTAGCCGCTTCTTTTGATTCAATAATCCGGCTATTCGTTAAAACTCCTAAGGAGCGATATACCCTGTCTTCTAATTGTATGTTTGAAGTTTTTCGTAATGCTTCACGTGCAGACCTTTCTTGAGAAATTAGCTGGCCTACAACTCCCATCAAATCGCGGCTAATATCCTCTTCTGACTTTCCAAGCGTAATTTGATTGGAAATTTGAAAGATATTACCCAGTGCTTCACTGCCCTCGCCATAGATTCCTCTAACAACGAGCCCTAACTGATGAATGGCCGGAATGATCCGGTTGATTTGCTGTGTTAAGATTAACCCTGGCAAATGCATCATCACGGATGCTCGGAGCCCTGTTCCAACGTTGGTCGGACAGCTGGTTAAATAACCATGCTTCTCATCAAAGGCATATTGAATATTACTTTCCAGCCAATCATCAATTTGATTGGCTGCATCTAATGCTTCAGATAATTGTAAACCAGGGAATAGGCATTGAATCCGAATATGATCTTCCTCATTTATCATAATACTGACTTCTTCATTTACGGTTAATAAAACAGCACCGTATGGTGAATCTTCAGCCAGTTGCGGACTAATCAGGTGCTTTTCCACTAATACCCTTTTTTGCAGCGGCTGCATTTCATCGATTTTCAGCAATTCCATTTGCCCAAAATTTTGATCAGCAGATTTTCTTAAAATTTCTTCTATATTTACAATAATCATCTTTGCTTCTTCATGTGAAAAAACAGTTGGAAATTTATAGTCTTCAAAGTTCCTCGCCAAACGGATTCGGGAACTAAGAACAATATCCGAATCAGGCCCCTCTTCGCTCATCCAGGAGCTGACGGCAGACCTCAGAAACCGTTCAAGTGACACGTTATTCCCCTCCCTCAACACGATCGGCTAATTTTCTTTCTAATGTGCGTATTTCATCACGAATCTCTGCTGCTTTTTCAAATTCCTCCTGGGAGATGGATTCTCTCAGCTTACCTTTCAGCTCTTCAATCTGTTTTCGAAGTTGAATCCCCCCGCCAATTCTTTTTGGAATTTTACCATTATGAGTCCAGTTTCCACTATGAAGGCGCCTTAAAACTGGCTTTAGCTGGTCTTTAAATGTCTCATAGCAGTGTGCACACCCAAACCGGCCTACTTTTAAAAATTGAGGAAAAGTCATGGAGCAGTACTGGCACTGAAGTATTTCCTCCTGATGGAATGGACTTTGACTTGGATTTTGAAAGGTTGGGTCAATATTTAATAAACCAGCTAACAGATTATTAAAAGCAAATCCCGTTTCTCCACTAAAGATAAACATTTCACCTTTTTCCTGAGCACATTTTTCACAAAGATGCACTTCTGTTTTTTCTCCATTAATAATTTTTGTAAAATGAAGTGCTGCAGGCCTTTGATTGCATTCTTGGCAAATCATCTCTTCACCTCTCCGGCTGCGCAAATTATTTATATTTCAAAGAAGTTAACATTGCTTTTAGCATTCTTGCTCTTAATTCATCTCGGTATGGAAGATCAATATATAAAACGGAGCGATCAATAACGCTTAACATAATTTTTGCTTCTCGTTTTGTAATGATCTCCTCTTGAACAAGTCTTACGATAACATCCTCAGCACTTGTCTGACTGATTCGACTTTGAAATAGTGAAAGTAAATGATCGATTAAATGGGCAAAATCGTGGGATTGAACCTTCATAATCCGAATATATCCACCGCCGCCCCGTTTACTCTCAACTATATACCCTCTTTCAATTGTAAAGCGAGTATTAATTACATAATTGATTTGAGAGGGAACACATTGAAATTTATCAGCAATCTCACTTCGCTTAATTTCAACAAGGTCCTTCTCGCTCATTTCCAAAACTTGCTTTAGATATTTTTCAATAATATCGGAGATGTTTCTCATCTTCCCACCCCCCATCTTCTGACTTTGACTATATTTGACTTTAATTATACTGAAAATTTTATGTAGATGCAACGATTCACTACTACTGATTTTCTCCAAATTTCACGGTAATGAAACCTGAATTTTATTGAAATACGGAAGTTAGGAATAAAGTTGGGGGAATGAAAGGACAAATTTGGGCTGTTTTTGTAGAGTTGAGGGGTTCTTTCCGCTTTTGGTGAGTTACTTTTCACTTTCATTTATTGACGCAAAAAAAAACAATCCTCCCGGATTGTCCTTTTTATGCGTGCCTGGCAACGTCCTACTCTCACAGGGGCGCATGCCCCAACTACCATCGGCGCTGAGAAGCTTAACTTCCGTGTTCGGTATGGGAACGGGTGTGACCTTCTCGCCATTGTTACCAGACTATTTATTTGAGGTTTTCATTCCCTCAAAACTAGATAATGCAGAAGAAGTTTTTTGTAAAAACGAGTTCAACCACTTAAAAATGGTTAAGTCCTCGATCGATTAGTATCAGTCAGCTCCACATGTCGCCACGCTTCCACCTCTGACCTATCAACCTGATCATCTTTCAGGGATCTTACTAGCTTGACGCTATGGGAAATCTCATCTTGAGGGGGGCTTCATGCTTAGATGCTTTCAGCACTTATCCCGTCCGCACATAGCTACCCAGCGATGCCTTTGGCAAGACAACTGGTACACCAGCGGTGCGTCCATCCCGGTCCTCTCGTACTAAGGACAGCTCCTCTCAAATTTCCTGCGCCCACGACGGATAGGGACCGAACTGTCTCACGACGTTCTGAACCCAGCTCGCGTACCGCTTTAATGGGCGAACAGCCCAACCCTTGGGACCGACTACAGCCCCAGGATGCGATGAGCCGACATCGAGGTGCCAAACCTCCCCGTCGATGTGGACTCTTGGGGGAGATAAGCCTGTTATCCCCGGGGTAGCTTTTATCCGTTGAGCGATGGCCCTTCCATGCGGAACCACCGGATCACTAAGCCCGACTTTCGTCCCTGCTCGACTTGTAGGTCTCGCAGTCAAGCTCCCTTGTGCCTTTACACTCTACGAATGATTTCCAACCATTCTGAGGGAACCTTTGGGCGCCTCCGTTACTCTTTAGGAGGCGACCGCCCCAGTCAAACTGCCCACCTGACACTGTCTCCCACCCCGATCAGGGGTGCGGGTTAGAATTTCAATACAGCCAGGGTAGTATCCCACCGACGCCTCCACCGAAGCTAGCGCTCCGGCTTCTCAGGCTCCTACCTATCCTGTACAAGCTGTACCAAAATTCAATATCAGGCTACAGTAAAGCTCCACGGGGTCTTTCCGTCCTGTCGCGGGTAACCTGCATCTTCACAGGTACTATAATTTCACCGAGTCTCTCGTTGAGACAGTGCCCAGATCGTTACGCCTTTCGTGCGGGTCGGAACTTACCCGACAAGGAATTTCGCTACCTTAGGACCGTTATAGTTACGGCCGCCGTTTACTGGGGCTTCGATTCAGAGCTTCGCTTGCGCTAACCCCTCCTCTTAACCTTCCAGCACCGGGCAGGCGTCAGCCCCTATACTTCGCCTTGCGGCTTCGCAGAGACCTGTGTTTTTGCTAAACAGTCGCCTGGGCCTATTCACTGCGGCTCTTCAGGGCTATGAACCCTAAAGAGCACCCCTTCTCCCGAAGTTACGGGGTCATTTTGCCGAGTTCCTTAACGAGAGTTCTCTCGCTCACCTTAGGATTCTCTCCTCGCCTACCTGTGTCGGTTTGCGGTACGGGCACCTTGAATCTCGCTAGAGGCTTTTCTTGGCAGTGTGGAATCAGGAACTTCGGTACTAAATTTCCCTCGCTGTCACAGCTCAGCCTTCACGGTGAACGGATTTTCCTGTTCACCAGCCTAACTGCTTAGACGCGCATATCCAACAGCGCGCTTACCCTATCCTCCTGCGTCCCCCCATCACTCAAACGATTCATAGGTGGTACAGGAATATCAACCTGTTGTCCATCGCCTACGCCTTTCGGCCTCGGCTTAGGTCCCGACTAACCCTGAGCGGACGAGCCTTCCTCAGGAAACCTTAGGCATACGGTGGATGAGATTCTCACTCATCTTTCGCTACTCATACCGGCATTCTCACTTCTAAGCGCTCCACCAGTCCTTACGGTCTAGCTTCAACGCCCTTAGAACGCTCTCCTACCACTGACACCAACGGTGTCAATCCACAGCTTCGGTGATACGTTTAGCCCCGGTACATTTTCGGCGCAGAGTCACTCGACCAGTGAGCTATTACGCACTCTTTAAATGGTGGCTGCTTCTAAGCCAACATCCTGGTTGTCTAAGCAACTCCACATCCTTTTCCACTTAACGTATACTTTGGGACCTTAGCTGGTGGTCTGGGCTGTTTCCCTTTCGACTACGGATCTTATCACTCGCAGTCTGACTCCCACGGATAAGTCTTTGGCATTCGGAGTTTGTCTGAATTCGGTAACCCGATGAGGGCCCCTAGTCCAAACAGTGCTCTACCTCCAAGACTCTAACAACGTGAGGCTAGCCCTAAAGCTATTTCGGAGAGAACCAGCTATCTCCAAGTTCGATTGGAATTTCTCCGCTACCCACACCTCATCCCCGCACTTTTCAACGTGCGTGGGTTCGGGCCTCCATCCAGTGTTACCTGGACTTCACCCTGGACATGGGTAGATCACCTGGTTTCGGGTCTACGACCACATACTCAAACGCCCTATTCAGACTCGCTTTCGCTGCGGCTCCGTCTCTTCAACTTAACCTTGCATGGGATCGTAACTCGCCGGTTCATTCTACAAAAGGCACGCCATCACCCATAAACGGGCTCTGACTACTTGTAGGCACACGGTTTCAGGAACTATTTCACTCCCCTTCCGGGGTGCTTTTCACCTTTCCCTCACGGTACTGGTTCACTATCGGTCACTAGGGAGTATTTAGCCTTGGGAGATGGTCCTCCCTGCTTCCGACCGGATTTCACGTGTCCGGCCGTACTCAGGATCCACTCAGGAGGGAACGAAGTTTCAACTACAGGGCTTTTACCTTCTACGGCTGACCTTTCCAGGTCACTTCATTTACCCCGTTCCTTTGTAACTCCATGTTGAGTGTCCTACAACCCCAAGAGGCAAGCCTCTTGGTTTGGGCTATGTCCCGTTTCGCTCGCCGCTACTCAGGGAATCGCGTTTGCTTTCTCTTCCTCCGGGTACTTAGATGTTTCAGTTCCCCGGGTATGCCTTCTATACCCTATGTATTCAGGTAAAGATACTGTTCCATTACGAACAGTGGGTTTCCCCATTCGGAAATCTCCGGATCAAAGCTTACTTACAGCTCCCCGAAGCATATCGGTGTTAGTCCCGTCCTTCATCGGCTCCTAGTGCCAAGGCATTCACCGTGCGCCCTTTCTAACTTAACCTAAAAAGGTTTATAACTCTTATTCAATAAGAGAGAAAAACTAAAATGGCGATTACTCGATGTTTACTTTGCTTCTTCTTACGATTATCTAGTTTTCAAGGAACAAAAAAGCTTTGAGAGAATTGCTCCCTCAAAACTAAACAAACAAGAAACGTCAACCTTATTATCAGTCCGAAAGGACTGCATTATCCTTAGAAAGGAGGTGATCCAGCCGCACCTTCCGATACGGCTACCTTGTTACGACTTCACCCCAATCATCTGTCCCACCTTAGGCGGCTGGCTCCATGAAGGTTACCCCACCGACTTCGGGTGTTCAACTCTCGTGGTGTGACGGGCGGTGTGTACAAGGCCCGGGAACGATTCACCGCGGCATGCTGATCCGCGATTACTAGCGATTCCGGCTTCATGCAGGCGAGTTGCAGCCTGCAATCCGAACTGAGAATGGTTTTATGGGATTGGCTAAACCTTGCGGTTTCGCAGCCCTTTGTACCATCCATTGTAGCACGTGTGTAGCCCAGGTCATAAGGGGCATGATGATTTGACGTCATCCCCACCTTCCTCCGGTTTGTCACCGGCAGTCACCTTAGAGTGCCCAACTGAATGCTGGCAACTAAGATCAAGGGTTGCGCTAGTTGCGGGACTTAACCCAACATCTCACGACACGAGCTGACGACAACCATGCACCACCTGTCACTCTGTCCCCCGAAGGGGAACGTCCTATCTCTAGGAGTGTCAGAGGATGTCAAGACCTGGTAAGGTTCTTCGCGTTGCTTCGAATTAAATCACATGCTCCACCGCTTGTGCGGGCCCCCGTCAATTCCTTTGAGTTTCAGCCTTGCGGCCGTACTCCCCAGGCGGAGTGCTTAATGCGTTAGCTGCAGCACTAAGGGGCGGAAACCCCCTAACACTTAGCACTCATCGTTTACGGCGTGGACTACCAGGGTATCTAATCCTGTTTGCTCCCCACGCTTTCCGCGCCTCAGCGTCAGTTACAGACCAGAAAGCCGCCTTCGCCACTGGTGTTCCTCCACATCTCGACGCATTTCACCGCTACACGTGGGATTCCGCTTTCCTCTTCTGCACTCAAGTCCCCCTGTTTCCAATGACCCTCCACGGTTGAGCCGTGGGCTTTCACATCAG